>CANQML010000049.1 GCA_947624935.1 Candidatus Gastranaerophilales bacterium
AAATCATTTTAGTATCCTCCATTTTTTTTACTACCAGTCCATTATAATGAATTTTTTGCATTGTGTCAAGAATTAAATAATAAAGTCGTTGTCTTGCTCGCTCACTCGCGTTTAACGGGTCTTTGACGTCTGCAATGACTTCGTCATTTTCGCCGTCAAGCCTCGCCCTCAGCTCGCTCGCACAAAGTGAGTGAAGGGTTAATAAAAGCAAGATTTCGCTTATTCGCTTTATTAAATCACTTATTCACTTTTACATTTTCTGATGCCATGTAATCCTCAAATGTTTTGATATTAACCTTGTATCCGCAGCCGTCGTGAAGTTTGCCGGGGTAACTTATTCGTTTTGCAGGGTATTTCCTGCACATCCTCGGTCTGTGTTTGTAATCCGAACATAAACCCTCTTTTGTCACAAGTTTACATGCAAATATAAAATTCCCCTCATCATCTTTTCCCTTTATGTAAAACCTGCGATAGGTCGGAAATAAAAATTGCATTATCTTAAATTCTTTCTCCGTATATGTATCCATACTGTACATATAATTACAGCATTTGCCGCACTTTTTGCAGCCGCCTGTTATCTCATAACTTACACGCTCCGGCACAAATTCCGATAGTATCTCGTTTTTGATTACATTCAAAAAATCCGCTATTTTCTTCATAATATTGTTTATTCTTATTAACATGCTATAATAAAATCACAAAAAGGGAAATTATGGCAAGAAAATATAACAAAAAAAAGCAATTATCCGACAAGGAAATTGCAAGAAGAAATATAAAAAAGAAAAAAATGGACAGCGAATTTGTTTCTAATATGAAATTTATGTTTATTTTGGGCGCGGCATTTGTTTTGTCGGCATTTGCTTCATTGCAGTTATATCTTTCATCTCAGCCGCCTATTCAAAATTTGGAACAGTTTAAGCCAAATATTGTGACAAAATTCTATTCCCATGACGGCGAAGTTATAAAGACATTTACGGCATATACTTTTTCAAAAATAGAATTAAAAGATGTGCCGGAACAATTAAAAGAAGCCATAATTGCGACGGAAGATAAGAATTTTTATCATCATAACGGATATGATGTTTTCGGGCTGGTGCGCTCATCTGTTCAAAACATTTTGGCACGCCGTGTTGTCCAAGGCGCAAGCACAATCACACAGCAGCTTGCAAGAATTTTATTTTTGTCTAATGAAAAAACATTCACAAGAAAAATAAAAGAGCTTGTTATAGCATCCCGTATAGAAAAAACAATTTCAAAAGACCAAATTCTTGAAATGTATTTGAATAACGTTTATTTAGGTTCAGGCGCTTATGGTGTCGAGGGCGCGGCAAGAATTTATTTTGACAAACACATAAAAGACTGTTCGCTTGCAGAGCTTGCTTTAATTGCAGGATTGCCGCAGGCACCTTCGGTTTATTCGCCGTTTAATAATCTTGATTTGGCAATTAAACGCCGTAATCAGGTCTTAACACGTATGTATAAGATGCGTTATTTGACAAAAGACGAGTATGAGCAAGCAAAAAAAGCCAAAGTCGTTTTGAATAAGATGCCGCAATTTTATACGACAAACAAAGCACCGTATTTTTGCGATTATATAATGGGTGAACTTCAAAAACTCGGATTTGACGAAACTGAAATAATCCATGGCGGGTATAAAGTCGTAACAACGCTGGATTCTAAAGCTCAAATTGCGGCAAATGAGGCGGTTGTAAGAGATTTAAACAACTGGGGCTTAACCGGCGATTATAAACAAGCCGCTGTATTTTCTTTCAACCCTACAAACGGAAGAATTTTGGTGTATGTCGGGGGCAAAGATTACACAAAAAGCCAATATGACAGGGTAACTCAAGCCGTCAGGCCTCCCGGGTCTGCATTTAAGCCTATTGTTTATGCCGCCGCATTGGAAAGAGGAATTAGCCCGAATGATTTTGTAGAAGATACTCCTATTACGATAGGCGGCTGGTCTCCGCACAATTACGGTAACAAATACAGAGGTAAAATCCCCGTATATAGTGCGTTGATGGTATCTTCAAATGTTTGTGCCGCAAGAGTTATTCAAGAAGTCGGGATAAGAAGTGTTTTGCAGATTGCCAGAATGCTCGGGATTGAAACACCTTTGGAATACGATTATACTATTGCGCTCGGGTCAAACGGGGTAAAATTGTTTGAATTTACCAGAGCTTACGGAGCTTTTGCAAACGGAGGTTATGTTGTTCAGCCCTACGGGATAGAAAGGGTTGAAACCTCACGCGGCAAAATAGTTTATCAGGCGTCCAAGCCAAAAATTTCACATCAATTGAGCCTTAAATCGGCGGCAGAAATGACTGCTATGTTAAAAACGGTTATAAAAAACGGCACAGGTGCTGCGGCAAACATAGGTAAACCCGTTGCGGGTAAAACCGGTACAACGGATGAAAACAAAGATGCATATTTTGTCGGATATACTCCTGATGTTGTAACAGGCGTTTGGGTCGGAAGTGACGACAATACGGTTATGAATAAATCAATCCAGGGCGGTACTGTTCCGGCAATTATATTTAAAGATGTTATGCGTGTTGCAACAGAGCCTTACGGTAATAACGATTTTAATTATCCCGAAGTTGTATTAGAGCCTTTCAAATTAAACGCGGCAAATATTCAGATAAATCCTGAGGAAACTGAAGAAGCGGAAGAAGAAGAAAAGCCTGCAGAGCCTGTAAAAAATCCTCAAGATGTATTGAAAAATATCAAATTGCCGCCGCAAATTCAACTTCCGACTGTACAACAACAGCCGGCACCTCAGCCGCCAAAACCTGTACAGGCACCGACACCCTTACCTATGGCAGTACCGGAGAGCCTTCACTAATGCATATCGGAGTTGATGAATCGGGAAAAGGTGATTTTTTCGGCCCGCTTTGCGTGGCAGGCGTTCTTGTGAATGAAAAAAACGAAAAACTTTTTGCCTCTTGTGGCATTAAAGACAGCAAAAAAATTTCTGACAACAGAATACTTGAGCTTGAAAAAATTATTAAATCAAATGCGGTTCATTCGATTGTGGTTGTTTCAAACGGAAAATATAACGAGCTTTACCGAAAAATAAATAATTTGAACAAGCTTCTGGCATGGGGTCATGCAAGAGTAATAGAAAACATCTGTGAACACAATATTTGTGAATATGCACTATCTGATAAGTTTGGTGATGAAAGTCTTATAAAATCGGCGTTAATGAAAAACGGGAGGAAAATAGAGTTAAGGCAAATGGTTCGGGCTGAAAGCGATATTGCGGTCGCGGCGGCATCTGTACTTGCAAGAGCCGCATTTGTCAAAAAAATTGCCGATATGGAAAAAACTTACGGGATAAAATTCCCCAAAGGCTGTTGTGAGCAGGTCAAAACCGCCGCAGGTGAATTTATCTCAAAATACGGCAGAGAAAAACTCAATGAGGTTTGCAAAACTCATTTTAAAACATATAAAGAGATACTCCATAAATATGATTAAAAAAATATCTTAATTAGTTAAGATGTTTTTATGGAAGAAGACAAGGAGCTGAAAAAAGTCGGGCTTGAACTTATGTTTATGACACCCGAAAAGTGCAGAAAGTCTGATGGCATAACTGCTGTCGAGCTTGCCAAGCTCGTTGAGCTTCCTTTAGAAATAGTTAAAAAAAAGCTGAATATATTAAAAGATTGCGAAATTGTCAGAGTGCGTGGGATTAACCCGAAATATTGGAAATTTGATGAATACAACTTTCAAAGAATGGATGAGGACGACGAGGTGTTCAGACTACTTTGCAGTTTTGATGATGTTGATTTTGACAGATATTTTCAATATTAGCAAAAAAAATTTTTTTAGTATTATAATTAAATATGCGAGTTAACGGAATATCAAGCGTAAGATTTTATACGCCTGTTTTTAGAGCGAGGGTATCGTTAAGTTCTGATGACAAGTTTGAAAAGTCACAGGCGCTATCTTATTATGAAAAACTTAATAAGGATATGGGAATATTAAAAGAGAAAGATATAAAGTTAATGGCGCAAAAAATCCAAAAGCGTGTCAAAGATGTGCCTTTGGATGATGTTTATTACACAATGGGCGTTTTGTCGGAATTTTCCAGTTATAAAAGCTGGGATAAATTCAAAAAAATTTTTAAAGATATGAATGTAAATTCTATTCGTCCGAACGTCAGAGACGGAAGTAAAGGTGAGGGAGTAGGGTTGTCTTATGTGATGTCGTATCTTAACGAAAAGAATTGCAGAGATTTGATGTATAGCTGTAGAAAATCAATCGTTATGCTTGATTCAAAACTGTTGAAAAAATTATCACAAAATAAAGAAATTGAAAATCATGAGCATTATTTTTATATAAAAAATTTTGAAAATGGTTATAATTTCTTAAATCAGGGCGAAAGTTTTGAGGATTTTACGACAAATGTTTTAAAGAAGATTAAAAATAAAGGTGATATAAAAACAAGTTTAGACGAATATTTAAACGGGAAGAATATGGAAATGATTAAGGAATTAGGAATAAAAGCGACAATTGTTTCCGCGAATACGGTAGCAACTCCCCAAAAAATTGCAGACAACCTTAACCCGATTATTATAAGTTACAGCGATTTTGTTGATTTTTTGAATACAAATAACGATGATTTTATTTTTGATTTTATGAATAAGATGAATTTATTGATAACGCAGAGAAAGTTATCACAAGACTTAAAAAAGCTGCATTCGAAAATCAAGCAAGTTACGAACAATTCTGATAATGTTTATTATGCGGTGCTTGATACAACAAAAAGTTTCGGGCTAATAAATTATATGTATCAAAAAATCAATAACATCCCTGACAAAAATTTTATACTTAATGAAGATCCTACGTTTATTAATCATCTTGAGAAAGGTTCATACGTAGTGATGTTGGATGATGCTTCGATTTCAAGTTCAACGATACTTAATGACAGATTTGATTATAATAATTTTAAGATTATGTTGCACAAACCTGATATCAAGCTGGTATTTGCGCCTGTTTATGTGACAGATTATGCAAAAGATTTGATATCAAAAGCTTTAAGGGGGAAAGATTTATTTGTTTATGAAAAAATGCTGCCGCATTGCAGCTCACAAATTTTGGACAAAGTTAATCTTCCGTCATTGGTTGAAGAATTAAACGGCAATTTTTTGACGTCTTTTGTTCTTCCTTATATGGGGCCTGATACAAATTGTACCGATTACAGAAAATTTTATGAAAAGATGCTGTATTGTCCCGAGGCACAGCAGATATTGTGATTATTTCCCTATGCAGAAATTGTCAAAGATGTTATTTAAAATCTCATCGGTTATGACTTCGCCCGTAATTTCGTCTAATGACAAAAGCGCCGATTTTAAATCTATTGAAATTAAATCTTGAAGCTCATTCCTTTTTGCCGCAGACAACGCGTTTTCAAGATAATTTGAACAATTTCTCAAACAATCCTCCTGACGTTTGTTTGTCACAAATTCCGTGTCTGTTGTATTGAGTTCTTTTATCTTGTCTTTGATTAAGTCAATCCCCTCGCCCGTAATACTTGAAACCTCAATCGCATCTGTTTTTTTATGCGGCAAATCGCTTTTGGCTGCAATTTTTATGTGGTTTTTATTTTTTATAAGTTCATAAATCTCGTTATCTTCAAACCCTTTTTGCGCATCAAAAAGATACAAAATCAAATCTGCCTCATCTGCGGTTTGTTTGGAATATTCAATCCCGATTTCTTCGACTTTTTCGTTTGTAGCTCTTATTCCCGCCGTATCAATGAGGGTTACGGCAAGCCCCATATCAAGCGTTTCTTTTATAACGTCGCGTGTTGTGCCTGCAATATCTGTTACTATTGCTCTTTCTGTATTTAAAAGTTTGTTAAACAACGAGGATTTACCTACATTTGGCTCGCCGACTATTGCAACTTTTATCCCCTGACGCATAATATCGGATGATTTTGCACACGAAAGGATTTTTTCTATCTCGTTTTTTGCGTTTTCAAATTCCGATATCAAATAATCATAATCGGGTTCTTCGACTTCATCGGGAAAGTCAATTCCTGCCGTAATTTTGGAAAGAACATCAAAAAGCTGTTTTTTGATATCACCGATTTTTTGAGCCAAAAACCCGGAAAGATTTTTGGCAGATTGGATTGCAAAATTGCGGGTCTGTGCGTGAATTAAATCTGCAACGGCTTCTGCTTGCGACAAATCGAGTTTTTTATTCAAAAACGCACGCTTTGTAAACTCGCCGCGTTCAGCCATTCTTGCCCCGCTTTTCAAAACCAAATCGAGAATGTTTCTGACAACGTTAACTCCGCCGTGGCATTGGATTTCTATGACATCTTCGCCCGTAAAACTGTGCGGGTTTTTGAATGTCAAAACAATGACTTCGTCTAAAATAATTTCGTTATCTTTAATTTGACCGTGAGAAATTCTGGCGGGTGCGATTTTTCCGGTAAAAATTTTTTTGGCGATATCAAAACTTTTTTCACCCGAAATTCTTATAACGCCTACTCCGCCTGTTCCAAGCGGGGTAGCGATTGCGGCTATCGTGTCAAATTCCTGCGTTACGTTCATAAAAAAATTATAAAAAAAACGGGTTGTAAAAACAACCCGTCAAAAAACTTACAAAAATGCCGCAAGCTGTGCTGCAAGTGCGGCATTTTTCAATAATTGTTCATTAAAACCTTGTTTTGATGACATATTGGCATTATATGCCGCTTGATTATACGAATTTCCAGATGACGAATTATTCTGTGCTATTCCAAGATAATTCATCACGTTATTGTTTATTTGGTTTTGCAAATTATTCAAAAAATTCAAATAATTATAACGGCGGTTTAATTCGTCGTTATAAAGCGAACTTCTTTGAGCCTCAACATCTTGTGACAGGTCGCTTATGGCATTTGCTCTGTTTTTTTCGATTGCATTTAAATTATCAAAAAATACCGAATTATTGAGATTGCCAAAGCGAGAGGCAATGTCTGTTTTGAGGTTGTTCATCATAGGTGTATATATATCGTTGATGGATTGAATGCCTCTGTTTTTGTAAGCTTCAAGCTGAGAGTTAAGATTTTTTTGCGTTTCGCCTGAAAATACGTTCATCTGCGGCAGTGAATTCAGTAATGTGTTTTGTGCAAAATCGTAAATTCCTTTTTCCGTATTTGACATGTTGTAGTTTGAATTTACGGTGTTACCGCTTTTGTATTGCGATGCAACATTGTTTCCGTTCACGGACACCGAGCCGCCGGAATAAGAGGGGTACTTTGAACTTTTTCCCATAGTGTTGTCCTTTCTGAACAACAAGAGCAATATTGGCTTTTTCTATTATACCATATAACCTGTGTTTTGTAAATCTTTTTTATGTATAATGTTTATTATGGAAAAGATTAATAAACTTATTGAAGAAAAAAATTTTATAGAAGCTGAAAAAGAACTGCTTAAACTCAACGATGAAAAGAACATTGAAGTTTTAAAATTATTGGGCTTGTGCTATGTGAATTTGGGAAAATACAAAGAGGGTCAAAGCGTTTTTGAAACGGTAGTAAAATATTTGCCCGAAGATGCGTCAAGCTGGTTTTATCTTGCAAACTGTTATGATAATCTTGAGGATTTTTTGCACGCAAAATCAGCCTATGAAGAAGTCATAAAGCTTAGAAACGAATATATTGACGCATATAAAAATCTTTGCGTGGTTTATGTAAGGCTTGGTAAGGCACAAGACGCAGTCGAATTGGGCAAAAAAGCACTCGAATTTGTCAAAGATGATTATTCCGTTTACTACATAATAGGAACTGCTTGTATGTCTATGAAAAAATTTGATGAGAGCGTTTTCTATTTGGAAAAAGCTATTGAACTTAACCCCGAACACGCACAGCTTTATAATAATTTAGGAACGTCATACGTTACAATCGGAAACCTCGATAAAGCTTACGAAAATTACCTCAAAGCCTGCGAATACGACAGCGAGAATTCTGTTACCTATTTTAATATCGCATCAATTTTACAAATTCAAAATAAACACAAAGAGGCTTGCGAATATTTTAAAAAAGCCTATGAAAAAGAACCGTTAGACAGTTATCTTGTTGCCTTAGCACTTTCTGAAGTTAAATCAGGCGATATTAAATCGGCTGTTGAGCATTACAAACACTTGATTGTTCAATACCCTGAAAAACACAATTTTCAGTACAATTTGGTTTGCTGCTATGAACTTATGGGCGAATATGAACCCGCAATTAATATCCTGCAGCATCTTGTAATGCTTAACCCTAAATCAACTACTATGGCGCAAAAACTCGCAGGACTTTACATAAAAGTCGGTAAACACATTCAGGCAAGAGATATTTATGAAAGAATTTTGTTAAAAGGCAGCGTATCCTTTGAACTTTATTACGAATTTGCGCATATTTGCGTTATTACAAATGATTTGGATAAAGCCGAAAGAATTTTGAAAAAAGTTGTTGAATTAAATCCCGAGTTTGCGCAGGCTCATAAAGATTTGGGGGTAATATATCTTTCAAAACGGCTTTTTGATTATGCAAAAGACGAGTTTGAAAAAGCATACAAACTTAACCCGAATAATTTTGCGATACTTTTTGAATACGCAAATTATCTTCATGCCACAACTCAATTTGAAAAAGCTGACAAAATGTATTCCAAAGCCCTTGAGCTTAACCCCGCCAACCCGAACGCTTTGGCTTTTTCCGCACTCAACAAAATCCAGCTTAAAGACCTTGAAAAAGCTAAAGAACAAATTGATACCGCTATAAAATCTTCCCCGCAGCAGTCATTTTTGCTTTTCATCGCAGGCAAAATAAGATACCTGCTCAAAGATTTTGAAGATGCAAAAAATTTCCTTATAAAATCATTCGAAATGAACCCAACAACCGACACGCAAAATCTACTCGGTTTATGCTATTTTGAGCTCGGCGACTTTGAACAGGCAAATCAAATCTTTAAAAACCTGCTTGAAAAAACCCCGATGAACGTAAATGTTATCCTCAATATTGCTAAATGCTATGAAAAATTAGGTGACACTAAATCAGCGCTTGAACAGCTTGAAAAAGCTGTTGAAATTTTCCCCGATTTAGAAGAAGCACACGAACTTATCAGAAAATTGTCGTAAAAAACCGGCTTTCGATGACAGCCGGTTTTTAAGAAAAAATTTTGTATTTGGTTTTAAGCTAATCCCAAAACCTTTTTGTACCATGAGAATGTTTCCAACTCTACCCCGTTAAAGGTAGTTTTCAAACATTGAGCCTTCAGATAATCTTCAAACTCATCATTGAATTTGGATTTGACTTTCTTTTCCTTCGTTTTTGTTACGAGTACTGTCATTCCGTCTCCTTTTTTCTTGAGTTACTACTACATAACCTCTGCACATATTATATCATGTTGTTATGCTTTTTTCCAGTAGTATAAATATCCTAAATTCTAAAATTTGCGCTATTTCTGACAAATTTAATGTAAATTTTTGTAAAGGTTTTGACAAAACCTCTTGATATTTATACTAATAGTGCTTAAGAATTAGTAGTTAAGAATTATAAAAGACTGGTCTGCTCGGTATCGGTTGTCGGGTTATCGGAATCATCTTCATCCGGATTAATTATTTTGTTAACCGAAACAACAGCGTCGTTGTCGACGAGGTTTTGTGCTCTAACACCGGTTGCAGGACGTCCCTGACGTGAGATTGAACCCGCATTGATACGTGTTACGATACCGTTTGCGGTGACAAGCATAATGTCGTCGCTGTCGTTTACGATAGTCAATGCAACAAGCCTTGATGAACCTGTTTTGAATTTGGTTGCGATAAGTCCTATTCCGCCTCTGTTTTGAGTTCTAAATTCGGAAAGTTTGGTGCGTTTACCAAACCCGTCTGAGGTTACAACGAGCAAATCAGCGTCATAGTCTTTGGGAACAATGTCGCATCCGATAATTTCATCGCCTGTTCTTAATTTCATTGAAGTTACACCTCTTGCACTTCTGCCAAGCGGTCTTAAATCCTGTATTGGGAATCTTATTGCCATACCGCAAGATGTGCCGATGATAATTTCATCACGGGCGTTTGCAAGTTTTACCCAGTTAAGCTCATCGTTTTCTTCCAAACTTATTGCGATTATGCCGTTTCTTCTGATGTTGGAGAAGTTATCAAGCTCAATTCGTTTGATGTAGCCTTTTTTCGTCAACATAATCAGATTTAATTCTTTTGAGAATGTGCTTACGGGAACAACAGCGGTTATTTTTTCGCCTTGCTCTATCGGAAGAACGTTTACAATTGGCAAACCTTTTGACTGACGTCCGCCTTCGGGGAAGTCATAGACGTTAAGACTGTATACAGTACCTTTTGATGAGAAGAACAAGACTTTATCGTGCATCATTGCCGTAAAGAAATGTTGAATATCATCATCATCTTTGGTTTTAATGCCCGATTTGCCTCGTGTTGCGCGGTTTTGACGTTCAAACGTATCAAGTGAAATCCGCTTTAAATAGCCTTGGTGTGTTATAAACACTGCCATAGGCGTGTTTGGCGTCAAATCTTCAATCGTAACTTCGCCTTGTTCGGGCAGAATTTGAGTTTTTCTGTCGTCGCCGTATTTTTCTTTGTCTTCCAAAAGCTCTGATTTAATTATGTCCAAAACTTTTTGACGGCTTGCAAGAATTTCTTCATACTCTGCAATTTTCTTGATTAATTCGTCATATTCGGCTTTAACTTTGTCTTGCTCTAAACCTGTCAAACGTCTTAATTGCATTTCCAAAATAGCGTTTGATTGATCGGCGTCAAGCCCGAACCTTGCCATTAAAGCTTCTCTTGCATCGTCCGTGGTTTTGGATTTTTTGATTATTTCAATAACTTCATCAATAGAACCTAACGCTATAATCAAGCCTGCCAAAATGTGTGCTCTGATTTTAGCTTTTTTCAAGAAGAATATTGTTCTTCTGGTAACGATTTCAACTCTGTGCTCAACAAATTCTTCCAAAACCTGTTTAAGGTTCATCAATCTGGGCTGTTTTCCGCAAAGTGCGAGCATATTGACCCCGAATGTCGTTGCAAGCTGAGTGTATTTGAAAAGATTGTTTTTAACGACATCTGGCTTGGCATCGCGTTTAAGCTCAATGACAATTCGCATGCCTTCTCTGTCGGATTCGTCACGGATATCGGAAATCCCGTTAATTCTTTGTTCTTTAACCAAGTCCGCTATTTTTTCAATAAGCATGGATTTATTGACCTGATAAGGAATTTCTGTGATAACGATAGCGGTTCTTGACTGTCTGCCAGCACCGCCCGAAATTTCTTCAAACCCTGCAACAGCGGACATTTTTATAGAGCCTCTGCCTGTTTCATAAGCCTGTTTGATATCGTTCAAGCCGATAATTGTTGCGGCGGTCGGGAAATCAGGACCTTTGATGTATTCCATTAACCCGTCAACCGTGATATCGGGGTTGTCGATTAATGCTACCGTGCCGTCAACGATTTCGCAGACGTTATGCGGCGGAATGTTTGTTGCCATACCGACGGCGATACCCGAAACACCGTTTAACAAAAGCATCGGAAGTCTGACAGGCAATACAGACGGTTCTTGTAATGAGCCGTCAAAGTTTGGTTCAAACTCAACCGTTTCGCAGTCGATATCTGCGAGCATGGATTGGGTAATTTTGTGCATTCTTGCTTCTGTATAACGCATTGCGGCAGCGCCGTCACCGTCAACCGAGCCGAAGTTCCCATGACCGTCAACGATTAAATACCTTGTGTTAAAATCCTGCGCCAAACGCACAAGCGCTTCATATACGGAGCTATCGCCGTGCGGGTGGTATTTACCGAGGACTTCACCGACGATACGCGCACATTTTCTAAAGGGCTTGTCAGGCGTCATGCCAAGCTCGTTCATTGCATACAAAATCCTTCTGTGAACTGGCTTTAATCCGTCTCTTACATCAGGCAGCGCACGCCCTACTATAACGCTCATCGCATAATCTATGTATGAACGTTTCATTTCTTCTCTTATATTAACCGGAACGATTTTTCCGTCTTCAAACATATTTTGTTGAGTCAAACCAGTTTCCTCCCAACAAAATTATATCACAAAAATAGCTAAAAGTGCCAATTTTAAAGTAATCTTTACATACAGTTAAGCTTATCTTTATGATGAAACTGTTTAATTCTTTGGACGTAATCGCTTACGATGTGACCGTTTCCGATGAGTTTGTATTTATAAATTGTCAGACCGTCAAGCCCCACCGGGCCTCTGGCATGAGTTTTATTTGTGGAAATTCCGACCTCTGCGCCAAAACCGTACCGGAAACCGTCCGCAAACCGTGTCGATGCGTTGAAATAAACTCCTGCCGAGTCAACTTTATTCATAAAAATTTCTGCATTTTCGGGGTTTGAAGTTATTATCCCGTCAGTGTGCCCCGAGCCGTACGTATTAATATGCTTAATCGCCTCATCAAGATTTTTGACAATTTTAAATGCCAAAATTTTGTCACCGTATTCAAATGCCCAGCTTTCGGGATTATCAATAAGTCTGATTTCGGACAGTTGAAGTGAGGCAAGAAGATTGTCAATATTCGGGAATTTTTCATGGATTAAAAGCGTTTCAACGGAATTACAAGCGCTTGGGTACTGGGTTTTTGCGTCGGTAACAATTTTTATTGCCATATCCAAATCGGCGCTTTCATCGACAAATATATGACAAATCCCGTCAGCATGCCCCAATACTGGGATTTTTGTATTTTCTTTGACAAATTTTACCAGCTTGTTTCCGCCTCTTGGGATAATAAGGTTGATATATTTGTCGCATTCAAGCATTTTGGCTGCGTCTTCTCTTGTAAATACCTGCTGCAAAAAGTTTTTGGGAAATCCGTCAATGCCGTCAAGCGTTTCTGTAATTATTCCCAAAACTTTTTTATTTGTATTGATGGCTTCTTTCCCGCCTTTTAAGATAACGGCATTTGCGGATTTTATTGCAAGTGCGCTGATTTGCGCGATAACATCGGGTCTTGCCTCAAAAATTATCCCTAAAACTCCTATCGGACAGCTTATTTTATAGAGCGTTAACCCCTCATCAAGCTCACGCACCAAAAGCTTTCGGTTGATTGGGTCTGGGAGTTTTGCCACATCTTTTATCCCTTGAATCATATCACGCATTTTGTTTTCGTCAAGTTTCAGCCTGTTAAATGCAGATTTTGAAAGCTCACCGTTTTCCACAAGTGATTTTGCGTTTTCTAAATCAAGATTATTTGCTTCAAAAATTTCAGATTTCCTTTTTTCAAGCGCATCGGCGATTTTTTTTAGAGCCTTGTTTTTCAAGTCGGTCGCTAAATTTGATTGAGAAGCTTTTTGAGCTGCTTGTGCCGTTTTTTCAAAATCCATTGTTACCTCTTATAAAATAGTTATGTTGTCACGGGTTATGATTGCGTCGTAGTTTTTGAACCCGAGAATTTCAAGAATATTATCCGAGTGCTTGCCTATAACTTTTCTGCAGGATTCGGAGGAATAATTCACTATTCCTCTTGCAAATTCTTTGCTACTTTCATCCAAAATCGAAACCACATCGCCTTTGTTAAATTCGTTGATTACGTTTACAATCCCGATTGGCAAAAGACTTTTTTCTTTTTCGATAAGTGCGGATTTAGCGCCGTCATTAACCACAATTTTGCCTATAATATTGGTTGCATAACCTATCCAGCGCTTTTTATCAGACAGGCTTTCTTTTTGCGGAAGAAACATAGTGCCAAAATCTTCACCCGCAAAGATTTTTCTTATAATAAAAGGTATTGTGCCGTTTGCGATAAGCATTTTACCGCCAAAACGTGTTACCATGCGTGCGGCTTCAAGCTTGGTTGCCATCCCGCCTCTGCCGCCGGATGATACCCCTTGTGCAAGTGCCATAACGTCATCCGTTACTTCATCGACTTCACGTATTATTTTGGCATCGGGGTTTTCTTTGGGGTTTGCGTCAAACAGCCCGTCTATATCGGACAGTATTACCAATAAATCCGCATCAAGCTCGCTTGCAACAAGCGCTGATAATTTGTCGTTATCCGAAAAACAAACTTCTTCATAACCTTGCGACGCCTCAATAGTTGATACGGTATCGTTTTGATTTATTACGGGAACTGTTTTCAGCTCCAAAAGCTTGTTTAAGGTTGTTCTAAGGCTCAAATATCTTGTCCTTATTGAAAAATCATCTTCCGTTAAAAGTATTTGCGCGGCGACAAGCCCGTAAGTGTCAAATCCTTCTTCATAAATCGACATCAATTTGCCCTGACCGATTGCGGCGCATGCTTGTTTTAAAGCAGTGCCCTCTGTTGTTTCAAGCCCCAAACGCTTTTTGCCTAAGCTTACGGCGCCTGACGTTATTACGATAACTTCTTTGCCTGAATTTACAAGCGTTGAGATGTCTTCAATAAATGAAAAAATTCTTGGCAAAGAAACATTGCCGTCGTTGTTTCTCAAAATATTTGTGCCGAGTTTAATGACTATACGTTTTGCCTTAATAAATTCATTTCTATTCATAAGCTTATTTTAGCATAAAAACTCACTATACTTGACAAGATTTGAAAAAATGTATATAATGTACGTATGGAAAGAGAAAAGCTGGAAACACAGAGTATAAGAGGAATTAAGGTGGCTACCCCCCCCCCCAATGCTCATAGAGTGACTTTCGGCGAATTTGCGTGGTTGAAACGCTTGCGGTGTATACATTGCAGGTGGATTTGGTGTGCGAAAAAAAGGTGAATAAGTAAATAAGCGAATAAGCAAATAAGCGAATAAGCACGTTACAAAATAAAAACTGAAATAAATGTACAAACGATATAAGGAGAAATAGAAATGAAAGAAAAAGAACAATCAAATTTAAATCATGTCATTGCGAGCGAAGCGTCGCAATCGCAAGGTCATGGCGTCACACGTCATTGCGAGGAGGGCGATAGCCCGACGCGGCAATCCATATAAAAATGTAGTATGTAGGTTGGCATTAGCCAACAGTAAAAAAAGAAAGGGTAATAATATGACAAAAGAATTAGTAAAAGAAAATGTAACAAGACAAGACGGTAGTCGTGACGCAATCCCCACCCCTTGCGGGCGGGGAAGTGG
>CANQML010000050.1 GCA_947624935.1 Candidatus Gastranaerophilales bacterium
AGCTCCACCGCCCATACTTTTTTCATCTTCTCCGTGACCGTGTAGCCGCACCGAACCTCTTCATCTAAAAAGTGTTCGGGCAATTCTATCTTAATCGGAAGCATTTTTTCTGACCCCTCTCTTTAGTATTCCTAACGCCGTATTTATCAGTTCTTTCAGCATATTATCTTTCATAAGAAGCAACAGCCCAAAATATACTGCAACGCCTGCAATAACCTGAATTACTGTTACAACAAGATTTCCGTATGGCAGATATTTTCCGAGAGTCAAAACGAACATCAGCATAATAAGTCCGCTAAATAATCGTTTCCAACTCAATTTAAGCAACAGCTTCACCGACATATATTCACCGCTCATGTGAACATAGAGCACAGTGATTACCGATTCCGCAATTATGGATGCAATTACTGCACCGACTGCACCAATAAATGGAATCATAGCAAGATTTAATATAAGATTTACAACAGAACCCAAAACGATAACCCTTGCGCTGCGGGCTCTCTGACCGCTTGGCGTGTAATAATTTGAGCCGAGGCAATTACTTATTCCTACAATAATAGTCAGCGGCGACATATAGCGCAACAGATTTACGACGGGTTCATAACCCGTCCCGAAGAAAGCGGGTACAAACCTTCCCGCAACGCCGATAATTCCGAAAGTGCATCCAAATCCTATTAAAAATATGAAATCCATAGTTTTGCGGATACGGTTCTTTATCTCGTCAAATTTCTTTTCTGAAAACAGGTAGGATATGCGTGCGCTCATCACACTGTTGATTGCAACAAACGAAACCGTATAGGTCATTCGCATAATCTTATTTGCCTGCTCGTAATAGCCGTTCTGATATGTATCATGAGTAATTGCCCCGATAAGGGTTTTGTCAAGAACGGTATATATCGAAGTGGCTATCGTCGGAATAAAATAAATAAGCGTCTCTTTAAAATGCTTCTTAAATGTCAATGTTCGCATATCAACTTTTGCAAGCGTTTTAGGAAGATATATCCACATTGAGAGATTGCCAAGCATTGTAACCATTGAATTGATCACAACATAGAGCACTAAATCTTCTCGCTGCTTCACAAAAGTAAATAGCAGAATGATTCCGGCGATTTTACAAAAAGAATTGCAAATGACAATGTTTTTTATCCGTTCAAGTCCTGTGAAGTACCAGGATATATCGAACATAGTGCCGAGCAGAACAGGTATCAAAGCGATGAAATAAGGCCTATACTGCCGGCTGAATATGATTACAACAGACCATACGATCAAACATACTGCTGTTGTTGCTACCGTCATCAGCTCGATTTCCCAGAAGAGCTTGCTCGACTGCTGCCTGTCGTCGCGATGCTGGGCGATCTCTCTTGCACCATATCCTACCGTTCCAAGCGCGGCAAACAGCGTAAAGTATGTTATGATTGAGAAAGTGTAGCTGTAAATCCCGACTCCGTCCGCGCCAAGAACGCGGGATATATAAGGCGTAGTTATAAACGGCGTTATAAGCACGAGAATTTCGTACAATGTGCGGTAGATGTAATTTTTCTTAACACTCGGTTGTGGCAATCGGTCATTCACTCCTTATGCGGCGGTTTTAGGATTTTCTATTTTTAATTGACGCTTTCTTTTTATAAACAAAATGGCAAAGAAAAGACTAACATCAACAAACAGCCTGATGATAATTGAAAGATAAATATTTATATTATCCTCGACAAGCGGATACCAAATTCCATCCATAAAATGAACGGCAAACAGCAAAATAGAGTACCGTCCCATCTTATATATGGGTTTCATTAATACATCCGGCATTATCTTACACATAAGCTGACAGACATATATGCAAAGCAAACAACCGGCAAACCCGCATGTAATACACAAAATCGGATACCTTCTTGAAGTCATCCCGAGATATGTTCCGCTTGTTATATATTCAGCAATCAGTACCCCCCCCCCACAAAATTGCAGAGGCTGCGAATTTTGGGGCGGAAACCCGAACGGCATTGCGACTTAAAAGTTGACCGCAATGGTAGAAAGTAAATGAAAATAGGGCAAGATCAAGGTTAAACGGTAGTTGGAACCAAAATCCAACCGCTATTCCCAATATGGTTGCGCAAACAGAAATCAACGTCATATATTTTTTTGTAAGATATTGAAGAATATCATAAGTATTTCTGAGTATAAATAACGTCACCAAAAACCAAGTCATTCCCATAGCCGGAATGGTGAATCCTGCAAGAGTGTACTTTTCTCCTCCTGCCCATATCGCCGAAAGTAATACTTGGGGCAGAGAATAATCAACCCTGCTTATTATCAAATAAATAATCAGCCGAATCGCCCAAAGCAGATATGCCGGAATTAAAAGACCTTTAGCAGTCTTTTTAATTCTTTGCAGAATCTGCTGCTTCGTTTCGGAACATTTTGTTGTATACCCGCTCAAAAAGAAGAATAACGGCATATGAAAAGAATAGATTGCCCCACGCAAAATACCGGGTATACTTGAATGCCCCACAATCACCAACAACATAACTATGCCTTTGACACAGTCAATCCACAAAATGCGGTTTTTCTTTTCTTCCAAACGACTCACTCCAATCAAGCTGCAACCGTTTCTGCTTCGGCGCTGTGTTTTATCGGTGTAGTACTTGCAAAAGAATAACCACAAGCGATTATGAAAATCGTCGTAGCGCTATACTGAAAACTTGAAATAATCAGATTAAACACAATCATAATTCCAAAGATCAAAACTCTCATAAACAAAGTCCTGTCAATACGTCGCGATGCATATAACGCCAATATGAACGACAAAGTGTAAAACGCAATCATATATATGCCTCCTTGAGCCAATAGAATAGTGAATCCCATAGACAGCCCATTTCCTCTATATGATAACGAAAAATTTTGAATAATTTCACTCGTCTCCTGATATCCGGACCCGAACAGAACATGATTTTTCCAAGTTTTGATAGCCGCTTGTAAATCATCCATACGAATAAGGAAAGAACCGGTTGTAGACTTATCCTCAAGTAATAAAAATGTTCCTATAGATGCAGCTGATATGATTATGATAACTATAATGATTTTTTCAACGAATTTTGAAGGACTTTTAGCCGGGTGTGTAAACATATACACTAATGCAATCAGGATCATGACCGCTATAAGCCCCTTTGTAGAAAGGGTAGTCAGCATTGTAACAACCAAAAGCACTTTTTGTTTTAGCGGATATTTTTTATTTTCAGCCGGAAGAGCTATTGCCAAAGCCATTATCAAATAACCGCTAAAGCTGGGAGCTTCCGCATATATTCCCGTATTTCTGATAACGGTCTGCCCTAATATTTCAGTTGCCTGAGTCCGGTTTTCAAAATAAAGCCAAAAATAATTAACTGTGGTACGGGTTCCCGCCCAAATATACAGAGTCGGAAAACCGGGGATTATGCCCATGACAGAGCCAAAAAGCCAAAAAAACAGACTGATGCCAGCAACTACACTGACAACATTAACAAACGCCTTTGCAAATTCCTCTACCTTTCCATTTCGTATTAGCGAACCGCAATAGAAGAAAAATATAACAAAAATAAGTACATGCTTCGTCAGATATCCCACAGGGTTTGACTCTGTAACCAAAAGATAGAAAAGCAAGTATATAACAAGGCAAGAGCAAAACAATATAGACTTATGACCGATGTGCATTTTGCCGTGATAAAAGCATCCAACTGCACATAATAACGTTAAAAGTATATATTGAATATTACGTATGCCTTCTATTGCACCAAATGGCAATGCTAGGAACCACATGAATGATGATCCAATTAAAAGAGAGATAGCAATAGAATACTTGAGTACTTTATCAACCGGTAACCTAAGCCGCAAACTGTTTTCACCACTTTCCCATTGAATAATTTAAACTATGCTTTTGATTATTTGATATGATAGTTAAACTTAACTTTATTATTGATACGACTATATTTTTAATTCCAACATTCTCTCCACAATCTGATCCATACTATAATATCTATACTCCCCCAACCGCCCGATAAACGTGACTTTATCATTCGGTATTGCCGCATATTTGCTATACAGTTCCTTATTTTCGTTCGTCGGGATAGGATAAGACGGATCGCCGTCGGGACCGGGGATTTCTTTCGCGATCACTGTATTCGTGGTTTTGCTGCGGTAGAAATGCTTGAATTCGGTAATTCGCGTATAGTCGTAATTGTTCGGATAATTGACGACTGACGCAGGCTGATACTGCTCGATGGGGTACGTCTCAAACTTGAACGTCACGCTGCGATATGGCAGCTTTCCGTAACGGTAGCCGTAATACTCGTCGATGGGACCGCTGTAATAAATATGGTCACATTCGACGCTGTTTTTGATATCCTTGTAATCAGCGTTGAGCAGGACATGTATATTCGGATGATCCAACATATTTTGAATCATCTTTGTATAGCCCTCTTTCGGCATAGCCTGCCAGCGGTGGGTGAAATAGCGGTCGTCGCGATTCTTGCGGATCGGGATGCGGGCGACGATCTCCGGGGGTAACTGCTCGCACGGAAGTCCCCACTGTTTTTCGGTGTATTTTTCAAAGAAGGCGTGGTAAAATTCAGACCCAATCTGACTTTCAATAACGTCCTTCACGCAGTTGATCTCCGCCGGATTCGTCCGATGCGCCGCGAAATATTCATCCACCGTTTCGGCGGTATAACTTGTTCCGAGGAACTCGTTGACCGTATCGAGGTTGATCGGCATGGGGTAAAACTGCCCGTTCACGTTTGTGAGGACTTTATGCTGATAATCCTCCCACTCGGTGAAGCGCGACAGGAACTGCCACACCTTCTCCGACTCGGTACGGAAGATGTGGGGGCCGTGTTTATGGATCAAGATGCCGTTTTCGTCGCGGTAGTCATAGCAGTAGCCGCCTATGTAGTTGCGTTTTTCGACGATTAAAACCTGCTTGTCCTGCTCCTCTGCCAAACGGCGAGCTAAAACGGAACCGGCAATGCCGGAACCGACGATTACTGTATTACACATATGTATTAAACCTCATTTCTTCAGGCACAGCCGGAATTCCCAATACCAGCTATTCTTCCGACAAAGTCAAAAGACGCAGCATAAAACTATTTCATTTTTTGCAGTTTTTTGTGAATAAAGATCAACGCCCAATATCCCAAATAATTTGTACTTCGTATAAATCGAAGCAAAAGACCTCTTTTCCCGTAATTTCCTCTGCTTGCTTTATATACTGCGGGAGATATTTCCCGAATTTCCTTGTCAAATGATACAAAAATATTTTTATTTTTTCTGCAAAGCGGTTGTTTCGTAATTTGGAATTCCGCAAATCGGAACAAGTTTGCAGCATGCAATAATAAATACTGATTATTCGTGCATTTTTTATTATTCTCATAAAACCGAACCACATCAGTTGCGATACTAATTTCCTCAGGCAAATGCTTGGCACGAGTACTAATATCTACACTTTGTCCCTCCCTGCCGATCCTATAGCAATATACAAAAATATCATAACAGGATATGGTATCTGCAAATACAAACGGAACGGTAGTCCAATATGAATCGGTATAAAGCATATGTTCCGGCAGCCGCAGACCGCTTTTTCTGACAACTTCCGTTTTCCAACATATTTCTCCCATTGTTATGAAAGCCTTTACGTCTATTTCAGTTTCAGATATTCTTCTTTCTACTCCATAGGGGGAGAAGGAAGGTCTATATTCTTGAACACGCTCGCTTTTTTCATCAAATATTATTCTTTTCTTATTTGTAATAACAACATCGGAGGAGATATTTTTTAATGCCTCAATGAGCGTAACAAGTCCATCCGTATCAAACCAGTCGTCACCGTCTAAGAGCTTTATATATTTGCCGGTGGCGTGTTCAATGCTGTAATTAACTGTTGAACCGTACCCTCCGTTTTCTTTATGTATGGGGAAAATCGACTGCGGATATTTCTCAGCATACCGCTTTGCTATTTCAAGCGTTTTGTCCTTTCCGCCGTCGTCCACAACGAATATCTCAAGATCGTCGATTATTCTTTCGTCTATTAAAGAATCAAGCGCCTGCTCTATATACTGCTCAACGTTATATGCCGCTATCGATATTGTAAGTATTTTATCCAAGTGTTTTCCCTCCGATAATCACATTGCCTGCATTACATGAACCCATAAATTACTGCTTCAAACATCATTTCCAAACAGTGTACCCCCCCCCCGATGCCAACCGAGGGTTTTGAGCTTTTCCGTATCCAAATCCATATACAGCGCCTTGGGGTAACCGTTTCCGGCTTCGTCCTGAATGTCGTACCTCACCTTAATACCGCCCTGTTTTGCAACCATTTCTGCCATCTGAGCAATGGAGCAGTATGTATCTTCATTAGCCGCATTATATGCCTGACCCGATTTGCCCTTCAGCAAAACCGTCAGGATCGCGGTCGCAGCGTCGGCAGTATAGAGATAGCTGCGCTCGGTTTCGCCCTTTGTCTTGAGAACAATGTCGCGCTTTTCGATGACGCACCTTGCAAACTCGGCGAATATTCTGCCATCGTTATAATTGACGCCCGGACCGAAAGTTTGGGTGAGCCTTGCCGACATCGCGGGAACGCCGTATTCTTTCGCATATGCAAAGCAAAGGCTCTCACACTGTATCTTTGAAATAGGATAGCTGTTTCTGATGTCGAGCGGAGATAACGCGCCGATTTCGTCCTCCGTAACCTTATGACCCTTTTCGGGGTAACCGTAAACCTCCATGCTCGAAAGATAAACCATTCCCGAAACCTTTTTCGCCTTGGCGAGCTCTAAGAGGTTTTCGGTGCCTTTAAGCGCGGTCAGGATAGTTTCTACCGGCTCGTTTACAAACGTCTTGCTCGCGGTCCGGCTTGCACCGTGAACTATATAATCAACCTTTTCGGCGATTTCAGGGAGCTTCTCAACTGTTCCGAGGACATATTCCAGTGCAGTGTCGCCGTCAATATCCTTAAAACGCTCTCTTGCGCGATCCATATCCCTGACAAGTGCCAAAATCTTAAGGTTTAGTCCGCGCTTTTTGTTTGTATAAACAAGCGAATTAACAAGCGTATACCCTATCAATCCGGTCGCGCCGGTAATCAGAACCGTCTTTTTATTAAACTTATCCCACGGAATAAATTCCGCATTCGAGATATATTCCATATCCTCAACAAACTGTTTGTTACCGTACATAGTTGACCTCAAATTCCGAAAATCTGCGAACTTTCCTTTGCATCGACAATCGCCTTGAATATGTAGAAATCCGACGGCGTTGTAATCTTGATATTCTCCGGCGAGCCATCGACGGTATACAAGTCGTGACCGTAACACTGCATCAGGCTTGCGCTGTCGATAAAGTCGCTTTTGCCCTCTGAAATAGCTCTTTCGTGAGCCGCTAAAATATCCCCCAGCACGAAGCACTGAGGCGCTTTCGCAAGCTTGCATTTAGACCGCTCAATTATCTGCCCGACTTTGCCCGTGCTGTCTTCCAAAGTAATCGTTTCGACAGCGGGTGAAACCGTAACCGCTGAGCCGTGCTCTCTGACGCACTCGATTGCAGAAGTAATTGTTTTTTCGTCAATAAGCGGTCGAACGCCGTCGTGAATCAGAACAGTTGAATCGGCCTGAAATAGTTCGGACGCTTTTTTCAGACCGTTATAGATAGAAGCTTGTCCGCTGACGCCGCCGGGAACGACCGCTGAAACCTTGTCAAGGCAATAGCGCTTTGCAAGTGCGTTGAAGTGATCGATCCAGCCTTCGAGCATCACGACAACGATACCGTCAATCAGTGGGTGATGCTGAAACTGCTCTATCGTATAAACTATTATGGGCTTGCCGTGAAGCTCCAAAAACTGTTTGGGAACGGTTCGCGTGTTCATGCGCTGCCCGGTTCCGCCGGCGAAGATAAGCACTATGTTCTTCATTCTTCCTCGATTCCGCAAACCTCGGCTATGCGCTTGCAAACCTGCTCGCAGGCGGTGCCGGTCTCATAGCTGCCCATGTCATCAAGATATTTCTCAATGCTCTTGGCATAGCTTACTTCATCGAATGAAATAATCTTATTACATAACTCTTGGTTTGTTTTCGCAATAATTCCCGGCCACATTTGAATCGGCGTATATACACCACGTTCATCAAGATAATCGCTTATATCAGGGACAAATAGGAAACATGGTCGTTTCAGCAAGGAATAATCCCAAATAATTGATGAATAATCTGAAACTATTATGTCAGCAGCAGCAATAAGTTCTTGAACATCCGGATACAGCGATACATCAATTACGCCTTCCGGTATTGACTCTTGGTTCGTCAGATAATGTTTCCGAAAGAGTACTGTCGTTTCTCTTTCAAATCGCTGTTCAATGGCGCGCTGCAATCCATTCACATCAAGCTCAATAGAAACATTTCTTCCCACCGCTGAACCGCTCTTACCATACCGTTTCTCTATCCCCCGATAAGTAGGCGCATAAAGAACGATGAAATCCTTTTCGTCAATTCCTAACGATTTGCAGACTTTTATTTTTCTTTTATCCTTTTCTAATGAAAAAAACATATCATTTCTAGGCATACCGCAAGAAAGTATTTCGCCTTGATAATTATATACAATTGTTGGCAATGCAATCTCAGTGAACACTCTGCTGCTTGATAGGACAAGATCTGTACATTTCGCTTTATATATTTGAAGTGCTGCTTTAAATTTAGATGATTCAGGATTTAATTTTTTATAGGCTCCACCGCCATGCCATGTATTAACAAAATACTGATTTTTCCTTTTGGGAAGATATGTCGGCATCCCTCCATTGTCAATTATTATTCCGGAAGTACAAAAGTGATAGAAATGACGAATAGATAGAAATTTGACAAAAGTAACTCCATCGACTTTATATTTTAAAGGATCTTTAACTGCCCATATGATTTGATATTGCCCATCATATTTATTGAGGAGATATTCTGTTAAATACTTTGGGTTACAAGAATAATCATTTCCCGCAAAAGACATACAGAATATCTTTTTGCGTCTGATTGGAAACAGCCAAAATACTTTTGCTATGTTTCTTATAATTCCTGTAGCTAAATACTGAATAAAATCCCTTTTATACTGTTCCATATTAACCTCTTCCACATTTAATATCGTTTTTATTTAAGCTGTCATAATCTGTTTTATCAATTACAGCTTATTCGCATCGAATTTATACTTCTTTACGAACGGAATAATATAATTCAGCGCCATAAATCGTTTTTAATCTTGGTTTTGGCATTCATTATTGTTCACCAACTTGTGCTGTATTTGTTTTTACCGAATTTCGCACTCAAAAACGCTGAAATCTTTTTGCGCCAATTTATCGGTTCCAAGTGGATATATCGAATTTCCTTGTATTTAATTCCGTTTTTATTCAACCACACGTCAAGCATCATCTCACTGATCCTGCCGAACAGCCTCGCCTCAAAAGGAGTCATATTACTTGTATCTATCACATTTTCAAGTTCAAAAAGTATGTCAAACAGCCACTCGCAGTATCTGTCCGCAAGCTCCTTTTTCATAATAAACATATTGAACATATGAGCTCCGCGGGAGTTCATCACTTTATCAAAGGATTGCAGATACTCCGGGCATTTTTTCTCTATAATCTTTCGCGTCTTGTCAAGATGCGAACCGTCTAAAGTATGAGAGTAATGGCTGTAAATAGTCTCAATATAATAATTTCTTCGCTTCGGCAATACCACGTCGGTCGCCTTAAGGATTTTTTCAAGCTGCTGTCTTGTCAGAATACTTTCAAATTTATCTTTTTTGGGCTTGACTGAAAAATGCCTCCTATAATGCACGAGCCCTATGTAATCCGCGTCGAGGTTTTTCCATGCCCAGTAAAAACCGGTCAGCTCGCAGAAATTCGGATTCTTTTCGCTTATATTGTCGCCAGTGTCATCGCCCTGAAAACCTATATCCGGCTTTCCCGCCTTGCCGACGTGCAACGGAAGATATATGTCGTCCTCCGGCATTCGGTAGGGCTTATGGGTGGCAACTATTATTTTGATGCTCATCTAATCACCGCTTTTTAAATCTTTAATATATGTCACCGGCTTGAAGAACAAACCGTGAATATTCAACTTTTTACAAACAAACGAAAAGCCGATAGGGATTGCGGTACTGATAATCGTATTCAATAAAAAGCTCAAATAAACATTTTCTATACCGAGTTTCGGAAAAACTACTCTGAATCCGGCAGTAAAAACGCAGTGAATAACATAAATCTCAAGGCTGTATCTGCCAACTGTTTGCAGGAATCGGCTGTTACTCAAGAACTTAACATTCTCAAATAAATACCAAATCGCAAGTGAAATTCCAAGGGCTATTACTATACTTGCGGCAAAATTTTTAGATAGGATTTTTTCAATATCGTTTTCTTTATTCCAGAGCACAGCACTCAAAGCAATCGAAGCACACAGCATAACAACCGTCAGCTCTTTATTTCCTATTATTCTATCGTCGCTAAGGCTGTGAAGTAATCCGATATAAAAGAACAATGCAAGGTAAAGTAATTTGTTAATCTCAAAATACGGAAAATCAAACAGTTGACTTATTATCGCTGCCGCCGTAAGCAAAGGTATCATAATATACCTGTTTACTTTATACAGCCGTTCAAAAGAAAAAATCATATATAAAAGCACCAAAGCATAAAGATACCAATATGGAGCGATAGGCTTCGCCCATATCATAGCCACATCCATTAGAGCCACAGGCTTGTTTGTATATTTGCCGACCGCTACCTTAAACAGCCCAAAAGGTATACTGAAAATAAAATATATTGCCACAAGATTAAGTATCTGTCTGTATATCCTTTTGGTATTCGGAATGCCATCTCGAACATAAGCAGTGCAGAATACAAATCCGCTGATCATCATAAACAACGGCATATGAAATGCGTACATGATATTATAAACACTGTAAATAAATGTACTTGATTCCGGATACATTCCCGCGCTGAAATATCCGTCTGCAACATGGCCTATTACAACACAAATAATTGCGAAGCCCTTCAGGGCGTCTATGTATCCTATTCGTTTAGATGTACCCCCCCCCCGCTAAATTTTTAGCGGGAGAGATTTTTGAGGATGCATCCATTAAGTTACTTCTCCTTTTTCACAATATTGTTTATAAAATCAGTAATGAAGTATCAGCAATTTCCACCTTTAAAAATACTTTTTATCGTCGCAAAAATAATTTTCAAATCCGTCCGAACCCCGCGCTCTCTTATGTACCTATAATCGAGCTCCAACTGTTCTTCGTCGCTCATTTTAGTCGTATCTTCAAGCTGCCAGTAACAGCTAAGACCGGGCTTTACTTGAAGTCTGTCGTCGGGCAGCAAACTCTGTTCCGACGGTACAAACGCGCGTGGTCCAATCACTGTCATCTGCGAAAGCAGTATATTTATTGCCTGCGGAGTCTCGTCCAACGATGTCGCACGGAGGAATCTTCCAACACGAGTGACCCTCGGGTCATTTTTGATTTTAAAGTGAACTGACTCATATTCGTTCTGCTCGGCAAGGTCGACTTTTATCTTTTCGGCGTCTTTTCTCATCGTCCTCAGCTTGACCATTTTGAAAACACGCCCGTTGAGCCCGACGCGCTCCTGTACAAAGAACGGATTCCCCGGGTCGTCGATCACGATCGCGATGATCATAATCAAATAAACCGGCAGCCCGACCGTCAGGCAAATCAGCGCAACGACGATGTCAAACGCCCTTTTTACGAAGTCGTAAAGCGGCTTGGGCTCGACCTCAATCCGCTCTTTCGGCGGAGCAGCTGTGACCACTTGCTCGCTAATTTCGGCTTTATGTACCCGCTTTAGCGGAATAACAACGTCGTTGTAATCTTTAACGGATCCGATCGGCTCTTTTTCGAGCGTCGCGACGTTTCCCTCTCTCATTTCCAACTCAGCCATATTTTTAGCTCCTTAATTTTTATCCCGCACTTCCGTCCAGCCTGACCCCTATTTCCGCCAGTTTGCGGACTTTTTCGGACTCCAGCCTGCCGCTGCGGTAGCGACGCTTCTGCGACCTCACCCACTCGCCCAGAGGGTAACCGTCGGTGGTGACAAAGGTCTGCGGGATAGGCAGTCCACCGCCGCGCTTGCAGTAGCTCGCGGCGTACCTGAACCCGTTGTCCCACTTGCTGTCGTTCTGGTTCCAGACCATACCTATACCGTTCAGAAGGTCTATCCTCTCGCCGGAAAGTTTGCCGTTTTTATATGCTTTCCTCTGAGCGGCTATCCAGTTGTTCAATGTGTATCCGTCGTCGCAAATATATTCCTGCGAAACGTTCAGATCGCCGTGGTCTTTATAATAAGCCTGCGCGTGTTCATATCCTGTCTGCCAACGGTCTTTATGGCTGTCCCACCTAATGCCGAGAGCATCAAGCACATTCTTTCTGTCTTCAGTCAGCTTTCCCGACCTGTACTTTGACCGCTGATTCGCAATCCAAACCCCGAGCTTATAGCCGTCTTCACATTCATACTGTCCCGGGACATTTAGGTCGCCGTGTTCGGCATAATATGCTTTTGCGTGATCCAAGCCGTTCTGCCAGGCTTCCTGCAAAACGTCCCAAGAGATCTTTAAAGTCTCCAGACGCTTTATCTGCATAGGCTTCAGCTTTCCGTCGGCATACTTTGCGCGCTGACTTGCGACCCAAGCTCCGAGCGCAAATCCGTCCTCAGCCTTATATTCGGCAGTAGGGTCAAGAGCGCCGTGTTGCTCGGCATATGCTTTCGCATACTCATACGCGTTATCCCATTTGCCGGAAAAGCGGTGCCAGGACATTCCTATTTCGCCGAGCATTTTTATCTGTTCTTCGCTTAAATGACCTTTTTTGTAGCTCTCGCGCTGTGATGAAATCCAAGTGCCTAACTTTACTCCGTTTATTTCATAATGTGCATTGACATTCAAATCGCCGTGCTCCGCGTAATATTTCTTTGCCAATTCGTAATAATTCGCCCAGTTTCGGGCAAGCACGGATTCCCATTCAACGCCGATGGATTCAAGCTTTTCAATGCGTTCAGCCGAGAGATTGCCTCCGCGGTACTGATTCTTAACTCCGCGAAGCCAAGCGCCGAGACAAACTCCTTTCTCGGTCGTATATGCCGCGGGTATATCTAAATTTCCGTTTTCTTCGTAATATTTCTTTGCAAGCTCAAACTTCTGTTCCCAGGTATCCTCAAACTCCCAGACCATTCGGAGCTTTGAAAGCTTTTCAAACTGCTCATAAGGCATTTCGTTCTCGCGCTGTCTCTGCCTCTGCTTTACAAGCCAGTTTGAAAGCTTCGGGGACATTTCATTGCTCGATTCAAGGCTGCCGTGTGTTTCAAAGTAAGCCTTTGCAAGCTCATAACCCTCGTCCCACTGACGCTCGTGAAGAGTGCGCCAATCCATGCCGATGGAGTTGAGCTTCTCAATTCTTGCCGAAGATATACCGGTACCGTTTCGGTAGTTTATCCTCTGGGTTACAAGCCATTTGCCGAGTCTTGTGCCGTCTTCGGTGACGTAGTCGTTGCCCGGAAGAAGATTGCCGTACTTTTTAAAATAGGCTTTTGCTTCGTCATACATATACTCCCAACTTGCAGAAAGCGCAGTCTCGAGTTCGTCGAAGATTCTCTTGCAGTCCTTAAGGTCGTCAATGACTTCAAAGTTCTCATTGACGATACTTTCGTTTTCACCAAGGTAACGGTTGTATTTGATGAACTCCTGCATCTCGTCCTGAACGGAGGAAATGCTGTAAAGCCCGGAGATGTTGTTTACGACATCGAAAATTACGGGTTCCTTTGACTTCCCTGCGCTCAGCGCTCTGCCTATCTGCTGCTTATATATAATAGGAGACACGGTAGGGCGCAAAAGAATTACTCCCGAAACGTCATCAACGTGGATTCCTTCGTTAAGAGCGTCGATGCAGAAAAGCAGTCTGAGGTGATCGCTGTTATCCGCCTTGAAGTCCGCAAAGCTCTGGCTTGCTTCCGGGTCATAGGAATAGACCGAATAGATTTTCGGATTCCTGTCTACCTTACCGAACCACTCCGGAACAAGGGATATCATTTCGTCCATATGCTCCTTGTTGGCGCAGAAGACGATATATTTTCCGGTCCTGTCGGTGATATGCTTGTCGAATATAACGTCGAGACCTTCCGCCTTTTCCAAAGCGCGGCGAAGAGCCTCCAGATAGCGCTCGGCGGCGTCGCGGACGGCTTTATTCTTCGCAAGCTTTACGCGGCGCTCGTATCTTTCCAGATCCTTTTGGAAGCTGTATATAGAAAGTATATATTTCGGAGGATTTAGGATTCCGCGGACGATTGCCTCGCCGAGGGTCATTTCCGAAGCGATGTTTCCCTCGAAAATCTCGTCAGCCATATCCCTTTGGTTATCCAAGTAACGGATATTCGTCGCAGAAAGACCAAGAACGGGTACATCTGGATATGCGTTCAACAGCTTTTGAACTCCCTGACCCCACATCTCGGCTCCCGCCCTGTGAAATTCATCGAGGACGGTATAGTCGGGGTGCAAGTCAGAAATTTCTGCATCCGATAGATTCATCAGCTTGGCATAGGTGAAGAACTCAATATTCTCGGGTACATAGCCCGAAGCCTTTTTAAGAGCTTCTAACTGGGTTTTGAAGATATATTCGGACGGAGAAAGCCACAAAACAGTCTTTTGCGGATTATCCTCGCAGAGCTTAAAGCCGATGAACGACTTACCAGTTCCTGTGGGGTGAATAATGGCGGCTTTGCCGGTCGATGAGAGCATAGCAACGGCGGCGCTATACGCCTGCTGATTGTGCTCATAGAGCTCGATTGCCATACTTCTCACCTCTTAAAAAGCGCGTCCGATAGTTACCAACCGTCGCGCTTTCAGTCACGGTTCCGAAAATCCGCGATTACGGCGGTCAGCAGGGGTATGTACCCCCCCCCGATTTATTTTCGCAACTGTCTCAGTTTCTGTCCTTTCGCAAAGTTAGTACATTTGCGAAAAACGAACG
>CANQML010000051.1 GCA_947624935.1 Candidatus Gastranaerophilales bacterium
GGGGGGGGGGGGGTAGCCACTCTAATTCCGCTTATACTCTGTGTTTTCAGTAATTCGTTTTCCATACGTACATTATATATTTTTTCTTAACCTTTGTCAAGCATTACCATCAAAACCGAAATATCCGCAGGCTTGACCCCGCCGATACGCGACGCTTGTGCCAAATCTTTCGGTCTGATTTTTTGAAGTTTATCCCTCGTTTCAGTCGATATATGTTCAAGTTTTGAATAGTCAATATCTGCGGGAATCCTGTATTTTTCAAGCTTTTTACCCTGTTCAACCTGAATTTGCTGACGTTTCAAATACCCGTCATATTTAATCAAAATTTCAACCTGTTCATACACATCTTTTTGAATATCAGGGTTTGCCACACCAATTTCTTTTAAAACATTGTAATCAATATTCGGGCGTTTTAGAAGTTCTGAAAGTTTTATGCCCCTATCAATATGCTCGTTATATTTTGCCAAAACATTGTTAACTTCGTCGGTAACAGACAATTTTGTATCGCAAAGCCTTGCAAATTCTGACTCAATTGCATTTTGTTTATCTTTAAACACCTTATATTGAGCATCGTCGACAAGCCCGATTTTATGCCCGATATCGGTCAGCCTTGCATCTGCGTTGTCCTGTCTTAAAAGCAAGCGGTATTCCGAGCGCGAAGTCAGCATCCTGTAAGGTTCATCAATATCTTTTGTAACCAAATCATCAATTAAAGTTCCGATATAGGACGAATCGCGTGAAAGTTCAAGCATTTCCCTATTATTCAAATAATTAACTGCATTAATTCCCGCAATCAATCCTTGTGCAGCAGCTTCCTCATAACCGCTCGTACCGTTGATTTGACCACCCATAAACAAACCCTTAATCTTCTTTGACATCAAAGAATGCGTGGTTTGAACGGCAGGAACGTAGTCATATTCTACGGCATAAGCAGGTTTTATTACGTGTGCAAATTCAAGCCCCGGCAAGGTTCTTAACATTTGCACCTGAACATCGGCGGGCAAACTGCTTGAAAATCCTTGTATATAAACCTCATAAGTCCCAAGCCCCTCAGGCTCGATAAATATATGATGTGAGGGGTTTTGAGAAAATCTGACAATTTTATCCTCGATTGACGGGCAGTAACGCGGTCCGACACCATGGATTAAGCCCTGATACATAGGCGATTTGTCAAGGTTCGCCCTAATAATTTCGTGAGTTCTTTCATTTGTTCTTGTTAAATAACAGGGATATTGAGTGCGTACGGGACGGTTCGGCTTAAAGGAATAAAAATTAAGCTCACTGTCGCCCGGTTGGACAGTCATTTTGGAATAATCAATCGTTCGCTTGTCAACTCGAGGCGGAGTACCTGTTTTAAGCTTTTTGGTATAAATTCCAAGTTCATTTAAGGACGCTGAAAGCCCCCGTGCGGGCTTTTCGCCAAGTCTGCCTGCGCTGTAGGATTGCAGACCGACCCAAATTTTACCCTCAAGCGATGTACCCGTTGTCAATATAACTGCTTTTGCGTTGTAAGATATGCCGAATTCATCAACCGCGCCCGTTATTACGCCGTTATTTGTCAAAAGTTTTGTTATACAGCACTGTTTTAAGTATATATTATCGGTACTTTCAATAACATTTCTCATATAATCCATATACTGCCTTTTATCGGATTGCGCCCTGAGCGCGCGTACGGCAGGACCTTTGGAAGAATTGAGCATTTTCATTTGGATATAAGTAGCATCGGCAGCCTCACCCATAACACCGCCCAACGCATCAATTTCTCTGACAAGTGTTGATTTTGCAGGACCTCCGATTGCCGGATTACAAGGCATAAGCGCAATATTATCAATGCTGAGAGTACATAACAAGACCTTGCAACCCAATCTTGCCGCAGATATTGCCGCTTCACAGCCCGCATGCCCCGCTCCGACAACAATTATATCAAATTTGTTATTCACGTAATCCATAAAACAATTATATTACAAAAACTTTTCTCCAAAAAAATAAATAGCAGGCTAATACATTCAGATGATTTTTTGAAATATAAATAAAGTTTAAAAAAGATTAATCCGACAATATACACAAATGGAGCTTCAAATGTCAGAACAAATTTTAATGCCGAATAATAGCGAAATGGCAAAAAACTCATTGGAAAAAGCGCGCGAAGCGCACGAAAGGTACTTAATCCGCCAACAAAATTCAGACCTGCAAGAGGCAATCGAACACTATGTTGACGCGGTCAAGTTAGACCCGACATTGCCAGAAAGCTATTACAGGCTTGCATCATTAATGTGGGAGCAGGGGCAAATCAGTATTACAACGGCAATTGAGCAGTGCAAAACGGCATGTTCTTTGGCGCCCGATAACATGAACGCTCACATGTACACAGGTTTTTTTATGAAGCTTGCGCAGGATTTCAAATCCGCAGAAAAAGAGTTTAAATCGGCAATCCGAACATCAAAACTAAAATCCGCACGTCCGCGATTGATTTTATCGCAATCAATTTTACAAAAAATAAATTCCAAAGACGGAAATATAGCGGATTACGCAAACTTTGTGTATTATCTTCTGTCGGGAAGTCTTATGCTTGCATGGGACAAACCCGCAATCAAAATGTTTTACAAAAACATTTCGGACGACTTGTCGGTGTTCAAATACAACACGATTGGCAAATTTTTGGAAAAATTCAAAATGCTCCCTGCTGCTGAAAACATTTATAAAAAAGCGGTTGAAAGCACCGAGCACGGCGAAATTTTTTATAACAGAATGGGCGATATTGCGTTAAAAAACAAAGATTTTGACCTTGCAATCGACAGTTACAAAAAAGTATTGGACGCAAACCCGCTAAATCGTGATGTTTGGGCGAAACTTGCAACCGTCACACAAACATATTTCCCCGATTGCCAAGACGAAGCAATTGACTGCTATGAAAAACTGCTTGAATTGGACGAAAATAAAGCCCCGATTTATTACGAACTCGGACATCTTTACATGTCAAAAGACGACAGGATAAATTCAATCAGCGCATTCAAGCTTGCAACAGACTTAGAGCCGGAAAATCCTTTTTATAACAATTCGCTTGCTTATGCCTATTCAAAAGCCGAATTGTATGACGAGGCAATTGAACATTATCAAAAGGCAATCGACTTAAACCCCGACAACGAATGGACATCAATTGTTTGCCATGCTTTGGGGTCGTTATATGCCGAAGTCAAAGGAAACGTTGATGCCGCAGTTGCGACATATCAGGCGGGAATAATATTGGACTCAAAAAATTACGACCTTTATTTGGCGCTCGGCGATATTTATATGGCGGATTACGATTTGGACAAAGCGATAAAAGCTTATTGCGATGCGATAACCTTAAACCCCAACGATTACAGAGGATATTCAAAAGCAGGGATTGCGCTATGGGAAAAGGATTATTTGGAAGAAGCTCTTGTGGCTTATCATAAAGCAGTGGAGCTGAACCCCGAAAACGAATTTGCACGCAACAACTTGGGAATTTTATATCTTGACGGTTTAATGGACGCAGAACACGCACTTGAATACTTTGAAGAAGCGATTGAACTGAACCCGAGCTACACGCTTGCGTATTTCAACGCAGGCAGAGCCTCGCAAGCGATGGGATTTACCAACGACGCCGCAAATTACTATCAAATGGCGATAGATTTGAACAAGTTAACGAACGAACTTGATGAAGAAGATATAAAAACAAGACTTCATAAATTGTTTGAGATATAAAAAAGCCCGCTTATGCGGGCTTTAGATTCCTCTATATAAAATGATAAAGAAGCAAAATTACAGCTCGGGTAAAAAATTAAAAGACTAAGACAGAAAAGGGATTGCATTCAGTCAAAGACGACCGCGACAAAATCGAAAACATCTACAAAATCGTCAAAGCAATTATTTTGACTTAACCGCTTGAAATTTGTAATTAAATGTGTTACAATGTAATACAAGGAGTTACAAATGGCATCGGAACAATTTTCACTACGTTTACCAAAAGAAACAAAGCAGCAGCTTGAAGAATTGGCGCAGGCAACAGGCAGAACAAAAGCATTTTTGGCACTTGATGCGATAGAAAAATATCTTGACGTTGAAGCATGGCAAATCCAAGCCATTCAAAAAGGCCTAAAAGATGCCGACAACGGCGATGTCGTTGATATTGACGATATTAAAAAAGAGTGGGGCATATAAGTGCAAATCCTATTCACCCAATCTGCAAAAGAAGATTTGCATTCGATACAAAAATTTATCTGTAACAATAATAATATTGCCGCCAAGCAAGTCATATCGCACATTTTAGAGAAGATTTCGACAATATTACCTCAAAATCCTGCCGCAGGCAGACAAGGCAGAGTTTTAAGAACCCGTGAACTTGTAATTTCAAAGTACCCCTACATCGTTCCCTATCAAGTACGCGATAACAACATCTATATTTTAAGGGTATTACATACATCAAGAAAATTTAAGGATGTGGAGTGATTGCCAAAATCGTGATTTCATCTTTATTTGGTTCCCAAATCCAAAAAAACCTATATGCCGCAGGGGTATTAGCATAAGCCTCAAAAACTTTTACCCCGAACTGCTTCGACAGCGAAGTAAATTCATGCGTATTCAAGCTTTTGTGTCTGGGGTTAACCTCCAAATAACCGAGCGCTTTACACACAGCCTTATAGTGTTTTGAAAGGCTATTATCTTTTTCTAACTTTGTTAAATCCTCATCAGCTTGACGTGTAAAAATAAGTTTATTCGACATAATTTGAAAAGCTGCCTCTATCCGTAACTTCACCCGACTTTGCCTGTTCAAAGCCGTTAATCACTGCTTTTAAGGCTTCATCATTTTTATACAGCCAAACCTCATTGAGCGGAACAGCCACTTCAGGGTATAGTTTTATTGTTCCGTCATTTTCCGTAACAACACGATACCGTATAACACCTTCAGCCATTTTGCCAAGGTGAATTCTGCCTTTATTATCGGGTTTTAAATATTTTTCGGGTACAGCCATAAAATCTCCACTTACATTATAACATAAGGTGGGAAAAATTTCAAGTGGGAAAATGTATTTTTGGAGAAACTAAAACAACTTTAACTGTTCTTCTTTTGCAAAGTGTTTTTCCAAAAAAGATTTTCTGTGATAAGGGGTCAGCCCGTATTTATCTAGGGCTTTGATATGGTCGGGAGTTAAATATCCGGAATTTTTCGCCCAGTTATATTGGGGATATTCCGCATCAAGTTTTTCCATGTATCTATCGCGTGTGACCTTTGCCAGAATACTCGCCGCCGCAATCGATGCGGATTTGCCATCACCTTGGATTATAAATTTTTGCGAATAATTCAAATATTTTATGTACCTGTTTCCGTCTACAAACACAATGAGTTTGTGCCGGGGAAGCCCAAACTCGTTTTTCATACGGTTGTAAACCTCATCGCAAGCCATTTTCATCGCCTTTAAAGATGCGTTTAAAATATTAATTTCCTCGATTTCCGCAACCTCTACGCAAGCCGTTGCGTTGATTGTGTTATTCAAAATAACATCATAAATACTCTCACGCTTTTTCTTGGTAAGCTTTTTGCTGTCATTTAAAACCATCAAATCTTCAATGAGCTTTCTGCTTTTGTCTTTAAAGCATACGGCGCTTGCAAAAACACCGCCCGCCGCAGGACCTCTGCCCGCCTCATCCGTTCCGATTACGGTTCTGTCATCTTGCATATCAAACGCAAAAAGTTTTATAATCGGCGAATCCGCCGTCAACTCTGTGTTCAGCCGTCTGCTTACTTCACGGTTTACCCGCTCACGCTCCTCGGGCGTTCTGTCCGCCATGCGCTCTTTGTCCGTATATTTCTTTATTCTTTCAATCTTTACTAACATCGTCTAAAATAAACTTCCCTATTCTTCCTTCTCTAAAATCTCTTAACACATAAACCGATGTACGCTCTATGTCGGGTTCTGCGCCTGTTGTAATCCAGTTTCTCGATTTTGCAATCCCGCTCAACGTAATATCGTCTGTTTTATAATAATCTTTTACAACATCAAAATACTTTTCTTTTAAAAACTCCAAAAGTTCTTCCGCCACAAGCTCGCTTGAATAAGCGTTTTCGGAAACAGAATTTACGAATGCAAGCTTTCTTGCAACCTCTTGATTATCCTGTTTCATCGGGATAATCCCCGGTGTGTCAAGAAGTTCAAGCTGAGGGTTAATCCTTACCCACTGCTCTTGTCTTGTAACCCCTGCTTTTGCGCCCGTTTTGGTTTTCGATGAGCGGGTAAGCTTGTTTATTATACTGGATTTACCAACATTGGGCATACCGACAACCATAATCCTTGCAGGTCTGCGCAAAAGCCCTTTTGCAATCAACGATTGAATTTTCGGCTCAGCAAGCTCGGTTATTTTTTTCACAATGACTTGCAAATCCTTGGAATTTTTTGCATCGGTCAAAACAACCTGACATCCCGTTTTGTTTTCGATTTTTTCAACCCAAGGTTTTAATTCGTTTTTGGGTGCCAAATCGGATTTGTTGAACAAAATTAAACGAGGCTTGTCGTTTAAAAGCCTCGTAATATTGTCATAACTGCTTGAATAAGGCAGTCTTGCATCAATAACTTCTATCACGGCATCCACAAAGCTGAGCTGACTTTTAAGTTTCCTTTCGGCTTTTGCAATATGTCCCGGATACCAATGAATATGAAGTTTATCTTTTTTCAATTTTTTCCCTGATACGTGTTGCCTTACCTGAACGTTCTCTTAAATAATACAATTTTGAACGTCTTACATCACCGCGTCTTAATACGTTGATTTTTTCAATTCTCGGTGAGTGTACCAAGAATACTCTTTCTACACCAACACCTTGGAATACTTTTCTTACGGTGATTGTTTTGTTTATACCCGAACCATGCTCTTTGATGATTGTTCCTTCAAAAGCCTGTGTTCTTTCTTTGTTTCCTTCGATAATTCTTACGAAAACTTTAACGGTATCTCCGGGGTTCAATTCCGGCAATTCTTTTTCTAAATAGGGTTTTTCCAATTCGTTAATAATAGGGTTCATATTTCGTTTTCCTTTTTCTTTCGCTAATGTGTATGTAAATTTTACACAAAAGAAAATTATTTTGCAAGCACACGTTAAGATTTATTGCGTTTATGATAAAATTAGAGTATGGGCGATTATAAAAAGTTGTTGAAAAAGAAGAAAAAGAAATACTGCGACACAAAGACAATGGGCGTAAACATTGACAAAAACGAGTTTTACGAGATTGTGCAGTCAAATTCCGCACACCCCGAAAACTTATCGCAAAACCTCAACAATTTTTAAAACTTTCTGTTTCAGTGTTTCATAATCCGAATTGTTTTCTATGACATAATCCCAGTCTTTAATATCGTCAAGTCCGACTTCTGTTATATCGTTTTCGCCGACAAGCGTACCACGAGATGCTCTCACATCACGCGATGCCTCAACCCTGATTGTAATTGCGCCCGCATTTTTAAACACTTCGTATTCGTGCGGAACACGGACATCCGTCACCATAATATTACCTTTTTGCTCAAGAATTTTTTTAAGCCAATAATCAGGGTCTTGCGCTCTGCCCCAATTGCCCAAATTGATTAAATCCTGACGATACATCGGCTTATTTTTTTCGATTTCTTCATAAGATAAGCCTTTTTGTTCGCCATAAGTGAGTTTTATAATATCACCCATCGCACAACGCTTAAAATCGGGCATTTCAGAGAGCATGATTTTTGCAACGGTATCTTTTCCCGAATATTGTTTACCTGAAAAAATTATTATTGGCATAAATTAATTATAGCACAAAAGCTATTCCCATTTAATTTTGTAGCCCAAGACATCGGCGATATTTTTGGCATCGATATACCTTAAAGAGCCGCGCGCGAGCTTGTTATTAAGGCTTTGAGCGGTAACATTCAGCCCGAGTTTTGAATTTAGCAATTGGGCAACGGATTTATACGTGTGACCGCGGGCAACCATATATGAGCGGATTTCATTTCTAATATCGCCTGACATAAGTTAATTTTAAAATGACAGAGCCGAATTTGTAAACAAAAACAAGAAAATGTAAACGTAAACAGTTGCATTTTACATGAAATTGAATATAATATACATGTATTAGCAATCATTTATTAAAAGAAAGGAAAGAATAATGGAACAAAAGAAAAGTTCAAAAGGATTAGTTGATGAAAAAGCAACAAGACATGATGGTAGTCGTGGGACAATCCCCACCCCTTGTGGGCGGGGAAGCAGTTGTGCGAGCGAAGCGAGCTACAAATGCAGGGGCGGGGTCTTTGGCATGAATAACCGTAACGGCAATCCCCCCACCCTAACCCTCCCCCTCGAGGGCGGGAGGGAACAAGTTTCCAATAACAGCGACACTCCACAAAGCCTGATTAATAGTAACCACTTTACTCACCTCACTCACTTTACTCACTTTACTCACTTCAAGAAAGCTGCCTTTACTTTGGCAGAGGTTTTAATTACCATCGGCGTCATCGGTATAGTAGCCGCCATGACAATCCCGAATTTGGTACAGAATTATAAAAAGAAAGAATATTCAGTCAGAGTAAAACAATTTTACTCAATGATGACACAAATAATTAAATTATCTGAGATTGATAACGGAAATATTGAAACATGGCATAAAGATGCGACATCAATAGATGATTTGGGCAATGTAGCATCAGGCAAAAAATTCACTCAAAGGTATATATTACCTTATTTAAAATATTCAACAATTGACGATAACCCCAAATGGTATACCACACATTTGAACAACGGTTCATCCTTTAGCGTAAAAAACGGCGGGTGTTATGATGTTCTTTTTGATGTTAACGGTGATAACGGACCGGATAAATACGGACAAGACAGGTACGTATTTTTGATATGCCTGTCACATTGGAACGGTAACAATACAGGATTTCAGGTTTATGATGCACACACTGCCAACACCAGAGAAAAGGCAAAGGAGTTGTGTCAAACGTCAGCAAGTTATTGCAACGTACTTTTATACTATGACAATTGGGAATTTAAAGAGAATTATCCTTACAAGTTTTAACGGATTATTTGTGGATTGCCGCGTCGGGCTGCGCCTCGCATTAAACGGGCACGGCTCCGCCTCAGCCCTCGGCTTGCCCTCCTTGCAATGACGTAGGAATGTTTTGTCATTACGAGGAGCGATAGCGACGTCGTAATCGCATAATCGTTGGATTTCACCAATCTTGCGATTGCGACGCTCGTTACACTCGCTCGCAATGACATCTTCGCTACTTTGCAGTGCCCTATGTGGTTGAGTGGCTTGCCACCTCGCAATGACATGACCCCCTACCCTAACCCTCCCAACTATGAGGGTCACAAAGCTCGTTCCTCGCCTGTTCCCTTTACTCCACAGGGGCAAGGGAGATAGTTTATTTCATGATACCTGAGGATTATCCTTACAAGTTTTGACGGCGTTGCCCCCTCACCCCAACCCTCTCCCGTAGGGCGAGGGGGCATTGATAAGAACTTAAAGACTTAACGTCCTAACGTCTTATCGTCTTAACGACTTTTTGTAACGTGCTTATTGGCTTATTAACTTATTTGCTTTGTAATGAACTTAACGTCCTAACGTCTTGCGCGAGCGAGCAAGAAATCGTCTTAACAACTTTAATTCACATCTCCCCAATCCCAAACTGTTACATTTTTTAACCATATATTTGCAAATTTACTATGTTCGTAATATATTATTTTAGTGTAATTTTTACAATAATGGTAGGTTATGGCATTAAATTTTCAAGAATTAGTATTTAATTTACAAAAGTTTTGGTCGGATTACGGCTGTATAATCCAACAGCCTTACGACATAGAAAAAGGTGCATCGACGATGAACCCTGCGACTTTTTTAAGGGCATTGGGTCCGGAGCCTTGGAATACTGCAATGATTGAGCCTTGCAGACGCCCGACCGATGCACGATATGGCGAAAACCCGAACAGACTCGGACATTATTACCAGTTTCAGGTTATATTGAAACCCTCGCCCGACAACGCGCAAGAACTTTATCTCAAAAGTCTTGAGGCGATGGGGATTGATTTGACCGAACACGATGTGAGATTTGTCGAAGACAACTGGGAATCTCCAACCTTAGGTGCCGCGGGTGTCGGCTGGGAAGTTTGGCTTGACGGCATGGAAATTACGCAATTTACTTATTTCCAACAGGTCGGCGGGCTGGAGGTCAAACCTGTTGCGCTTGAATTGACTTACGGGCTTGAACGTATCGCAATGTATCTGCAAAATAAAGAATCCGTTTTTGATATTATGTGGAACAACAAGCTAAAATACGGCGATATCTTTTTGCAAAACGAGATTGAACAGTCAAAATACAATTTTGAAGTGAGCGATGCAAAATCACTTTTCACGATGTTTGATTTATACCAAAAAGAAGTGGATAATTGTGTTAAAGCTGAATTGGTATTGCCTGCGTATGACTATGTTTTAAAATGCTCGCACACATTCAACTTATTGGATGCACGCGGTGTCATAAGCAAAGACGAAAGAATTAATTTTATTAACAGAGTAAGGACAATGGCATCAGCCGTTGCAAAATTATACGTAGAACAGAGAGAAAAGCTTGGTTTTCCTCTTTGCAAAGGGATATAAATGGCAGAAAAATTTCACAGAGCGACATTTACTCGCAACTTTTTAAAGACAATTACAAGGATAAAAAACCCCGATGAAATGATAGCGGAATCGGGCGGGCTTGAAAAAACGCTCGGCGTATGGGATTTAATCATTTTAGGCGTCGGAGCGATAATAGGTTCGGGGATTTTTGCCGTTGTCGGGATTGCCGCAGCGGGCGAAAACGGTGCAGGGCCTGCGCTTGTAATTTCCATGATAATTGCGGCGATTGCGTGTATTTTTTCGGCGCTGTGTTATTCCGAATTTGCTACAATGATTCCCGTTGCAGGCGGCGCGTACACTTACACTTTTGCGACTTTAGGCGAATTTGCGGCATGGATGGTCGGCTGGGTTTTAATGCTTGAATATGCAATCGGATTTATCGCTGTTGCATGTGCGTGGTCAAACCATTTTGTACAGTTTATGAGCGGATTTTCAAACGTATTGCCCGCATGGCTTGCAAACCCTCCCGTTTGGCTTTCAAACGACCCGTTTACAGCCGCAAAAATAGCTGCAGAAAATCCTGACGTTTTTATCCCGACATTTTTAGGCGTTCCTATTTGCATAAACCTTCCCGCTATATTAATAGTATTATTAATGACGGCGATTTTGGTTAAAGGTACTAAAGATTCCGCCAAAATGGCAGGGATTATGGTTGCCGTAAAACTGGCGGTAATTGCGCTTTTTGTAATTGCAGGTGCGTTTTTTGTAAAACCCGAAAACTGGACGCCGTTTGCAACTCACGGTGCTGAAGGGATTTTTGCGGGCGCGTTTTTGATATTCTTTGCTTATATCGGTTTTGACGCTATTGCAACAGCCGCCGAAGAATGCAAAAAGCCCCAAAAGGATTTGCCTATAGGGATTATCGGGTCATTAATAATTACAACGATAGTGTATGTGCTTGTTGCGCTTGTATTAACAGGTATGCAAGATACATCCGTTGCGGTTCCCGCCGACTTTTTGAAAGCTCCTATGGCATACTGTATGACGGCTGCTCATCAAAATTGGGCGGCAGGGCTTATTTCAATAGGTTCTTTGGCAGGTTTGACATCGGTACTTTTAGTTTTGGAAATGGCGGCAACAAGAATTTTGTATGCAATGAGCAGAGATCATTTCATTTCAAAAAGATTTCAAAAACTTCACCCGAAATATCATACACCTGCGCTTTTGACGTGGACTGTCGGGTTGTTGGCTGTTGTCGGAATTTTGACATTGAATTTGGATGTTGCCGCAGAGCTTTGTAACTACGGAACGTTTACATCATTCATAATCGTTTGCATTGCTGTTCTTATTTTAAGAAAAACCGACCCCGACAGACCAAGACCGTTTAGGGTGCCATTTTCGCCCGTTGTACCTGTTTTGGGTATAATCACATGCGGCGGATTAATGGTATACAAATCAATGCAACAATCCGGTTCAGCCTTACTTTTCCCAGTCTGGCTCGGATTTGGCGCACTAATTTACCTTTTATACGGTTTTGTCAAAAACCGATTGAACGAAAACAAAGTACACAACGAAAAAGTAGCGAAAAAGAAGTTGGAGTTATATAAATGAGCAAGATTTTAGAGAATATATTACGCAAAAAAAGCACGGATGAGCTTATTGCGACAAGCAAAAAGTCCGAATTGAAAAAAACATTGAATGTTTTTGACCTTATTGTCATTGGAATTGGAGCAGTAGTCGGAACAGGAATATTCACGATAATCGGAAGTGCAATACAGGGCGGACCCGAAGGCGTCGGCGCAGGACCTGCGATTATAATATCAATGGTATTTGCGGCTATTGCGTGCGTATTTTCGGCGCTTTGTTATTCCGAAATCGCCTCAATGATACCCGTTGCGGGAAGTGCTTACACGTACACCTACGCTACAATGGGCGAATTTATGGCATGGATGGTCGGTTGGATTTTAATGCTTGAATATGCTATCGGAAATATTACGGTTGCAAGCGCATGGACAGGATATCTTACACAATTTTTAAAGGGATTTAAGCATGTTTTGCCGGATTTTGTGGTGAATTTCCCGATGTGGCTCAGAAACGACTATCGGTTTATGTTCTCATACTGCGATAAATTCGGGCTTGACCCGCACACGCAAATGCCGTTTATTTTCGACAAAATCCCCGTTGCAATTAATTTACCCGCCATATTTATACTATTTTTGTTGACTTTGCTTTTGATTAAAGGCGTAAAGGAATCCACAAGGTTTGCAAGTATTATGGTCGGGGTTAACATGTTTATGATAATCTCGTTTATTGCAGTCGGCGCATTTTATGTAAAACCCGAAAACTGGACGCCGTTTGCGCCAAACGGGTTTGAGGGTGTGTTTATGGGCGCATTTTTAATCTTTTTTGCATATATCGGTTTTGATGCGATATCAACAACCGCCGAAGAAACCGAAAACCCGCAAAGAGATTTGCCCGTTGCGATTTTGGGAACATTAATTTTCTGCACAATTTTATACGTGCTTGTAGCGCTTGTTTTGACCGGCATAGGACCTTTAAGCAGTATTGATACGCAAGCACCGATTGCGCATGCAATGAGGATGATAGGCAAAGACTGGTTTGCGGGATTGATTTCAGTCGGTGCAATATGCGCTTTGACCTCTGTTATTTTGATTTATCAGCTTGGTACAACAAGAATTTTATACGCAATGAGCAGGGATAGATTTTTGCCAAAATCATTGAGGTTAATTCACAAAAAATTCAGAACTCCGCACGTTTTAACATGGATTTCGGGAATTGTTGTTATGGTATGCTCATTGTTTATGGATTTAAGCATATCGGCGGAATTATGTAACTTTGGAACATTTACATCGTTTATAATAATTTGTATTGCGGTGCTTATTTTAAGAAAAACGGAACCCGACAGACCAAGACCTTTTAAGGTGCCGTTTAGCCCGATTTTCCCGATACTTGGAATACTAACATGCGGCGGATTGATGATTTATTCGATGAAATATTTGACGACTTCGTCGATATATTTCCCTCTGTGGCTTTTAATTGGGTTGTTGATATACGTAACTTACGGTTACAAGCAAAAGCGGCTTGAAGAACAGGGGCGCAAAGTTCGAAAACGCAAAGTAAAAGTTGAGGTTTAATCATCAATTATTTTAAAATCTTTGCCTAACTCGTTTTCAAGTTTTTTAATAAGCTTAGAAAGCGGCAAGTTCAATGCTTCAGCGATACGCCAAAGCATGGTTATTTTAGGCTCAATTTGGCTGTTTTCGATTTTGCATAAATTTCCGGGGTTGAGGTCAAACTCGTATGCAAAAAGTGTCAAAGACTTGTCTGACGCGTTTTTTCGCTCGGTTCTAATGAGTTTACCAAGCGCCTTGATGAGTTTTTTGCTATTTTCATTTTTCCATTGCATACATGAATTATATGTGTTATAATAAATTGTAGTTATTTCATGTATGAAATAGAAAGGGGTAATATGAAAAAGTTTGAAAGAAGTACTGGTTTTACACTCGCGGAGGTTTTGGTAACTTTAGCGGTAATAGGAATTGTTGCGTCCATGACAATCCCGAATTTGGTTCAAAGTTACAAGAGAAAAGTTTACTCAACCAAATTAAAATATTTTTATTCAATGATGTCGCAAGCTGTTAAGTTGTCTGAAATAGACAACGGTAATGCGGAAACTTGGGAAAAAGTAGCAGAGGTTTACGATGATAGCGGTGCGTCAGATATACAGGAAAATAATCTGTTAACTCAAAAATACTTTGACAAATATATAAAACCATATATTAAATATACCGAAACAACGGTAACAGGTTACAATAATATTAACAGATGGAATTTGGGAATAATTCTTGCAAACGGTAGTACTGTTTATATGCACAACGGTAATTGTATGGATTTTGATATTTTATTGGATAATAAAGAACCTGTATACGGACAAAATCTTTTTAAATTTATTTTATGTAATGAACAGTACAAAAATACTTCATATCAACAAAAAGCCAATTTTATTATGCCATTATGTCCGGCATGCACTGAAGCATCACCAACAAGAGAAAAGCTGCTGGAAATTTGCAAAAAAGAACCCAAAATGTGTGCAGCATTATTAATGCATGACGGTTGGGAATTTAAGGATGACTACCCTTTTAAACTTTGACAGTGTTGATCCCCTCACCCCGTCGCTACGCTCCTTCCCTCTCCCACAAGGGGCGAGGGAGAAAGTT
>CANQML010000052.1 GCA_947624935.1 Candidatus Gastranaerophilales bacterium
AATGATGAATTGAAATACTCTTTGCGTTCGGTTGAAAAATATCTGCCCTGGATAAATAAAATTTATATAGTAACAGACAATCAAATCCCCGCATGGCTTGATACGGATAACCCGAAAATCAAAGTTGTTTTCCACCAAGATTTTATGCCGCAAGAAATTCTGCCCTCATTTAATGCATCTGTTATTGAGTTATATTTACACAAAATACCAAATTTAAGCGAGTATTTTTTATATGCGAATGATGACACCTTTGTAAATAAAGAATTGTCGCCTGAATTTTTCTTTGACAACGAGGGAAAACCTGTTGTTAGACTTAACAAAAGCTTAAGTCAAAAAATGGCATCCAAATCAGATTATGCGAATATGATTGTCAGCATGCAAACGCTTATAAAAGAAAAATACGGGAAGTTTTATGATTTTGAACCGCACCATAACCTTGATGCCTATACAAAATCATTATTTAAAGGATGTGCTAACGAATTTCCCGATGAATTTAAAAAAGCAAGCAGGTTTAGAAGCAAAAATGATGCACAAAGGTCTCTTATTTCTTTTTATGCACTTGCAACAAATCAAGCAAAGTTTAAATTTATCCCACGAACTGATTTTCATTTGCCGTTTGGAACAAAGTTCTATAATAAATCAATCGGGAAATACGGCATTGATTCTGCATATTTAGGCGTGGAAAAATCAAATTTACAAAAGCGTTTTGAATATATAAACCCCAAGTTATTTTGCTTAAATGATACTCAAAGAACAACCGCTGAAAACAGGTTAAATGCGAAAAGACTTTTAATGTCATTATTCGCAGAAAAATCAAGTTTTGAAAAAAGCACAAACGACCTTGTCACAATTATAATACCGGTTTACAACACAGAAAAATATTTAAACAGATGTTTAGACAGTGTAATCAATCAGACCTATAAAAACCTTGAAATCATCTGCATAAATGACGGTTCAAAAGACAATTCATTGAATATATTAAACGAATATGTAAAAAAAGATTCAAGGATAAAAGTTATAACTCAAGAAAATCAAGGCGTTTCAAAAGCGAGAAATACAGGTATTGAAATATCTAAAGGCAAATACCTTACATTTATCGATTCCGATGATTGGATTGAACCAAATATGATTGAAGAAATTTTAAAAACGGCACAAAATGATTATTCGGATATCGTAATTTGTTCTCACTATGATGTATTTGTCGAAAGAAAAAAACCATACCAATACAAAACAAAGGAAACTTATTTTGAATACGACTCAGCAGACGGTTATATCAAAGAAATTATATATTTCCCCGTCGTTCCGTGGGGAAAATTATTCAAAAAAGATTTTATTAAAGACATGAGATTTGACGAAAATCTCACAATATCTGAAGATCGTTTATTTTGGTACAATTTACTATATTTGACACCTTCCATAACATTATTGAAAAAACCTTTATACAATTATTTGAATGAAAGACCGCAAAGCAGTATGTCAGATATCAATAGCACATATAAAAATTACGAAAAATTTATTACCAAATTTAAACAAATGCCTATGTATAAGGATTCAAAAGTAAAACACCTTTTGCTTGACAGAGATTTAAGTTTTTTTTGCTGGATGTGGTATAAACATAGAGAGCAAAGAGAATATCTCATACAAAAATCAAAACCCTTTATGGACGAAATAAAAAATTTAAAACAGAGAAAAGGTTTAAAAAATTATAAACAAATGAAAAAAAACCTAAAGCACTATAAAACCAGACATATCAGTGCCTTTATGCAGGAAATCTTTTCAATAAGATACGACAAATCAAAAGAGCATAAATATATTACAATATTGGGTTGTAAATTACATAAAAAGGAGAAAAAATGAACGAATTTGAAAATTACACAAAAGCTGATTATTTAAAGCTTTACGAAAAACCGCTTGATGAATTGATTGAGATATCAAACAGAATTACCAAAGAAAACTTTGATAACACCGTTGAGGCTTGCAGTATAATCAGCGCAAAAACAGGCGCTTGCGGAGAAAACTGCAAATACTGTTCGCAAAGCAAACACAATCATGCCCAAATCGAATGTCATCCGCTTTTAGACGTTGAAACCGTTAAAAAAGCTGCGATATCTGCAAGAGATAACGGCGCAACAAGGTTTTGCATCGTAACATCGGGCAGAGTTCCGACAGATAGCGACTTTGAAAAAATTCTTGAAATGATTAAAGAAGTCGCATCGATTGACGGAATACACTGCTGCGCGTCATTGGGACTTTTGTCGGAAGAACAGGTTAAACAGATTAAAGAGGCGGGAGTTGAAAGATACAACCACAATATCAATACGTCCGAAAACTACCACGAAAAAATCTGCACAACCCACCGTTTTCAAGACAGAGTAAATACCGTTAAAATGATACAAAAATACGGTATAGAAGCATGCTGCGGGGTTATAATCGGTATGGGCGAAACACGCGAGGACAGAATTGATATGGCGCTTTCACTTCAAAAATTAAACCCGAAAACAGTTCCGATTAACTTCTTAAACCCCATAAAAGGCACACCGCTTGAAGGTTATGAAGATAAAATCGATGAAGAAGAAATCCTGAAAACGATTTGCATTTTCAGAATAATTTTACCGCACGCACTTTTAAGATACGCAGGCGGCAGAACGACCAGATTAAGCAAAGAAAATCAAAAAACAGGGCTTTTGGCAGGGATAAATTCCGTTTTAGTCGGAAATTATCTGACGACAACAGGTTCAACCTCCAAAGAGGATAAAGAAATGCTACAGGAAGTTGACATGGTTATGGCAGTCTGAAGCCTTTTGAACTTTAACAACTCTCGCATTCAGCCCGTCAAAGATTAAAAGGCTGTTTGTGAGAGTTTTTTCATTGTTTAAAATAAGCTTTGCGACTTCAAGACTTTCAAACGACGCAATTAAAGAAACTGCGGGAGATAAGACGCCTTTAACGACGTACTCATCGTCATCGGGCAAAATACATCTTAAGCAGGCACTTTTGTGCGGAATAATTGTCATAACCTGACCTCTTATGCCGCTTACCCCGCCATGGACAAGGATTTTGCCCGTTTTAAGCGCAATATCGTTTAACAAAAGTTTTGATTTGTAGCTGTCAAAACAATCAACGATTATGTCGTAATCTTTTACGATTTGTTCGTAATTTTTTTCATCAAGCCTTGTTTGAAAAGTTTTGACTTCTATATCTTTGTTGTAGTTTTCTATTCTGTTTTTTGCGGAAATAACTTTAGGTTTACCTAAAGACGACAAATCATGGATATATTGGCGATTTAAGTTTGAAAGCTCCAAAACGTCGTTATCGACAATTCCGATATGACCGACGCCTAAAGATGCAAGGTTTAAGATTACGGTAGAGCCTAAACCTCCCGCACCGCATACCAAAACTTTAGAGTTAAGGAGTTTTTTTTGACCTTCCTCGCCTATTTCCAAAATATTTCTGCTGTAGCGTTCATTTTGCACTTTCTATAACACCTCCGCCAAGAACGGTGTCACCGTCATACAATACAACTGATTGCCCGATAGCTATTGATTTTTGTAAATCATCAAAGGTGACATCCATTGTATCGCCCGACATTTCAACGCTTACAGGCACAGGCTGCTGGGTTGAGCGGATTTTTGCCGTTGCCGTAAAACTTTTGGGCGGCTCTGTTATCCAGCTTAAATTTGTTGCAACAAGAGATTTTTTAAATGTTTTATCCGCAAACCCGACAACAACTTCGTTTGTTTCACTGTTTAGAGAAAGCACGTACAAAGGTTCGGTCGATGAAATGCCAATGCCTTTTCTCTGCCCGATTGTGTAATTCCAAATACCTTTGTGAGTTCCGAGAATCTTGCCTGAGGTATCTACAATGTTTCCCTCTTTTTCTTTAACTCCCAAAAGCTCGTTGTAATCACCGTCAAAGAAGTCTTGACTGTCGGGTTTTTCGGCAGATGAAAGCCCGTTTTCGGCAGCAATTTTTCTGATTTCTTCTTTTGTAAAATCACCGAGCGGCATAATGATATTTTTTAACTGTTCTTGTTTTAGCCGATATAAAAAATACGATTGGTCTTTGTGGGGCGCAACTCCACGTTTTAAAAGGAAATTGCCGTTTTCTTCAATAATTCTTGCATAATGCCCCGTTGCGAATTTATCAAACTCAATTCCGTTTTCATGTGCCATTTGAGGGAAAACCCCGAATTTTATAAGCGCATTACACCATACACAAGGGTTTGGGGTTCTGCCTTTGATGTATTCGGATTTAAAATTATCAAGCACAATTCTTTCATACTGCTCGGCGCAATTTAAGACGTGATAAGGGATATCGAGCTGCTCTGCGATTTTTCGCGCCGCCTCAATATCTTCTTTTTCATCAGGACCATAACAAGCGTTTCTGTGCCCCGTTGCCATACCGCCTTTACTCCAGATTGCCATTGTAGCGCCCTCGACTTCATAGCCTTTTTGCTTGAGAAGAAGTGCCGTAACAGATGAATCCACACCGCCTGAAAGACCGACAAGAACTTTCATTTAGCCTCCTCCCGCAAACCCTACAAGCTCAATCACATCGCCGTCTTTGAGATTAGAGGTGCTATAAGCATCTTTTGCGATTATTTCGCGATTTAATTCGATTGCAAACATTTTACCCGTGACATTTCGTTCCACGATAAAATCAGCAATTGTTTTTGAATTATTCAGTTCGACTTCACGTCCGTTGACGGTAATTTTCATAACATACCTCCAAACATCAGACTATTACAAAGCAAAGTTCAAGTCAACTCATGCACCAAGCTCAATGATTTCTTCTTCGGAAATTATATTTTTACCGACAGCTTTTTCAAGCTCGGCTTTTGCTGAATTATATTCATAAAGCGCCTGATAATAAGTCAGCTGAGCGTTTTCATACATAATCTGCGAATCTTTTAACTCTGTCGGACTTGCCTCACCCACTCTGTATCTGCCGTAAGACAATTCGTAGTTCTCTTTTGCCTGTTTTACCTGCAAAAGCGCTACCGGCATTTGATTTTTCTTTTCTTCAAGCTTTAAAAACGCATTTTGGATTTCCAAATAAATCTGGTTTTGCGTATTTTGGGCGTTAGCAAGTTCTTTATCATACAAATACCTTGCCTCTTTAATCTCGTTTCTGATTAACATGCCGTTAACGGTCGGGAAATTCAAGTAACCGCCGATGTTATAACCGTGATTTGATGTCCACTGCTTACCACCGATTTGAAGTTGACCTTCAACGGAAAGCGTCGGATAAAAAGATTTTTTGACGAGTTTTAGTGTCTGATTTGCGGTTTCCACCTTGATTTCGGCAAGTTTTAATTCCGGTCTTGCCTCACGTGCAATATCTACAGCCTGATTGAACGTCATATTAAGCGGCTGATATTGCAATTTATCCAAAATATTGTATTTGTCAATAAACGGTACGCCCATAACGTTGTTGAGCCTTGCGATTGCAAGATTAACGTTGTTATCTGCCTGAATGAGCTTCAATTTAGCACTGCTCAAATTTGATTCTGCAATAGTAACGTCAACTTTCGGGTTCATGCCGATTTCATAAAACGCCTTTGCCTGATTGTAAAAAAGCTGGAATTTATCAACCGTGTCTTGCGCCACTCTTTTGCTTTCATACGCATATAAAAGCGCGAAATAAGCGTCTTTAGTCTGATAAATTACATCGTTAATGACCGCAGTCAAAGTGGTTTTGTAGCCTTCATAATCCAAACGTCTTATGGTTGCCTGATTTTGGGTTACACCAAAGTCGTAAAGCATTTGCTGCAAGGTAACTTGACCCAAAATATAGTAATTAAACGTCAAATTTCTGCCCAAAGCATCGGACAATTGAAGTTGTCTAATCCTTGTATAACCCGTTTGCCAACTTAATTGCGGAAAATAATTTGACCAAACCTGTTTTATTCTTGCATCCGATGCCAAAATATCCTGAAATGCCGCATTAATCTGCGGGTTATTGCCGAGTGCAAGCTCAATGCAGTTTTCCAAAGTCAAATCAATGTTCTTTTCAACGGAGCCCGAAATTATATAATCGGAATTGGCATCACTTAACGGCAAAACCTTGTCCGACTCGGGAAATTCCTGCGAGGCGAATGCCGTTGACGTTATTAAAAATATTATTAGTATAAGTTTTTTAAGCATTATTTTTTACCCAATCTTTTTGAAAGATTTATTTTCATTTCCTCAATCATAACATAGAAAGCGGGAACTAAGAATGTTCCGACAAATGCAACAGCAATCATACCGCCAAAGACCGTCATACCAACCGAATGTCGGCTGGCAGCACCCGCGCCGTGCGCAAATACCAAAGGCAAAAGCCCTAAGATAAATGCAATATTGGTCATCATAACCGCTCTGAACCTTAGCCGTGCGGCTTGAAGTGCCGCATCTCTTATCGCCATGCCGCTTTCATGTGCGTCTTTTGCAAATTCTATAATCAAAATCGCCTGTTTCGTACTTAAACCCAAAAGCATTACAAGTCCGATTTGTGAATACAAATCAAGCGAATATCCTGCAACATACTGGAAGAACAACGCCCCAAACAACGCAACAGGTGATACCAAAAGTACCGCAATCGGAAGCATCCAGCTTTCATATAATCCTACCAAAAACAGATATACGAAAACTATTGACATCGCAAGTATCGGACCTATTTGACCGGAGGATTCCTGTTCCTGTAAAGAACTTCCAGACCATGCATAGCCCATATCTTCAGGCAAAACCTCATCCGATAACTGCTCCATAACCTTCATTGCCTGACCTGACGATACGCCTTCTCTTGCTGAACCATTTATCGTGATTGAAGGATACATGTTAAACCTTGTTCTGCTGTAAGGCCCGACAATATTATCAATTTTCAAAACAGATGATAGCGGAACCATTTGTCCGTATTTGTTTTTCACAAAAATCTTATCTATGTCGCCGGGGGTTGCCCTAAATTCAGAATCTGCCTGCATATAAACACGATAAACACGCCCGTATTTATTGAAGTCATTTATATACGCTTTTGCAAAATAAGCAGAAAGAGCGTTATAAATTTCCGATATTTCAACGCCCTGCGCCATAGCCTTTGAAACATCAACATTCAAAAGCAACTGAGGCATATTTGCGGTAAACGACGTATAAACAAGTGAATATTCAGGACGTTTGTTTGCTGCCGCAAGAAGTTTTACCGCCTCATCATAAAGCGCTTGAGAATCTCTGTTGCCTTTATCAAGCAACTGATATTCAAACCCGCCAAACATCCCTAAACCTGATATTGCAGGCGGAGAAAATGACGCTATCGTTGCGGATGGATATGTCGCAAACTCTTTTCTCATTATCGCCAAAATCCCGTCTGCACTTTCTGCCTTGGATTTTCTCTCTGACCACGGTTTTAACTGCGAAACAATCAACGCCGTATTTTCACCCGAAAATCCGACCAGTGTAATCGTTGTTTCAACACCTTTTATCTTTAAAATTCTGTTTTCGATTTCGGTTGCGACCATATCGGTTCTTGATGCGGACGACCCGTCAGGGAGCTGGATTTGAGTAAATATTGCGCCTCTATCTTCCGATGGTAAAAAGCCCGTCGGGATAAGTTTAAACATAAAAAGTACGAAAATAACTATTCCCAAAAGTACTAAAAGCGTATTCTTTGCGGAATTTATAAATACTCCCGCGCCTTCTAAATACTTATCGCGAACCTTGTTAAACCATTCGTAAAATTTTCTTATAAATTCAAAATCAGCCTTTTCTTCACCCGATTTCAAAATCATAGAACACAAAGCCGGCGACAAAGTCAGCGCGACAAGTGTTGACAAGCCGATTGAAGTTGCAATACAGAGTGCAAACTGTCTGAACATCTGCCCCGTAATCCCTGACATAAACGAAACAGGCACAAATACCGCCATCAATACCAAAGACGTTGCCAAAACAGCGCCAAATACTTCCTGCATGGTGACTTCGGTCGCTTCAATTCTGTCTTTGCCTTCCTGGATGTGTCTTTGCGTGTTTTCCAATACGACTATCGCATCGTCAACAACCAATCCGACTGCCAATACAAGTCCGAATAATATCAAAAGATTTATTGAAAATCCAAACAAATTCATAAAGATAAATACACCGACCAAAGATACCGGAATTGCGCAAAACGGTATGAAAGCGGCTCTTGCACTGCCCAAAAACATATAAGTTACAAGTCCGACCAATAAAATCGCAAGCGCTATCGCATTTAAAACCTCATGAATAGACTCTCTTACAAATTCCGTTTCATCGTGCTGAACCTTATATTCTATACCCTGCGGAAAGCCTTTGCTCAACTCCTTCATTCTTTTTTGGATTTTGTTTGAAAGGTCGATTGCGTTTGCCTCGGGCAGCTGGCTGACCGAAATAATTGCCGAATTTTTACCGTCAATTCTTGAGAAGAACGAATAACTTTCAGCGCCTAATTCTACCCTTGCGACGTCTTTCAGCCTAATTTGAGAACCGTCGGGTTTTGACCGAACGACAATTTCTTCAAACTCTTTGGGGTCTTGAAGTCTGCCTTTGGTACGCATTGTAAGCTTAATCATCTGCTTATCTTTCATCGGTTCAACACCCAAATCGCCTGCAGGTGACTGAGTGTTTTGGGCTTGAATTGCCGCCGAAACCTCGCTTGTTGAGACTCCCAAACTTGCCATTTTATTCGCATCAAGCCATATTCTCATTGAATAATCGGTTGACCCGAATACCTGCACTTTACCGACACCTTTTATACGTGCAAGCTCGTCTTTTATATAAATTGATGCGTAGTTTGCGATATACAAATTATCATAAGTTCCCGTCGGCGAATTTACGGAAATCATCAAAATGCCGGGACCGCCGGTGGATTTTCTGACCTGCAAACCGTATCGCCGAACTTCTTCAGGTAAACGCGGGGTTACAAGCTGTAATTGGTTTTGGACGTTTACAACCGCCATATCAGGGTCAGAACCGATTGCAAAGTACAAAGTTAACTGATACTGACCGTTTTGGGAAGTTGACGACATATAAATCATATCTTCAACCCCGTTTAACTGTGCCTCAACAGGTGCGGCAACAGTCGATTCAATTACATCCGAGCTTGCGCCCGCATAAGTTGCCGTTATAACTACCTGTGGCGGAGTTATTGAAGGGTATTCTTCCAAAGGGAGTGTGTTTATCATCAACAACCCTGCAAGAACTATTGCCAACGATATTACTATCGCAAGTTTCGGACGTTTTATAAATAAATTTCCCTGATTATTTGCCATTGTCATCCTTCTTTTTAATCTTTGCCATTTCATCAGGTGAAACAACCGTCACAGGCTGACCCGGAGTAACCTTTTGCAAACCGTCCGTTACAATCCTGTCACCGATTTGTACTCCCTCGGTTATAATCCAATAATCACCGGATTGCCCGCTTGTTTTTATATATGTTAATTGCGGAATGTCTTTATCATCAAGCTTGTAGACATATTTGCCCGCCTGATTTTCCAAAACCGCTGTCTGGTGAACCACAGGAACTTTAACCTTGTTGTTTGAATAAAGTTTTACTGTCACAAATTCACCGTGTAAAAGTTGATTATCGGGGTTTTTAAAAGTTGCACGAAGTGTAACAGTACCGGTTGACTGGTCAATTTTGTTATCTTGAAAGTCCTGAACCCCGTCTATAGGGTACTTTTGACCGTCATTGAAATAAAGCTCGACTTTTCTGTTCTCGTTATTTCCCGCATCGGCTGTTGTAAGCAAATTAAAATCGCTTGAATCTATCGGGAAAGTAACATAAATCGGGTTTGTGCTGTTGATTGTAGTCAAAGGCCCCGATGATGGCGAAACGTAGTTTCCGACAGTTACGGAAATTATCCCGACCTTGCCATTCACGGGAGATTTTACCATTGTATAACCGTAATTTCTTTGGCTATCTTGATATGATGCTTGAGCTGATGCAAGTTGTGCGCGCAGGGCATCTCTTTGAGATAAAATCTCATCATACCTTGCTTTTGCAATGTAATCTTTTTTGACAAGCTCGCTTGCCCTTGCAAGCTGTTTTTCCGCATAAGCTAACTGTGCTCTTGTATTTTCAACATTTGCTCTTGCAACATTTGATGTATTTAAGTATTCAGCAGGCTCGATTTGGAACAAAACCTGACCTTCTTTTACATAATCACCTTCTTTAAAATAGCTTTTCTGCAAATACCCTGCAATACGCGCCAATACGTTAACCTGATATTTTGAAGTCACACGTCCGGGAGCTTCAAAGCTTCTGATAATCTCCTGTTCACCGACTTGTTCTACCTGAACCGCAGGCGCCGGCTGATTTTTCATCGCTCTGTTTTGGAAAAATTTTCCGATAGCACCTGACGTATACCTTAAAACAATCGCAGCAATTATTATCAAAAGTATAATTATTATGTTTCTTTTCATTCCACTCTCCCGTTTGTGTTGCATTTGCAACACAATTCTATCAAAAACATTTATATATGGCAAGCGATTTTTGAAATTATATTCTTCAAGGCAATAGCACGATGAGAAATTTTATTTTTTTCTTCCTCAGGCATATCCGCCATAGTCAAATCGCCGTCGCCAACAATAAACACAGGGTCATACCCAAACCCGTTTTTACCCGAACGCTTTTGGGCAATTCTGCCATGGCATTCACCTTTTGAAACATACAAAATCTCGCCTTTTTCATCCAAAAGCGTCATAACACATACAAACTTAGCTTTTCTGTTTTTATGAGGTTTTAATTCTTCCAAAATCTTATTGATTTTTTCATCCTGACTTCCCGCATACCTTGCAGAATACAGCCCCGGCGCACCGTTCAGCGCCTCAACACAAAGCCCAGAGTCGTCCGCTAAAGTCATCATACCCGAATATGCCGCTTTTGCTTTTATAAGTGAATTTTCTTCAAAAGTCCTGCCGTTTTCAACAGGGTTAAAATCGTTTTGGGGCAAAATAAACTCAATTCCGCTGCCTTTTGAAATTTCGTTTATTTCCTCAAGTTTATGTTTGTTACCCGTTGCAAAAACTATTTTCATTTCCCGTATCTTCTCTGTCTGTTTCCAAATTCAAAAATTGCATCCGATAATGATTGTTCGTTAAATTCAGGCCAATACTGCTTTGTTACAAGAAATTCAGAATAAGCAACCTGCCACAAAAGATAATTTGAAACCCGCATTTCACCGCCTGTTCTGATAAGCAAATCCGGATCCGGTATCCCCGCAGTATAAAGCGCGGAAGATATTAAATCTTCCGTTACGTCAGAAGATTTTACCCCATCATCTATCAAATGCTTTACCGCATTTACAATCTCGTTACGGGAACCATAATTGAACGCTATTTGAAGTCTTACGCCCGTATTGTCCTTTGTATAATCCATCGCATTATACAAAATTTCTTGGAGCTTTTTATTTAATTTTGTCAAATCACCTATAAAATTAATCACAACACCGTTTTGATGAAGTTCATCAAGCTCGTTTTTAATTGTATTTGCAAGTAAATCCATTAAAAAAGCTACTTCTTCGGGTTTTCTGTTCCAATTTTCGGTCGAAAAAGCATAAACTGTTAAATATTTAACTCCGAATTTATGACATGCTTTCAATGTCGCTTTAAGAGCATCAACTCCCTTTTTATGCCCCATTGCAGAAGGTAAATTTCTTTCTTTTGCCCACCTTCTGTTGCCGTCCATAATTATTGCTATATGTTGAAGATTAGTCTTTTTTACAATTTCTTGTTCAGTAATTTCTTTTATATCAGTTATCATAATTCCTCACGTTGAAGATTATAACATAAACATATTCGGGCAAAAAAATCACCGCATAAGCGGTGATTTTTAGCTAAATACTTTGAAACTAATACCTGGTGGCTTTATTTAAGGATTTCTTACCAAATAATCCATTAAAGAATTTCTTTATCATTCCAAACACATTGACAACAAAATCAACCGTTTTATTATACCATTTACCGGCTTTTTCATTTATTTTCTGCGCGCCTGATTGCATTTTTTCCGAAACGGCATTTAATTTTGTTTTGATGTTGACATTTTTTAATTTTTCTTCAACACTACCCATTGCTTTTTTTGCTGTTTCTGAAACCTTTTCAGCGCTGTCAGACATAAATTTGGTAGATTTTTCTTTAACCGATTTCAATGTTTTATTCAAATTAACATTTTTGAAGGCTTTGTCCAAAAATCCGCCTATATTTTTGCGATACGCAACAGCCGCCACCAAAGCACCTGTTGCCGCTAATACTGCTGCCGCCTTTGCAACTTTCTTTCCTTTAGGCTTGACGCCGTAAACTTCACCAAGCGTTTTCAGTTCTTTTTTGTTTAATACGGCATAACTTTGTCCGTTAGTTACCAGATATTTGTTTTTACCTGTTTTTTGGATTTCAAATCCGGGGATTGCTGTAATTGACATATTTTTTCCTTTCCGTACTCACATTAAAAACCGAAAATAATTTTTTTTGCTATGTTTTTTTAATTTTGTTACAAAAATTAAGGAGTGCCGAAGCACTCCTTTTCTTCTTATTTATTACGAACAGCCCGAATAACCGCAGTTTAAACAGATGAAACAGCCTTCCGCCATCTCGATTGTGTTCCCGCACTCGGGACATACAACAGTTTTTATTTCGCCTGTCGGCTCATCTTCTGCTTTTGATTCCTCAACCTTGACTTCTTCAACTTTAGACTCTTCCTTTTTCTTTGTCAAATTCATCGGCTGAATCGGTCTGCAATTGTTTCTGTAAACCGTAATACCTTTGAGATTGTTTTCGTAAGCGAGCACATAAGTTTGCATAATATCGTCACGTGACGCACTTTCTACAAAGTTAACCGTTTTTGACACAGCGTTATCCGTATGAAGTTGGAAAGCCGCCTGCATTTTTACATGCCAGTAAGGCGAAACGTCATGCGCCGTTACAAAAATGTGTTTTGTAACATCGTCGATTCCATTGACATGGGCAACAGTTCCTTCTTCCGAGATTTGTTTCATAACTTCATCGGAATAAAACCCGTGCTTAATTGCGTAATCCTTGAAAATCGGGTTAACTTCAAGCATTTCGGTTCCGTCCATGACGTTTCTCATAAATACCAGCCCGAACAGAGGTTCAACACCGCCCGATGCACCTGCTATCATTGAAATTGTACCTGTCGGTGCAATACATGTGGTTGTTGCGTTTCTTATGCCGTACTGCTCGATTTGTTCGTCCAAATCTTTCCACATATCGTCGGTAATTTTTCCTGCAGATTTGCCTTTATACTTGTTATAGAGGTAATTTTCGCTGTCATAGATACTGCCTTTGAAATTGTTAAATCTTCCGCGCTCTTTTGAAAGCTCAATAGATTCGCATTTTGAAACATAATCAATATATTCCATTACCTGTCCTGCAAGTTTTGTACCTTCTTCTGATGCGTAAGAAATACCCATTTTCATAAGCATATCAGCCCAGCCCATAACCCCGAGCCCGATTTTTCTGTTATTTTGAACCATTTCGGAAATTTGCGGCAACGGGTAATTGTTAACCGCAATTACGTTGTCCAAAAATCTTATTGCTGTTCTTGTTGTATCAGCAAGCAAATCCCAATCGACTTCAACACCGTTTGAGGTTTCTTTCATCATACGGCTTAAATTGATTGAACCCAAATTACATGCCTCATACGCAAGAAGCGGAACTTCACCGCAAGGGTTGGTGGATTCAATTTCACCGATAAGAGGTGTCGGGTTATCGGCATTCATTTTGTCGATAAAGATTATACCGGGTTCGCCCGTTCTCCAAGCTCCGTCTACGATTAAGTTAAACACGTATCTTGCATTTATTTTGCTTATAACCTCGCCCGTGTGCGGCGCAACAAGCTCATAATCCGTATTATTCTTTACGGCTTCCATAAATTTATCGGTAAGTGCGACAGAAATATTAAAGTTATTTAATTTTGACGTATCATTTTTGCAATTGATAAAATCTAAAATATCGGGGTGGTCAACTCTTAAAATGCCCATATTAGCGCCGCGTCTTGTACCGCCCTGTTTTACGGCTTCGGTTGCAGCGTTAAATACTTCCATAAACGAAACAGGACCTGATGAAACACCCATTGTTGATTTAACGACGCTGTTTTTAGGTCTTAATTTTGAGAAAGAAAAACCTGTACCGCCGCCTGATTTATGAATTAAAGCGGTATTTTTAACCGTTTCAAAAATACCTTCCAAACTGTCTTCGACGGGAAGAACAAAGCATGCTGCCAACTGTCCCAGTTCTCTGCCTGCATTCATTAATGTCGGCGAGTTCGGCATAAAATAACAGTTTGTAATTGCTTTGTAAAATCTTTCGGTTAATTTATCAACATCGCTTTGAGATTTACCGAACTGTAAATCACCTGCGGCGATTGAACTTGCAACACGTCTGAACATGTCAGCCGGTTTTTCGGTGCAATTACCGTCTTTGTCACGTTTAAGATATCTTTTTTCAAGCACCTTAATTGAATTTTCGGATAAACATACATCATCAATACATTCTGTCACACTGACCTCCAAAGTTTTTTTATACTACCCCTTAGCATGCTTTAAGCATGATTGTTTTTTAATTGTACATCAGTTTTGCCTTAGGTGCAACAGCATGCCAAAACTGTAACAAAAATTATTCTAATCCTTTTAAAAGGTAATTAAGAATACGCAGTTTTTCAGGCGCAGACTTTATTAATTCAAGGTGTTTCAGGGCATTTTCGTAAAGTTCTTTTTCTTCGTTTTTATCGGGCATTTCAAACAATTGTGAAGGCGATACCTGCAAAGTTTGAGAAAGGTTTGCAAGCGAATTGGCTGACACAAAGCCT
>CANQML010000053.1 GCA_947624935.1 Candidatus Gastranaerophilales bacterium
TAATGCGGTACACGTCATTACGAGGCGGCAAGCCGCTTTCCACATCAGGTTCGCATAATAGCATTCGTCATTGCGAGGAGAACAAGCCGAGCAGAGGGATGAGGCGTAGCCATGCCCGTTTAATGCGAGGCGCAGCCCGACGCGGCAATCCATAAATAACCCGTCAGAATTTATACGGATAGTCATCGGGTATTTTCCAGCCGTTACGGCGGATAACTTCGGCACAATAGAAACCGGTTTCTTTACAACCATATGCCAAGCTTTCATCCTTGCCGTCCCACAGGTATAAAGCAGGCTGCATCCCGTTACTGATGTTATATTTGTAGGATGTTAAATGATATGGCCTGCTGGAGTAAGGTATAAATGCGAATGTAAATAGGCATGAACCACTTGCACCGGATTCTTGTAAACATTTTTTGGGATTATTCGGGTAAAAAATTATTTCACGATTTTCGTGCAAGTTATAGCTGAATGCGCTGCCGGCCGATAAGTAATAAACTTTTTGCGGTTCATTAGGCTCTACCACATCTCTTATTTCTTCCGAACCTGTTATTTTTAAATATGGTTCAAAATATTTTTTAACATAGGTATCAATCTTATTACCTTTATCATACAATACATTACCGTCTTTATCTTGTTCATTATCTATATGGTAATCCGTCCAAGTGCTTTGCGGTCCGTAATCGACTTCCGCCATTTTTATGGCATTATTCATCATGCTGTAAAATTTGACTAATTTTATTTCAACCTCTTTTTTCTTGTAGCTTTGAACCAAGTTCGGAATAGTCATAACAGCAACAATGCCGATGACTGCGAGAGTCACAAGAATTTCGGCGAGGGTAAACGCAGAACTTTTACGCAAGTGCGTAAAGTGAGTAAGGTGAGTAGTGTGAGTGAAGTGGTTTACATTAAGCTGGCTCTGTGAAGTGTTACTATCTCCGTCATTGCGAGGAACGAAGTGACGAAGCAATCCACTCAATAGATTGCCGCGTCGGACTGCGCTATGCTTGTCCTCCTCGCAATGACGTGTAAGGTAAAAGTCGCAATTAGCTTGGGTTAGAGGATATCTACCGTACCCCCCCCCCTGTTAAAGGTTTTCATTTTCAAAATCATTTTAGTATCCTCCAATTTTTTTTACTACCACTCAATTATAGTGAATTTTATAAAATGTGTCAACAATTAAATATTACAATCAAATTCCTTGTATAATCTTCGTCTGATGTAAGTTTATAATTAATTATATCTATAACCTTGGCGTTGAATTTTTTTAGCGTTTTTTGTGCCTCGTCAATCTCGCTTTCTGCTTTTTTTGATTTATATGCCACAAAATACCCTCCCTTTTTCAATAAGGGTAGCGCAAGTGCGCTTATTTTGTCTAAACTTGCAACCGCACGTGAGGTTATAACGTCAAATTTTTCCGTTTTCAAATTTTCAGCCCTGTCGCATACCGTTATCAAATTCTTTATTCCGAGTTTGGTTTTGATATTGTCAATCGCATTAATCTTTTTTCTTATGCTGTCAAGCGCCGTAACTTCAATTTCAGGATACTTCATTGCAATCAATACCGACGGAAAGCCCCCGCCTGTTCCTATATCAAGAAGCCTTTTGCATATCCCGTATTTTTCAAAAAATTTTTCAATCGCAAGGCTGTCTTTGACATGCTTTTCTATCAAAAACTTTTCATCATTTTTGGAAATCAAATTCACCTTGGAATTTTCTTCTAAAAAAGCTTTTTCGTATAAACTCAAATCAATCATTAAGCCCCGCAATCCTTTGGGCTATTTTATCAGCATTTTCTTTTGTGGCATAGCTTTGTGCAATTTTGTAATGTTCAAGCGCAAGTTGTTTTTCCCGTCTGTTGAAATAAAAATCGCCCAGCGCCGTGGCGGATGACAGTATATAAAACGCTTCATTCATTTCTTTTGCCAATTCCAAAGCTTTTGTATAATATTCAACTGCTTTTTGCGGGTCTTTTGCCGCATATATTTCCGCCAGTTTCATTGATGATGTGTATATCCCGTTTAAGTTTTTGGCTTTTTCATCGGCTTTTAAGCTTTCAAGATAATATTTTACGGCAAAATCTGTTTCGCCGATATCGTCATAAAGCTGCGCAATATTTGACAAAGCATCCGCCAAATGTTCGGTTGTCCCAAGCTCAATACATTTTTTGTAATACTTCACGGCAGTCTTTTCATCATCCATGTCTTCGTTTGCAAGCGCAAATTTGAAATAAAGCTCGGATAAAACTGATTTGTTTATGTTCGTTAAATCATAATCAATTGCACGCCTGTAATATTCATAAGCCTGCGCGCTGTCTGATGTCAGGTTTGCAAGAAGATTAAGCGTTTTAATCATAAGTTCATCTGAAACCTGCTGTTTTTCAATATCTTGTAAAATCTCTCTTGCGTTATCCTTTTTGAATGTCATATAGAAAATATTTGCGATATTGTAGCGTGTTTCGTTGATTTTTTCAGTATCGCCCGTCGTCGTGTAAAAATCTTCTGCCATTTCATAGTATTTTTGGGCGTTGAACCAGTCTGAAAGCTTTTGATAGTTTGTCGCAAGCCCCGTATAAATCAGAGGCAGCCAAGTGTAATAATCATCGTCATTTTTTACCAAGAGCGCTTTTTGATAGAGTGATACGGCATGTTTAAAATCAAATTCGCTCTGGGCTTTTTTTGCACGATTTATTAACTCTCTAAGTGTCAATTTGCTTTCTTCGGAGTCTTCTTTTGCTCTTTTGTCGGTAAAAGACATAAAGCTTTTTATTGAATCTGCGATTTTGTCCAAAACCCCAAGCTCATCATCGTCAAAGATAAACGACATTTTTTTGATTTTTTCATCTTTTTCTTCTTTTTGTTCAATGATTTCTTCTTTAATATCTTTGGCACGTTCTGAGTATTCTTTGTATTCGATTTTTTTAGCGGTCGGCAAAATCGGTTTTTTAGGTAAAAATGTGCTGTGATATTCAATTTCGGTGCGCATTGTTTGGCGAGATATCACCAAATCACGCTCTAGAGGCTTTAAAGGAAGCTGAGTGTTATATAAATCCACGCAGCCTTTGTGAATTTTTACGGCTACATTTTCGGGAATTGAGTTTTCCGCAATAACTTTGAAATAATCTTTCAGGTAAATATATTCGCCAAAGCGGGAAAGTACAAGGTTATTTGTGAAAAACAAAACTTTCTCATCATCATAAAGTCTTAAGGTTTTAAGGAGTTTTACGCTTACAGGGTGGCGCATTACGGTTAAGAACCTGAAAAGATGCCCGCTCACAGGATCGACCAGCGCAAGCGCCTCACGCAAAATGAAATCGTTAAAGGTTAAAAAACTTTTCCCGTAACCGTCCAAAAATTCTATCATAGAGAGGTTTCGAAGTTTCATAATCTTTAAAGTCAAAGTTACGTAGAAAAAGTACCCCCTTGAAAGTTTGTAAAGCTCATCGGTTAAAGGCCCTATGTGCTTTTGCTCCATAGAACGAAGATATTTTTCATAAATCCCTTTTTCAAGCGCAAGTACGGTGACTTTTTGATACGGAATTGAAAATTCCTCATAATCAAAATTTCTTGCAACAATGATAACTTTTATATTCTTGATTTCGCTTAAGTGCTTTATAAATCCCAAAATTTCAGGTTTGTTGGATTTTAATATTTCTTCAAAAGAATTAAGAACGACAACAATCGGTTTTTCTATTGATTGGAAGTAGGCATTAATTTTTTGGGTAAAGTTTTCTGATTTAACTTTGGGTGCCGATATCACTTCAAGTGCTGTAAGTTTTTTAAATTCTTCAAAAAAAGCAAGAAGAATATCATCAAGAATTGTTGTTTCAAAGCAGTTGTAATTGAGCTTGATGCCGTCAAAGTGTGCCAAAACATGTTCTACAATTTGGGTTTTCCCCGACCCCATAAACCCGTTTACGAGCATAAGCGGAAATTTCCCTTGTAAAAAATCACAAATCGCCTCAACCTGCCGGGTATTGTTTTCCAGCAAATATTGATTTATTCCGCTCAAATCGTTTTTTAACAATTGCTTTTTGTCTATCATAAAGTTATATTAAATGATTTTACGTTTTTTTGCAAATTTGTTTCAAATAATTGCACTTTCGTTTTTTTGATAGTAAGATGTTAATGGTGAAACAATGGAATTTTTCAGAAAAAATCAAAAAATAATAATTGCAATAATTGCGATAACGTTTATAGCCTGGACAGTAGGCTTAATGCTGCTTCCGGTTATGTTGAAGTAAATTATGACCAAATTAATCAAAACAGCTGTAATATCATTATTAGCGGTGTTTTTTGTAAGTTTTGCCATAACGCCGCAGTTTTGTAATGCCGCAAATGTCGAGCAAAAAAAGCGTCAAACCCGTCAGAAAATCCAACAGCTCAAAATCCTTGAAAGCGCCGAAAAAAATAAGCTTTATAAAAACCAAAAAAAATTGGAAACGGCATCAAGCAACCTGCAAGTTTCCCAAAGTCAGTATAATTCGGTAGAATCCCAATTAAACAGGCTGGAAAGCGAGCTTGCAAGTTCAACTACGGAATTTAACAGCGTTAATTCAAGATTAAAAGACCGTATCAGACAAGTTTTTAAAATGCAAAGAACCGGTATGTTTGAGCTTATCTTGTCTGCTAAAGATTTGAACGCCTTTTTGGATGTAATATACTTTGAAAGGCTTATTATCAAAAACGATTACAGACATCTGGTATCTGTGAAGGAAAAAGCGCAAAAAATTTCGCAGATGAAAAAAGACATTGAAGCGAAGAAAAAATACCTTGCGCAGTCAATTCGTAATATAAATTCCCAGCAAAAAGATATTCAAAAAGCTATCGCCCAAAATCAAAATATGATAAACAAGCTCAAGACTGACAGAAGTTACTACGAAAGAACAGAGCGAGAGCTTGCAAGACAGTCTGAAAACCTGCAAAATATGATTAGCAGAAAGCCGCAGGACAGTTCTGTCAAAGTTTCGTCAACCGGATTTTTAAAGCCTATTGGCGGAAGAATAACATCGCCTTTTGGCTGGAGAACGCATCCGATATTTAACAGCAGAACTTTTCATTCGGGTGTCGATATCGGAGGTCCGAATTACGGAAACATTATGGCATCAAATGCCGGAAAAGTCATATATTCGGGTTGGTACGGAGGTTACGGAAAAGTTGTCATAATAGACCATGGCACGGTAAACGGCAATCCGACAACCACGCTTTATGCGCACATGTCAACTATAAAAGTTAAGCAGGGAGATTATGTAAAAAAAGGTCAAGTGGTCGGACTTGAGGGGACAACGGGCTACAGCACGGGACCTCATTGTCATTTTGAGGTCAGAATTAACGGCAAACCCAATAACCCGTTAAATTATATTTAAGCAGGTGGAATTTGAAAAAAGCAGTTATCACATTTTTAATAATAATATTTTCGGCAGTGCCGGCGATTTCGGCAGAGCCGGTCGAGCAAATTTTTGAAGAATTGTCCGGCGAAAACTTCTTTCAAGCTCCCATGCCGGAGGTTATTCAAGAACATTCTGAACCCAAAGAAAAATATAGTTCGCACATGCCTTTTTTCAAAAAAACAAGACTTAAAATTAAAGAATTTTTAAATAATAAAAATACTGTTGAGCAAAAGGTACAACCAAAAGAGGAAGTCACACAAGACATTGATGTTACGACAACGGAAGAAGTGACAGAAGATGCAGATGTTACAAATGATGCAGAACCGCTTGTCGGAGAAGTCAGAGAGCAGGTTGCCGAAAATGAAATGATGCTGGATTGCGATAATGTCGTCTTAAACAAAGAAACAGGCGATATAGAAGCATTGGGACATCCGATTTTAATTCTTCCGCCGCAAAATATTGAACTTACCGCCGACAAAATGACATATAACCAGGATTCTAACATATTAAAGGCAATCGGTAATGTTGTTTTGACCAAAGACGGTGTTCCTGTTTACGGTGATTTTATTCAAATAAATATGAATGAAGAAAACATATTTATGGACAATATTTCGTCGCAAATGCCTTCTTTAAAAATTTCTGCAAAAAATGCGGTACATGAAAACGATAAAATTATTCTGCAAAATGGTAAAATGTTTTCTGACAAATCCCAAAAGTACAGATTTGTATCAAGAATGATAGGCCCTGATTTCAGTCAAATGATTGTGGATGATAAGGATAAGATGCTGTTGACTTCGGGCGAAACCGCTAAATTGAATATTTCGGCATCCAAAATTTTTGTAAACGCTTTTAAAGACCACGATACCATACAATTTAAAGACGCTGAAATTTATTACAACAACAGATATTTGTTCACCATCCCTTCGTTTACTGCACATACGAACAAAGAAAGAGAGATTTTTGAGGCAAATTATCCGGAATTTGGTTCACGTTCAAAATTGGGTATGTTTGCAGGCCCCGGATTTGTTTTTGATGCACCGTTCGGGTCGATTCTAAAGGTTATTCCGTTACTCAATTATAAAGAAAAATTCGGGTTTGGCGGTGCTTTGAAATATCAGACGGCATTTAACGAAACTTATTTTATGTATGGTTCTTCGCAGGATGTATTTGTTTTAAAAGGCAAGCAGCAGTTGGATGATAAACTGTTTTTACAATATGGTTCAAATGCTTATATGGATGATTGGTTTATGGGCGTCAGAATGCCTAAATATTTGGCTGAATTAATATACCAGGATTCATTCCTCAATAAAAATTTTCTTACGGAAGGCAAAGATATGACGTTTAAGCATCGTGCATCAGTTGCATTTGCTGAGGACGGTGACTGGAATATGCATACCGAACATATTAGTTCAAGCGGTATTTCAACCACCCGTTTTAAATATATGGCTGAAATAAATCAATCATTGTTTAAATACAAAGATGAGGAACATAGAAAAGCACTGGATTTTGGAGTTGTATTGCAAGGCTCTGCAGCAGTTTACGGTACCGGTGATACGCAGTTTACGGGCAGAATAGGTCCAAGACTTCATACTCAGTACAAATATTGGATGCAGGATTTGGGTTACTTTGCAACGGCATATCAAGACAACACGCCGCTACCAATATTTGATACCTATCGCTATGGTACATCAAGTGTGTATTTGAGAGAAGCCTTGAGATTAAACAAATACATTTCTGTAGGCTGGGCAGGCACAATTACACTGTCCAATGACTCGCCCAACGGAAAACCGTTTCAAGAAAATATGTTCATAATCTCGCTTGGTCCCGATGACTTAAAATTTAATTTGGGTTATGATATTATGCGTAAGACAACATACTTCACCGTTTCAATGTTGTTTGACCCAAAAGGTACGACAGTCGAATTTGACAGAATGGAAATCAAAAATCCGGAAAAATTCGGAAAATCTGATGATAAAAAAGACGATGTCGCATTTCAAAAGTCCGATAATTCTGTTGTCAGAAAGCTGCAATATGCACAAGTTATTGATATAGAAGACCCGAATAAGGAAAGTATATGATTAAAGATGTAAAAAAAGAGCTTATAAAATATGGGAAATTAGCCGGTAAACGTGGGCTTACTCCGGGGGTATCGGGCAATATGTCGGCTCGTTTGGACGGTAAAGTGCTTATCACAGCATCAGGCGCAGCTAACGGATATTTAAAAGACGACGATTTTGCTTTGATTGATTTTGACGGAAATGTTTTGGAAGGCAAACCGTCCAGCGAAAAACTTTTACATTTGGCTTTTTACAAAATGCGTGAAGATATAAACTTTATTATACATGTTCATTCACCATATTTAAGCTCGTTTGCATCGGCAAGAATTGCACTGGATAAACCGATTATGGCAGAAAATGTATTTTATTTCGGACAAATTCCGCTTGCAGATTATGGTTTGCCTTCTTCTGAGGATTTAGTCGAAAAAACATCGAAATATTTTAATGATTATGATGCGGTTTTGATGGCAAATCATGGGTTTATAGTCGGCGCAAAGACTTTAAAAGAGGCATATTTAAAACTTGAATTGGCTGAATCTTATGCACAAGTCGTATTGAATACCAAGCTTTTGGGTGGTGCGGTTTTGTTAAATGAAAATGAGGTAAAAGAGATTAATTTATTGAGAGGTAGTAATTGTGTCGGTAATGTTGGAAAATAAGCAGGGATTGATAGCGGGTGACGGGAGTTTGCCGGTTAAAATGGCTCAATATGCAAAAGACAACGGATTTGATGTTGTGTGTATCTCGCTTTCAAACGATAACGTCAAGGATTTAAAAAAATATTGTTCCAAGGTATATTCGTGCCATCCGGGCGAAATTAACAGGATTGAAAAGATTTTAAAAGAAGAAGAAATTAAACAGGCGACTTTTTTGGGCAAAGTTCCCAAGAGCGTTTTGTTAAAATTATACAAATTTGATTCAAGGGCGATTGACCTTTTAAAAAGTATTAAACGTCTAAACGATGATGAAGTAATGCTTTTGATAGTCAGAGAGTTTGAAAAAGCAGGTATAACCGTTCTTGACCAAACGATTTTTATAAAGAATTTAATGATTCCGGCGGGAGTTTTAGGCAAAAACAAGCCGACGCAGGCGCAACTTGAAGATGTCAATTACGGTTTTTGGCTTGCCAAAGAGATGGGTGGGGTTGATGTAGGTCAGTCTGTAGTAATAAAAGACAAGATGATAATGGCTGTGGAAGCGATAGAGGGAACGGATGCTTGCATAAAGCGCGGTGCAAAGCTTGCCAAAAATGATGCGGTTGTGGTCAAGGTGTCTAAGCCTAAACAGGATAAACGTTTTGATATTCCGGCAATCGGGCTTAGAACTTTAAAGACTATGAAAAGATATAAGGCTAACCTTATTGCGGTTGAGGCGAATGAAACAATCATTGTCGATCAGGAAAATGTTATAAAATATGCAGACAAAAACGATATGGTAATAATGGCGGTATGAAGAAAGTTTTTATAATAACCGGTGAACATTCGGGCGATATGCATGCTGCTCGTGTTGTGTATGAATTAAAAAAGCTTTGCCCTGATATTCAAATAGAAGGGATTGGCGCTCAAAACTTAAAAGATGCAGGTGTTAAACTTTTTAGAGATCATTCAAAAATGTCTGCTGTCGGGATTTCGCCTTCTATTATTTTAAATCATTTAAGGCTTGGAAAAGATACTGTTGACTACATAAAAAATGTATTTAAGCCGGATTTGGTATTTTGCGTAGATTATGGCGCATTCAATTTAAGTGTGGCGAAATTTTTAAAAGATTTCAAGGTGTTTTATTATATTCCGCCGCAAGTTTGGGCGAGCAGAAAATGGCGGATTAATACGATAAAAAAATATATTGACAAGGTGCTTTGTATATTTCCTTTTGAAAAAACAATGTATGAAAAGTACGGTATTGATACGCACTATTGCGGGCACCCTCTGATATCTCAATTGTCTTTAAAGGCTGACAAAAATGAGTTTTTTGCCCGCCACGGTTTGGATATTAATAAAAAGCTTGTATCTGTTTTCCCCGGGTCTAGGGTATTTGAATTAAAGCAGTTGATGAAAGTTTTTATAAATTCTGCGAAAGATTTGCAAAAAAAACATCCCGATTTGCAGGTTTGCATTTCGCATGCGCCGAATTTACCGGATAAAGTTTTTGACAAATATTTGTCTGATACGGATTTTAAGGTTATAAAAGGAGAAAATCAGGCACTTTTAAGCTGTTCGGATGCTTTGATTTTAGCATCGGGAACGGTTGCGCTGGAGGCATGCCTTTATCAAGTTCCGATGATTATTGCATATAGAGGCCCGTGGCTTTTTTATTTCATTTATCTTCTTGTAAGATGTATAAAAAGGGTTTCGCTTCCAAATATTATTGCAGACAAATTGATTGTGCCGGAAATTATACAGGGCGCTGTTTGTGTAAAAAATATTTCGTACAACATTGAGAAATTTCTTTATGATGAAAATTGCAGACAAACCAACATTGAAGAATTGTCTAAGGTGAAAGAATTGTTATCCGATAAAGTATCTTCAGCCGAGGCGGCATCGGAGATTTATAAAGAATTGTGTAATAATTCTTAATTTAATCAAAGAAAATGGCAATTATATAAGTTTTCTGTTTTAATAGAAGTATGATAGAAGGTGTTTCAAATGCAGTGTTGAAGTCATCAAGTCCGTTTGTCAAGCGCAAATCGGAATATTTTATACAATCTGAAACGTCTAAGGACATATTTGAAACGCAAGAGAAAAAGCGCAGTGAGAAGGGCAAAAAAGTCGGTATTATAATAGCTGCGGTATCGTTAGCGGCTGCAGCAGGTGTTTTTGCTTTCACAAAAGGCGTTCCAAAAGGTACCTACAAACAATTGCAAAAATGGGTTGAAAAACTTGAAAAATCAATTAATTTTAAAGAGTTGAAAGGCGAGGATAGTTCTGTATTAAAGTTTTACAATTATATTCTTGAGAAAATGAAAGCATTTGCCGAAAAATCGCAAAGCATCAATAATGTTACCTCAATCAAGGATTTAATGTTCAAGAATATAATGGGGGTAACAAAGCCAACCCGAAAAATTCATAACGGTATAACCGTTCTTTTTGAAAAATTTGCAAGAAATACGGTTAACAGGGCTTATTCAAAGGCAGATAAGCGGTTTAACAAACTGTTTAAATCACTTGCCAAACCGCCTGCAAATCCTAATAAAATGATTGAGATAAACGGTGTTTCAAGCTCATCCGGCGAATGGTACAAATTAATGCAGAAAAAACTTGCCTTAGCGGAAAGTCGCTTGACAGGGGGATTTGGTGAAAATGCAAGACTTTCCCGATACAAAATGATGAAGGATGCAGATATCCACCTTGAACAAAAAGTGGCTGATAAATGCTTAAACGGTGTAAAAAATCCTAAGAATATAAAAGAGAACATAAGATTGTTAAAAGAGTCGCCTGTATCAAGAGAATTTGTTGCAGAAGACATACTGGCAAATGATAAAGCGGCGATTATAGATAGTGTGATGGAGCACAGAAATTCGCTTGATTTTAAAGAGATTTTAGATATTTGTAAAGCAATTTATCCCGCAAAAGAGTTTGGGAAAATAAATTCAAAAGTCACAAAAAGCCTTAAAACTTTAGACAATGCGATAAACACCGAAACAAATCTGTTTTTTGACAAGTTAAGGGATTTATCAATAGGTTCAGCACCAACGGATGTGTTGACGGTTCTGGCATCTGTCGGCGGGGTTGGTGTTGGCTTGACAAAAGCGGATAATAAAGATGAGCGGATTTCTGCCATGTTAAAATACGGGATTCCTGTTGTCGGCAGTGTTGGGGTGTCGTTATTAATGACGGTAGGTCTAATTTCGGGGTTTAAAGCGCTTGCAGGCGGTTTAGTTTCCGGATTTGTAATCAATCGTGTCGGTGAAATAACTGATAAATACAGGTTGAGAAAGCAAAAAGAAATTAAAGACCTGAAAAATACCGAAAGTATTAAAGCGGAAATAAATGCTAAAAAAGCATAATTATGTTATTATTGGTTTATGAATATCAGAGAAAAACTTGAACAAAGGGAAATAGTAAATTTAAGTGAATATGCTACCAAAAGCCGGTTTTCGGCGGGTCGAATAACAAAAGAGGACGAATGTGATTTAAGGACATGCTTTCAAAGGGATAGGGATAGAATACTTCATTCCAAGGCATTTAGGCGCTTAAAACACAAGACACAGGTTTTTTTGTCACCGTTTGACGACCATTTTAGAACGAGGTTAACCCATACGCTGGAGGTTTCGCAGATAGCAAGGACGATTGCCCGTTCATTGGACTTAAACGAGGATTTAACGGAGGCGATAGCACTCGGGCATGATTTGGGGCATACCCCTTTTGGGCATTGCGGTGAAGGCGTATTGAATGAGCTTATGAAAGGCGGATTTCATCATAATGTGCAGAGCGTGAGAGTGGTTGAGGTATTGGAAAATTTGAATTTGTGTCGTGAAACGGTTGACGGCATTTTGACGCATTCTTGGGGATATGTTCCAAAAACTCTTGAAGCTCAAGCGGTTCAGCTTGCAGATAAAATCGCATACATAAACCACGATATTGAAGATTCGATAAGGGCGGGGATAATTTGTGAGAGCGATTTGCCGAAAGATTGCATAAAATATTTCTCATCAAATCAATCAGAGCGGTTAAACAAGATGATAAACGAGGTTGTAAACAATTCATTATCCAAGCCACAGGTTGCCATGAGCGAGGAGGGCTGGCATTATACGACGAAATTAAGAGAATGGATGTTTGCAAATGTTTATATAGATTCGCCTGCAAAGCTGGAGGAAGTCAAGGCAAAGAAAGTTATACGCGAGTTATTTTATCTTTATTCGGACATGCTAAAGCCGATTTGCGAGCCGGAGCGAATTGAGCGTATAGTTACGGATTACATATCGGGTATGACGGACAGATATGCGGTTGAGAGGTTCAAGGAAAATTTTATACCGAAGGGTATAAAAACATCGACAGGGGAGGATTACTTATTCAAACTCGCAGCTGACAAAAATGTTGATACTCTTGACAAATGTCAATAAAATATATATAATGTACGTATGGAAAACGAATTGCTTGAAACACAGAGTATAAGAGAGATCAAGGAGACTACCCCCCCCCCCCAATACTCATAGAGTGAATTTCGGAGAATTTATTGGTCTAAAACGCTTGCGGTGTCTTACCGGAGGCGGGTTTAAAGTGAGTAAAGTGAGTGAAGTGAGTAAGGTGAGTGAGGTGTTTAATGTGCCTTCGGCACAATTAGTTTTGCATAATAGCGCACGTCATTGCGAGGAGGGCAAGCATAGCGCAGCCCGACGAAGCAATCCATATATGTAGGTTGGCATTACTATGCCAACAATAAAATTTGTCGGATTAGTAAATCCGACCTACAAAATGATTAGATGTAAAAACATAGGAGAAATTAAAATGGAACAAAACAAAAGTGTAAAAAGATTAGTTGATGAAAAAGTAACAAGACATGACGGAGATAGTGGCAATTTACAAAGCCTGCTTAAAGTAAAGAACTTAAAGACTTATCGTCTTAACGACTTAACGACTTCAAAAAAAGCTGCCTTTACTTTGGCGGAAACTCTAATCACCCTCGCCGTCATCGGCATTGTTGCCGCGATGACCATTCCGACACTTATTAATAATTATCAGGAAAAAGTTACAATTGTAAAGGTTAAAAAAATATATTCCGTTATTTCTAATGCGTATGAAATGTCAAAAATAGAAAATGGCGATTACAGTGAATGGGGAACTAAAGAACGTGAAGATAAATCCACTATTTTTGCGGATAAAATTGTACCATACCTAAAAATAAATAAAATTTGCGGATATGAAAGCAAAGGATGTTTCCCTGATATAACTTATAACTACTTGACTAACAAAAAATGGTATTACATTGAACAAGATTCAAAGGCTTATAAATTTATAATGACGGATGGTACATTAATAGCATTGGAAGAATACCCGAATTTTGGGAAAGTGTTTGCGGATGTAAACGGATTTAAAGGACCTAATATTTTAGGGAAAGATGTGTTTGGATTTTATGTACTCCCAAGACAAGTCATACCCGTAGGTGCAGATAATGATATAAATAAGAAGTTCGTTGGTGATAAAGGTTTGCAATCCGGCGATAGTGCTCCTGCATGGGTAATCCAATTTGAAAATATGGATTATTTGCACTGTGAAGGATTGAGTTTTGACGGAAAACATAAATGCTCCGACTAAAATTTTTATGCTTACCAAAAAGCCCGCCATGCGGTCTTAAGCAAGTAGGATGAGTGAAACGATTTTCATCCGGCGACTTCTCGTGAACAACTGCTCCCTCACCCCAACCCTCTCAGCTTTGCAAGCAGGGTCACAAAGCTCGCAAGCTCGCTTGTTCCCTTTGCTCCGTAGGGCGAGGGGCTGGACGCTGCGCT
>CANQML010000054.1 GCA_947624935.1 Candidatus Gastranaerophilales bacterium
AAATGACGCAGTCATTGCAGACGTCAACCGCAGACCCGTTAAATGCGAGCGAGTAAGAAATCGTCTTAACGTCTTAAAGACTTCTAAGAAAATCGCCTTCACATTAGCCGAAACCCTAATAACCCTCGGTGTTATTGGTATTGTTGCCGCGATGACCATACCGACTTTGGTTCAAAATTACAATAAAAAAGCAACCGTTACAAAGGTAAAAAAATTTTATTCAACAATATCACAAGCTTTCCAACTTGCAACTGTAGAGTATGGTGAACCTTCCGAATGGGGGATTGGAGATAGAGACGCAGGCAGCCAGGATGAGGAAGAAGAAACTTATAACGCGGTGAATGCAATACTTATTCGCGATAGAATTTTGAAAAACGTAAAAACGTTAAAAGTCTGTGATAATGCAAAAGATCAAAAAGAGTGTGGTGTAGCAGACAAGATATATCGACCTAACGGATATCTTGATCCTGATATTTCGGGTGAAACCGGCAAATCGGCATCAGCCGTATTATCCGATGGAACAACCATAATAACATTGGCTAATTCAAAAGAAACTTATAACAGGGGTGAAGGTGTTTTGGCTAAATGTTTAGGGAATTTTTATATTGACGTTAATGGTATAAACGAACCAAATATAATCGGAAAAGATATTTTTATGTTTTATATAACTGACAACAACATTATTCCGACAGGAACCGAAAAAGAAACAAAAAATCCGTTTGAAAAATGCAAAGATGATGGTTTAGGCTGCACAGCTTGGTTAATACAAAATGGCAATATGGATTATCTGAAATGTCCTGATGAGCTTTCATGGGATGGAAAGCATAAATGTTCCGACTGATGTTTTTATGCTAAGATATTATTATGTTTGAAAGTTTGACCGAACGGTTACAGGGAATTATCGGCAAAACCCGCAATCTTGAACTTAATCAGGATAATATGCAAGAGGCTTTGCGCGAAATCAGACGTGCGCTTTTAGAGGCGGATGTTAATTTGCGCGTGGTAAAATCTTTTATTTCTTCAATTAAAGACAAAGCCGAGGGCGAAAAGGTACTTGAGGGCGTTAATCCCTCTCAGCAGCTTATAAAAATCGTTAATGATGAATTAATAGAACTTTTGGGCAAAGAGCAGCACCCTTTAAATTTGTCCTCAAATCCTTCAATAATTATGATGCTCGGACTGCAAGGTTCGGGTAAAACTACATCCTCTGCAAAGCTTGCCGTCAAACTTAAAAAAGAGGGTAAAAACCCGATTTTGGTGGCTTGTGACATATATAGACCCGCCGCAATTACACAACTTAAAACTTTGGGCGAGCAAATCGGTGTGGAAGTGTTTTCAAAAGACGGTGATGTAAAATCAATTGTTCAAAGTGCAATTGATTATTCAAAAGAAAAAGGATTTAATGTCTTAATCCTTGATACTGCGGGACGTTTGCAGATAGATACCGACATGATGGCAGAACTGCTCTTGATTGACAGGATGTTTTCCCCCGATGAAAAACTTCTTGTAATTGACGCGATGACAGGGCAGGAATCGGTAAATGTTGCGGAAAACTTTGATGCGCAAATCGGTTTGACAGGGCTTGTTTTAACAAAGCTTGACGGTGACAGCCGCGGCGGCTCGGCTTTGAGTATTGTTTACTGTACCGGAAAACCCATTAAATTGACGGGCACGGGCGAAAAGCTCAACGCGCTTGAAGATTTTTACCCCGAGCGTATGGCAACAAGAATTCTCGGCATGGGCGATATTGTTACTCTCGTTGAGCGTGCGCAGGAAGTCTTTGACGAAAAATCCGCCAAAGAGCTTGAAATGAAAATGGCTAAAGCTGAATTTACGTTTGACGATTTTATAAAAATGCAAAAGCAAATGAAAATGATAGGCTCAATGGAGCAAATTTTGGGAATGATTCCGGGAATGCAGATTTCCAAAAACGACAAAGAACGAATTTCTCACGAGGGTGAAAAACAGTTCAAAAAAATAGAAGTTTTTATCCAGAGTATGACACCTGAGGAGCGTGCCAACCCTGCGCTTTTGAACACAAGTCGTAAAAAAAGGATTTCCAAAGGCTCCGGGATTGACATGCACAATATCAACATCTACATTAAGCAGTTTGAGCAAATGCGCCAAATGATGAAAGGTATGAACGATATGAAAAAGATGATGGGTGGATTTGGCGGTAAACATGCCATGTCAAAAGCTATGGCAATGATGCGAAAATTCAGATAAGCTATTGCCGTATATGTGTTTGTATGATAGTATGTTTTCAAAAGGATAGGTTGTGAAGAAAAATTTATTTTCACTGTTTTTAGAAAAAATTGACGATTTTCCGCTGTGGATAAAGCAAATTATCTGCATGAAATTATCCGAGGACATAAAAGCGCAGGTTTGCGAAAAGTTTTTAAAAGAAAATTCCGACAGTATATTTTCACTCTACAAGCCTGTTTTGACCTACAAAGGCAGAGAGGAGCTTGAAAAACACTCCTGCGGATTGGATTTGAATATTTATAACTTTTTGCAGTATTGCGAAAACGATTTGAGTATTTTGGATATTTCACTCAACACGTTTTTGTCGCCGGAAGAAACAGCGAAGTATTTTATATTTTGTATGGAGCAGGGGTTTGTTGAAAAGCCCGAAAACATAGAAATAGAAGCTATGGCAGGATTTATTGCTGGGAAATTCAGAACAGGCGAATACTTTGCCAAAAAAGGAATGATTTCCGACAGTCAGCTTGAAAAAGCAGTTGATATGAGTTCAAAATCTTCAAAGAAATTTGCCCAAATCCTTGTTGATATGGGATTTATAACCCAGGATGATGTTAGTGCAATGTTAAAATTCAAAGAAGAATCCAAAAAACGCTTTGTACTTGATTATAATTCAGTTCCCGAGGGCAAAAGCGAGTTTTGCGACAAAGAAGAAATGTATAAAAAAGAAATTGAAGATTTGAAGTGTGAAAACGAAAAATTAAAGAAAAAAATTTCACAACTTTTGGAGATAGTTAAAAATTATGCCTGAAAGTCTTGTAAAATTTATAAGAAACGGACTTGTTGAGCAGGAGCATTTTGGCTATATTTTACTTGCAAATAAAGACAAAATTATTGATGAAACGGGCAATTCAAATGATTATCCTTTTTATTTACGTTCGTGTGCAAAGCCTTTGCAGGCAAGTTTGTTGATTGATTTTGGGATGGATAAATTTTTCAATATGACGGGGGAAGAAATTGCGCTATGCTGTGCATCGCACACGGGCGATGAAATTCATACCCAAATTGCCCAAAATCTTTTGAAAAAAATCGGACTGGAACAAACAGCGCTAAGGTGCGGGATTCATGAGCCCTTATCAAAAAAAGAACAAAAAAGACTCACCGAAAACGGAGAAAGCATCAACGTTTTCCATAACAATTGTTCGGGAAAACACATAATGATGCTGGGGCTTTGCGTTATGAACGGTTGGGATATTTTAACTTATGACGACATCAACCACCCTTTGCAAAAACTTATAAAACAAAAGATTTACGATTTGTGTGAAGTTAAACAAGAATATCCCGTAACATCAGACGGCTGCGGCGTTCCAATTCATTCCATGCCTTTATTTAATATGCTAAAAGGATATTTGAATTTGTTCTGTAATCCTGTTTATCAAAAAATTACGCAGGCGTTTTTAAATCACCCTTACATAATCGGCGGAGAAGAAAGACTAGATACAAAAATTATCGAAAATTCAACAAACATTATTGCAAAAGTAGGCGCAGGCGGGCTTTGTATCGTAGTAAATTTAGAAAAAGAAGAAGCTTTTGTCGTAAAAATCTCCGATAGCAACATGAAAGCACGGGAAATCGCCGTCATTGACACTTTAAAAAATCTTCACTGGGCAGATGTTCCCGTTGACAAAACTATCAAAACACTTCATGAAAAAATTGTCGGTGAAATTATATCTTTAAAATAGGATTTTATGTCATCTTTATAACCTTTAGAGATGTTTTCAAAATTAGTACCCGAATTTTTACATTCCGCTTTTAAAAGCTCAAGTCCTCTTGAATAAAGCTTTTTGATTGTTTCAATGTTGCTTTGCGGGACTTTTTTGCCGTCATAAATTTTGATTGCGGTTGCAACATCAAACAATCTGCGTTTATTCAAACCGCTTAATTCAACCCCTTTTGCGGTTTTATTATGGGTCATTTGATTAATTGCAGATTCATATTTGCCGTTTTTTAAATCATTTACCATTTGTTCGGTAATTATTACCGAACCTTTGTTAAAAGTCATGTCTAACAATGCTTCTTTAATCCCTTGCGGCAATTTTTCAAAATTTTCTTTGCCTAATTTTGCCCAAAGATTTTCTTCCATTTTTAATAAATCTTTTGCAAAAGTTTCAAGCACCTCTTTGTCCTTCAAATGTGTTTGACCTTTTTCAGCCAAATGTCCTATGCCGATTGTTTTGTTGCCGGCGTCATCCGTATAAACTTCGTTATGAAATTCATTGTCACCATAAGGTTTTCCGTTATCTTTATATCCGTCTTCAATTCGTTTTAAACCTTTAATAAAATCTTTTGAAACGCCCATGGCTTTTGGTATATCATCAAGACTGTTTATGTTTTTAACTTCACGCTTTGGCGGGATTTTTAACAAATCGCCGACATTTAATGTTTCATTGCCTTTTAAATCGTTTATCTCTAAAAGGTAATTCAAAGTTGTACCGTGTTTTTTGGCTATTGTACTGTAATTGTCGCCGGATTTTACAAGATATGTAGGATTTTCGGTAACTTTTATATATCTATCACGAGTATTTTTGCTGAAAAAGTCCGAAAGCGAATTTGAAAAACCCCATGTATCTTCTTCTTTGCCGATGGTTTTTTCAATCGCATCCGAAATACATTCCATATATTTATTCATATCATGTTTGGATTCAAGGCTTTTTTGTATATCTTTGTTTGCTATATTTCCTATTTCTAAAAGACAAGAAGTTATTTCTTTTCCCATGGCATTATTTACATACAAACTTCTTTCCGTATTAATTGTTGGTTCGTAAGGCGCAAATCCGTCTTTCAAACTTAGTTTTATATTTTTTGCCAATTCAATATCTTTTTGGTCTTTTGCGATAACAGAGCACTGTTTTTGGTCAGGTTTTGTTTTTGCTGATTCAATATGCACAGACAAAAATAACATATCGGATTTGGGAGTATTTTTCATCAAATTTCTAACTTCATTGGAACCTTTTTTACCTTCGACCAAATTTTCAAGGTACTTTTGCTTAAACATTCCTCCCTGTTGGACGGCGCCTTGGACGATAACAACTGTAGCACCTTTGCTTCTTAATTTAGATGCAAGTATAGCAATATTATCTTGACAAACCTTCCATTCTTCCATAGGTTTACCGTTGACATTATATACGGCGCCCGGATCGAAACTTCCGTCATCTTGTTGATAGCCGCCATGTCCGGGGTTTAATATCACAACTTTTCCTTTTAAAGTTCCGTTTTTTGAGGTAGGGTTTTGAACTTCGCATTTTGCTTCAATTTTCCCGTTAACTACATAGGGTTTTGGTCTTACAATATAAGGATTTTCGATATTTTTGAAAGCCGCATCATTTTTTCCGCTTTTAATTGCACTTTCTTGCAAATGGTCAAGCGTATGGGTTTTCCCGTTGTTTAATGTCACTGATTTTTTGGAAGTATTACTTTCGGGTTTAACATTAGACTTTATCTCGGGTTTTGTTTCTTGTTTAACTTCAGGTGTTTGCTTTGCAGTAACGGTTTTTTTCTCTACAGTTGCAGGTTTTTGAGTTTGTTCAGTTTTACCGTAAATATACAAAACATCTCCTACATCTATGGAATTTGAATTCATCCCGTTTATTTTTTTTAATTCTGTAACTGTCATGCCATTTTGTTTTGCAATATTATAAAGACTGTCGCCGCTTTTAACCTTAACATGCGGTACATTCAGCAACTGACCGGCAGACAGCGAATTTGATTTTAATTTAGCAAATTTTTTAAAGTCTTCAACTGTCATGTTGAATTTTTTTGCAATACTGCTTAAAGTTTCACCACGCGAAACATAATATTTTCCTTCTTTTTTGGCCTGAACCTTAGGATTATTTTGTGTCGCATTTGTTTTGGCATTTGTATCTATTTTTAATGACATGCTTATTTCTCCTACACAAAAACATTATCGGCATTATAATCGAAATCTTTAAAAAAATTTACATAAATTTACATCAAGTGTTGAATATTCTATCGCCCGCATCGCCCATTCCGGGAACTATATAACCTTTTTCGTTTAGTTTTTCATCAATTGCCGCAGTTATAATTTCTATATCGGGATAGTGTTTGTGAATATTTTCAATTCCCTGCGGGGCTGCTATTATGCAGATAACCTTTATGTTATCAATTGGAATGCCTTTGTCTGCGTATAATTTTATTGCCTCCAGCAAAGAATTTCCCGTTGCAAGCATGGGGTCTGTAATATAAATATAAAAACTTTCGGGATTTTTTGCTTCAAGCGGAACTTTGTTATAATACCACACGGGTTTTAAGGTTTTTTCATCTCTATACATACCTATATGACGAATGCAGGCTTGCGGCAGAATATCAATGGCTTCGTCTGTAAAAATCAAACCCGCTCTTAAAATCGGTGAAATTATAAGGTTAATATCGGGGTCAACCGTCTTTGCTTTAAAAGTCGTCAAAGGCGTTGTAACATCTTTTTCCACAAGCGGAAGGTTTTTGGCAGCTTCATACAGCAAACAGCGGGTAATCTTTCGGGTTGCTATTCTGACCCCTTGACTATCCGTGTTTTTGTCACGCATTGTACATAAATTTAAAAGCACTACCGGATTGTTAATTACTCGAACGTTTTTCATCTTTCAGCCCTTTCATACGTTTTTGAAAATTGTTTCTGTTTTTTATTATCACGTTTAAAAAATTATCGGTTTGGTTAATATTTTCTTCCAAATCCGCCGGACTAAATTCCGTTTCGGACAAAATCATGGTTTCTTTTGTAAAATACGAGATTTTAGAACCGATAGAATCTATTTTGTCAAACATATCGTTTAACAACCCCAAAGAATCATGCAAACGCTTTGGCGAACGAATTACAATAAGTCTTTCCGCATTTTCGTTTTCATCGGGCGGATACAATTCAAGACTTTTTGACCCGCCAAGCCCGTTAAATTCAACCGTTGCAATCACACCTTTTGGCAGTTTTAAATCTTTTTGAGTGATTACAAATCTGACATAAGCGTTATTTGACAAAAGTTTTATGTTCTTAATATAACCTACCTGAACCCCCATATATTTGACAGGTGAACCAACAATCATTCCGTCAACATCAGGCATAAATATCTGATAACTTGGCAACTCTTTAAATTTTTCATATTTGTAAAACCGAAATCCCGTAATAAAAACCCCGAGTATCACAAACCATACCAAAAATTCCGCCCATGCATACAAACGTATCTTCATAAGCTGATTATACCATGAATTTGCCCCCTTGCCAAAAAATTTTTTGTATTATAAAATCATGATGTGAGGTTTAAATGGAACAGATTATAAAAGTCGCATGGGATTTGAACGAAAATACCGAAAACAGATATCAACTTGTATACGAAATTGCAGAACTTGCAAAAAAACTTGTTGATGAAACTCAAGCTCAAAAAGCTCGTGAAGAATACGGCTTTGATGAAAATTATGAAACAGGATACAAAAAAGAAAATCCCGTTGAACATGCTATTATGGTCAAAGCGTCAGAAGCTGATGCAGACCGTCTTGTCGGTTAGTTATGGAAAAAACAATTGATTTTATTAATAAATCCGCCAATAATTTCCAACCGGAAACAGGTATCATACTGGGTTCGGGACTTGGTGAATTTGCTGATGAATATTGTGATTATGCGATTAATTACTCCGACATTCCAAATTTTATAAAATCTAACGTAACAGGACACAAAGGCAGACTTGTTTTTGCTGAAATCGAAGGCAAAAAAGTCGTTATGATGCAGGGAAGAAACCATTTTTACGAAGGTTATTCCATGGCTGAAATTACGTACCCCGTAAAGGTTATGAAAAAATTGGGAGTTAAAACGCTTATTTTAACCAATGCGGCAGGTGCGGTAAACGAAAGCTTCAGACCGGCAGATTTAATGATTATAACCGATCATATAAATTTTATGGGAACAAATCCGCTCATAGGCAAAAACGATGACACTTTGGGCGAACGTTTCCCCGATATGAGCGAAATTTACAAAAAAGATTTGGTAAAACTCGCCGAAAAATGCGCCGACAAGCTTTGCATAGATATTCAAAAAGGTGTTTATTTTGCATCGACAGGCCCAAGTTACGAAACGCCTGCAGAAATCAATATGGCAAGGATTTTGGGCGCAGATGCAATCGGAATGTCAACCGTTCCCGAGGCAATCGTTGCAAATTACTGCGGAATGAATGTTTTAGGAATAAGCTGCATTTCAAATTCTGCAAGCGGAGTAAGTGATGTTAAACTTTCCCACAGTGAAGTTATTGAAACTACAAACAAAGCTAAAACCCGTTTCAAAGCGCTTGTTTTAGAAATTTTGAAAAATTTATAACCCCTAAAATTTCTTTAATCTTGCATAAGCAGCATCCATTGCTTTTTTACCCATTTTCCCAAAGTCAATGGTATACATTATGCTTTCGCCGACAGTCATAACGTCTGTTATATGCCCGACGCCGAGTTTTTCATGGAATACCCGCTCTCCGACATTAAAAACGTAATCTATTGCGGTATTTTCACGTTGTACCCGCTTTTGTTCCTCATCTATTGCGTTTTGTGCATTTTTTTGTCTGCGTTCTTCTACCATGCGCTTGATTGCATTATCTTTAAAAAATTCTTTTACTTTTTCTTCGTCTTTTTTTATATTTTTTTGTGATTTAACAAGAATAGTTCTCGACGGAGTTCTCGGCGCTACAAAACCTTTGCCAAAGGTTGTTGAAGGTTTTACATAACCGTAACTGTCAGCTTGCGCGGTTGAATAATTTCTTGGCGAATTGCCCGTTTTAACTTTGCTTACCGCGTCACGGAATGTTGATGAATTGTCGCTTCTGCCTTCAAATGTTGACATTTCAAGCAGTTTTCGGGGGATTTCTTCTATAAATCTTGACGGGTTGTAATATTTATATTCTCCCCACATTTGACGGCGTTTTGCAGAAATTAAATATAATTTTTCCTGTGCCCGCGTTACACCGACATACATCAATCTGCGTTCTTCTTCCATTTCTGACGGCGTATTAAAGGTTCTCTGGTGCGGAAAAACACCTTCGTCCATGCCTGCCAAAAATACTTCGGGAAATTCCAAACCTTTTGCAGAATGCAAAGTCATTAATGTAACATTGTTTGAAATGTTATCCATACCGTCAATATCAGATACTAAAGCGACTTGCTGCAAAAATTCTCCTAAAGCATTGTCAAGTTCTTCCGGCTCAAATTCTTCGGCAACGTTAACCAATTCTTGTAAGTTTTCAATGTCAGCGTCGGCTTCGGGTGTGTTTTGCAACTGCAAATCCGCCAAATATCCCGTTTTTTCTATAACAAGCGTTACAAATTCTCTCAAATTATAAGATTTTATTGCGTCTTTAAATCTTAAAATCATCGCGGCAAAATCTTTAAGTTTGGCTTGAGTTTTTGCAGTTATTTCACTGTCCTCATCAAGCTCTATTATCGCTTGAAATAAGCTCATTTCTCTTTCATCGGCAAATTTTTGCAAATTTTTAACCGTTGTATCGCCGATTGCACGTTTTGGAACATTTATTATTCTTCTCAAACTCTGCGAATCATCCGTATTATAAATGAGTTTTAAATATGCGACAATATCTTTGATTTCTTTTCTGTCATAAAATTTTACCCCGCCATAAATCCTGTAGGGTATGCCGGACGCCATACATGCTTCTTCTAAAGCACGTGATTGAGAGTTCGTGCGGTATAATATAGCGTATCTGTTATAATCCCCGCCGCTATTTTGCCGAATTTTACTTACTATAAAATTCGCCTCATCCGCTTCATCTTGCGCCTCGTAATAGTCAACAAGCTCGCCTTCGCCTTTTTGAGAATACAAAACTTTATCCACACGCTCGGTGTTGTTTTCGATTATTGCGTTTGCAACATCGAGTATGTTTGATGTCGAGCGGTAATTTTGTTCAAGTTTTACGAGTTTAGCGTTTTTAAAATCCCTTTGAAAGTTCAAAATAATTGTGTAATCCGCACCGCGCCAGCTGTAAATCGACTGGTCGACATCACCTACAACACATAGCGAACGCTCGGGCGGAACTTCTTTTTGCATGTTTGTATAAAGCATATTAACAAGCATGTATTGAGCAAGGTTGGTATCCTGGTATTCATCGACCAAAATGTGTTGAAACTTGCTGTAATAGTATTCTCTTACCTGTTTATTCTGTTCAAGAAGTTTGACCGTCAACAAAAGCATATCGTCAAAGTCTATTGCGTTATTGTTGTTTAAAGTGTTTTCGTATTCTTCAAAAATTGATGCGATTTTTTGCGACTTAAAATCACGGGCAAAAGTTGAAAACGTATAAGCATCCTGCATTTTGTTTTTGGAATTTGAAATAACAGCTTTAACAAGTTTTGGCTGATAGATTTTATCATCAATATTAAGTTTTTTGATAACCTGCTTTATGACGGCAATTGAATCCGTTTCATCGTAAATGCTGAAATTTTTATCTAATTTTTTGCCCGATTGAAAGTTGTAATTTTCGATATTTTCTCTCAAAATTCTTCCGCAAATACTGTGAAAAGTCCCGACCCACATATATTTGACGGTTTCTTCACCCAAAATGCTTGCAAGCCGTTCTTTCATCTCACGTGCCGCTTTGTTGGTAAAAGTTACTGCAAGAATACTTCTTGCTCTGACATTGCAATTTTGAATTAAATACGCAATACGTGTTGTCAAAACTCTTGTTTTGCCCGAACCTGCTCCGGCAAGTATCAGCAAAGGTCCTTCGACCGTTTGTACAGCTTCCTTTTGCTCGTTATTAAGATTTTCTAATATATTTTCCACAAACCTGTTCCCAAAATCTTATTTTTATGATATAATCATAAGCGAAAAAAACATGAATTGCAAAAAGGTAGGTAAAATGGCGGAAATTCTATTAAGTTCAAAAGACAGTGACAAAGAAAATTCAATAATGGTACCGGTTGATGACATGGATACGGTAAAATCAGATTCACCGAATACTGTGGATGAACTTGCCATGGAGCTTGCGACAATTCAACAATCCGCAAAAAGGATTGCGATAATAGGCAGCCGCAACCTGCCGATTACTCATCAGCAAATGATTGAAACACTTGCAACCGCACTTGTTATGCAAGGCAATATAATAATTACATCCGGCGGGTCATCAGGAACAAACGCAGCCGCTATTCGCGGTGCCATGAAGGCTAATCCCGATAAACTTAAGGTAATTTTACCCCAAACCATCGGTCAACAGCCCTCTGACGTTCAAGACCAGCTTATCGGTGTCCCAAATATCGTTGAACATTCTGACAGAGCGATGATGACACTTGCCGATGCCTCCCGCGTTTGCAACAGAGAAATTATTGACGACTGCAATCAGGTTATCTGTTTCCTTTCTCACACCAGTAAAACCCTTCACAACGCCGTTCAATACGCTGAAGAAGGTCATAAAGTTATTACTGTTTTCTATCTTGATTAAGGAGTTGTATGTTTAAAAAACTTACGGGCAAAAATCCGCAAGAATACAAAGTTGCGGCAAAATACTTAATGGATAATGCCGATACGGCGCTGTTTTCTGAATTGGTCGAAAAAGACAGCTTTTTGTTCGACTTTGTTAAACAAAATGTCGCCCAAAGGCTTTTTGAGGCAACAAACGAAAACAATTGGAAAAGTGTTTTAAAATTCATGAAATTTTATTCACCATCTTATGAGGATTTTATTGCCTCAACCCTTGCAAAATACGCAGATGAGGACTTAACAGACCACATGCTTGAAATTCTATCTGAGGGCACAGACGATGAAAAAACTTACGCGGCAAAATTTTTCTCATATATTCAAGACCCGTTGGCTTTAGATATTTTAAGAGAAAATGCCTATTTTGATAACGAAAATTTGAGCGCAAACTGCGCCGCCACGCTCGCTTTAATGGGCGATGAAATTTCATACAACGAGGCAATCGAAAAACTCAAATCCGATGATGATTTTGAAAAACTTTCAGCCGTAAGGTTTTTGACAGCTTACGGCAGAAAAGATGCGTTTCCTTTTTTAATCGAAGCTATGAAAATATCGGCTTTTTCTGAAAATATCGCAGGCGAAATTCCTTATCTTGTAAGCATTTTGGATATTTTAGAAAGCGATTTTGAAAATGGGCTTTTAACCTTAAATTCAATCATAAACGGACTTGGCGAAATTTTGAGCCTGTCGTCAATATTTGACTTTGAGCTTTTTGAGGTGTTTGAGGTTTTGAAAAATCATCTTGACGATTCAAGGTGTGCCGTTGTGCTTTTGAATGCGCGTGAAAAATTTAACACCTTGACCGAAAATGACGAGTACCTTTTTGACGAAGATAAAAACACCAAAAATGAAGTTTATGATATCAAAAAACTGCTTTCTGAAATTGACAAAAAATCTTTAACAAAAAAAGCAGGTCAAGAGTTAAATTGTTCAAGTCCGTTTGTATTTACGGCGCTTGATTTCGCTGATGATTTGAATGCCGTAAGAGAACTTTTAAAATGCAATAACCAAACCGTTATCTTAAAAACTCTCGAAGTTTTGAAAAATCTGAATAATTTGGATGAAACCGCAAAAACAGTTGCTTTGTTAAAAGTTACGGACGATAATATTAAAAAAATAATAAGAGCGCTATAAATGTTACTGGATGAATTGGCTGAAAAATACGAAACCGAAGATTTTATAAAAGACGACCCCGTCAGGTTCGGTCACAGATTTAAAGATAAAAAAGATATTGAGATTGCAAGCTTTATGGCATCGCTTGTGGCTTACGGCAGACGAGATATTTTTACTAAAAAACTTGACAAGCTTTTTGAAATAGCCGATAACAAACCGCTTGAATTTATATTGAACTTTGAACCCGAAATTTTGGGTGATTTTAATTACAGATTTGGAAAGCCGAAAGATTTTGCAGAAATTTTTACAATACTGAAAGAACTTTACACAAAAGACGGCGGACTGGAGGAACTTTTCAAATACGGTTACAAAACAAGCGAAAACTTATTTATCCCTGTATGTGATTATTTTTATTCAAGAGTAAAGGATGCCGGACAGGGGTTTTACTTTATGATACCGAACCCGAGAAACGGTGGGGCGATGAAAAGAATGTGCATGTTTTTAAGGTGGATGGTAAGAAAAGGCCCCGTTGATTTTGGCATCTGGGATTTTATGCCGCAATCAGAGCTTTTAATTCCGCTGGATGTGCATGTGGCAAGGATTTCAAGAGAAATGGGATTGCTAAAGCGGACTACCAATGATTTTAAAGCGGTACTGGAACTGACGGAGAATTTAAAAAAATTAGACCCGAACGACCCTGTCAAATACGATTTTGCAATGTTTGGGTATGGGGTGAATAAGCCCATTACGAAGTGAGTGAAGTGGTTACATAAGTCGTTAAGACGTTAAGACGATAAGACGTTAAGTCGGTTAATAAGTGAGTAAAGTGAGTAAGGTGGTTAATAAAAGTGAATAAGCGAATAAGTCAATTCTTGCTCGCTCGCGTTTAACGGGTCTG
>CANQML010000055.1 GCA_947624935.1 Candidatus Gastranaerophilales bacterium
GTAAAAATCATTTTTTTGCCTGCCCTTCCCACCCGTCAAAACGACCGAATTTAACATAATTTGATAGGTACTAACAAAATAATGATAATAACAAACATTTACATAATGTATATTAATACATAAAATTGCATAAATATAAAATAAACATATGATTAGATATAAGTAATAATTATAGACTAATTGAAAAATAATTGCACTTATTCTATTGCAAATTGGTCAACAATATGATATAGTAGATATGACTAGCAGGTGAGGAATATACCAAACTTAACCGCGGTTAATAAATTTATAGGAGTAACAAAATGAAAATAATAAGGCAATTTAAAAGAGATGATTGGAAAATTACAACATTACAAGCTGAAACATTTGAGAATATACCACTATCAAAAATTAGTTCAATTGTTGTGTCTCCATATTCGGGCGTAGCACTAACATTACGCAATGGGGCAGTGATATTCACTGAGGGTAACACCGTTGAAATACACTGTCCAACCGCTAAATATTTTAAAGATTAAAAGGGCATAACAGCCCGATTAGCCCGTCACGGCGGTTTAATCCGACTGTTATGAATAGCAATAGCAAGCAAGTGTTAAACACACATAAAACAGTCAAAAATCGTAGTCTTATAATTTAATAAAAGCTTATAACGAATAACCCGAGCACAGCAACGTGACTATGCGATAACGGCGAAAATTATAAGCGCGAATAACGTTAAAAGAGGATTATACATTATGGACATTTTCGAAAAAAAGCAAGCCAAACTCGACAAACAGATTGAAGACGCAAAAGTTATAAGCCAAAACAAGCAAGACGTTATAAACGCTCTTAAAACGGCTTATAACCAGGTAAACGCTGTTGTCGGCGATAAAACCATAAACGCATTCAAAAAACAGCTTTTAAACTCTTTTGTGACGGCGTACAAGTATCTTGTTGGCGTAAAAGAAACTACCACCGAGCAAGCAATCGCGATTTTATCCGAGGGGGGTATTAACTAATGCAACAGACAGTTAACATTCCCGCCGATGTAGAACTTATAATTTATAGCAAGGATATCACCAAGGACGGCAAAAGTTTTACAGTTTATGAAACTCTCGACAATCACAAAAATCGGGTTACGGTGACGTTTACGCAAACGGGTCTTAAACCGCCCGCAAAGTCGGAGTTTCCAATAAAAGTAAAATGCGTTAACGGCGTTGACGTTTGGCAAGACAAACGTAAACGTTACCCCGTGTATAGAATTTCAAACTATACGTTGTTGTCAACAAAAGTCGGCGCAAAAAATCGCGGAATACCCGTGGATTAATCGGGGGTGACCTATGATTAACACTAAAAAACGGGTGGGACGTAAAAACACATATACCCATAAACACACTAACATTTATCTTTTATACCGTGATAGTATGTTAGTAATTGTTACTTGTAATGTGCGTGATATATTCAACTATATCGAGGCTCAACGGCGTAATAGCTATTTAGGCTCATTCGAGCATAGTGAATATAAGTTTTACGCATTTACTTGTGATAAATACGGGCATTATTATCAATTTATACGGCAATCAGAAATTATTTAAACGTTAAAACAATAAAACGGTTATGACTCTAAAATGCTTGGGTTGTAACCGTTTTATTTTGCTGTTTTATGCATATTTATACGTGTTAATTATATGTTACAAAATCACATATATAAAACTTAACAAAATAGCACGATAAAATTTAACAAAATAACATCGCAGGAACGCCCAGAAAATACAACTGATAGTAGTAAACTACAAATGTAGGTTGTATACAACCAATAGTAGTAAAATACCAATAGGGGTTGTGAGGGGGTATATACACGAAAACAATTGAAATAATTAATATTGTAATAAAATATTTTCTTTAAATAAAGTCGAATTTTAAAAAGGGGGTATTTAATTTGAAATGTTGTCAACTAAATACGCGAAAATCTCCCCCACGGGGGCATATTATATCATTACTTATAAAAGAACTAAAAAGCAATTAGCTATAAGCTCATACACTACTAATTATTTACAAGAAGTACTGACAAAATATATCTTTAAACACGATAAATATAAGGTATTAATAGTACAGCATAACAACAGACCAATGACTGTAATTAAACGTACGTATTATTTAGATAAAAATAATGCAGTAACCGATTATATTCAGATATTAGCTGAGGGTGATAAACTTTTAACAAGAGATGACATTGAAAACTATATAAAAACAAAACAATATATTGAGTTAGAAGTGGTATGACAGACCCGTTTTTAAAGCTATTGCGTGAAATGGGACTATCACCAAAAGAACTATTTGAATTTAAACAAAAACAAACACAATATAAACAAGTAGAAAATAACGTATTAAATCTAAACAATAAAACATTAGGAAGTAAAACAGGTACAAAGTCTTATACGTGGAAAAGATTATATGAACATATTGAAAATAAAAAGCCCGATGGCTCCGATATATACACGTGGACAAAAGAAGAAATGAATGAAGTTTTATCCCAACAAACAGAAGAGGAAAAGAATTTAGAGGAATACGGTTTAACAAGTGAAATAATATCTACCATAATTGACGGTAAAAATGCTTATGAAATATATGCTAATGAAAGTAAATCAAATGACGAAGTAATCAAACATATTATTGACGAATTGAATAGAGGACAAACAATAGATGTTATTATAAACGTAATAGAGGAATGGCTTGAATTATTCTATAAATATTATGATAGTGATAACAATAGTTTTCCGCATATAGTAGAACAATCAAATTTTGATACAATATATGCAGTCGGCATTGTATTAGGTTTTGAATGAATTTTTCATATAAAATGTATAAGGCCTTTTATACGGCTGATTTTGAAACTTCAACTGAGGCGTGGGGTGTAGATAAAGCGCGTGTTTGGCTGTGGGATATATGCGATAAACGTTTAAATCATATAAACGGTTTTGACATTGAAAGTTTTCTGGATTATATCTCGCGTTTTGACAAGTGTTTATTTAGTTTTCATAATTTATCGTATGACGGCTCATACATTTTATATTATCTATTACAACAGGGCTGGGAATTTAGCAAAGAAAAAGATTTAAAACCGTTTCAATTTACCACACTTATTACACCACAAAATGTACATTACGGTTATGTATTATGTTTTGGTAACGGAAATGTAATAACAATAAATGATAGTTTAAAGCATAATTCAATGGGCGTTAAACGTTTAGCAACTACATATAATCTACCAATTAAAAAGGGTGAAATAGATTACGATAAATACCGGGAAGTAGGTTATAAACCTACCGCGGAAGAGATTGAATATATACACAATGATACAGAAATAGTAATGAGGGTATTATTAGAGGATTTAGAGCACGGTTTTGATAAGTTTACTGAAAGCGGTAATTCACGTAAATTCTTTAAAAAAGTACATTCTAAATATTATGACGATTTTTTCCCAATATTAACCGAGGAACAAGACGAATATATAAGGCACGCATATAGGGGCGGTTATTGTTGGCTAAATTCTAAACATTTTAACAAGATATTAGGTAATATGATGTCATTAGATATTAATTCAATGTATCCCGCACAAATGTTACACAAACCGTTACCATATGGAGAACCAGCAATTGAAGATGGTTTTGCCGAGAATAGCCGACTATACAAACTATTTAAATCACACGGCGAAGTAGTTTATATACAACATTTAAATTGTAGTTTTAAATTGAAAGAAAATCACGTACCTACAATAGCTCGAAAATCATTTAAGAGCTTTTCAATAAAAGATTTATATCTAAATGATAGCGGTTGTAAAATATGTGAAATGTGGCTAACGAATATTGACTTAAAATTGATGTTTGAGAATTACAAAATATGGGATTTAACTTACATTGATTGTTACATATTTAAAGCGGTTAGCGGTGTAGAAGTCGACCACGAATTAGCTAAATCAATGACTGTTGACGAAATAATAGAAAATGACGGTAAAGGGAGTTTATACTACGATTATTTATTACCGTGGAGAAAACAAAAAGAGCACTCAAAGGGCGGGCAACGTGAACGTGCCAAGAAAATGCAAAACATTGCATACGGGTCACAAGCAACAGCAAAAACGGGTGAATTAGTTTATCCTGAAATAGGTGACGACAATTTATTACATTTTAAACGTTATGACGCGGGAAAACGTAAAGGGGGTTATATACCGATAGCGGCATTTATAACAGCATATTCACGTGAATTATTAATATCAAACATTTTAAAAAATTTTGATAGGTTTGTTTACTGTGATACAGATAGCTTGTATTTATTAGGCCACGATGTGCCCGATATACCTATACACCCGACATTATACGGTTATTTTAAGATTGAGCATATAATAGATAAAGCAAAGTTTTTAGGTTGTAAACGTTACATATATCACACTACAAAAGATAGTGATGATCCCGATAAAACAATTATAAGATGTTGCGGTGCGCCAGACGGTATAACAAGTCAAATGAATTTTGATAATTTTGTACCATATGACGGTGTAAACGGTGTATTTAATGGTAAAATAACAGCAAAAATAGTTGTCGGTGGTAAACACCTATTAGAGACAACGTATAAATTAATTTGTTAAATGGAGAAAAATATTATGAGTATGTTTGAAATAATAGTTATATTTGACGACCAAGTAATGTTTTTAGATATGAACTTAAAGAATTTACTTGACTATGTTATTAGACTGTCAAAAAGTTATGAACTGTATACAGCTTCTATTAGTGGAAATAAAATTGTAATAGTGTTTAAAGAAAAAGGGGATATTAAAAATGTTTAAAAAGTCAATTCTTGTGTTATTAAAGTCAGGGTTAAAAGTTATATCTACATATGGTCAGCCAAGTGAGTTTGAAGAAAATGTTAAACACATTCTCACCAACTTTAAACATTATATAAGAACCAACGAAAATGAAGTAATATTAATACGTAATGATAGCGGAGAAGACATTTATGTAATAGTATCTGATATAGTTAATGTTATAACGTTTGATACACCAAAAGAACCTATTCAAGATGTACCTGTTACCCAAGTTAACTAATATAAAAAGAGCCGCCCGAAAAGGGCGGTTTTTTATTTTGCTAAATTGATTATTAAATTAAATAATGACGCAGTTTTCTGATTGTTAAAACGTACCATACCGTTAGCAAAACGAACGCGGAAAAGATTGAGGAAAAGTGAATTATATGCTATAAACATTCCGTTTACTTGCATATCCTTTGACATTACAGTGTAGATAGGTTTAGTATTATCGAATTTATAGTCATCGTGGACATACCATATACTGCTATCTATATCCTGCCATAACGTTAACTTACTACCACAAACATTTACATTATATTTATGTTGAGCATTTTTGCTTTTATTACATATTAAATCAGTATCTACACTTCCGAGAGCTATATTACCATTAGAATATTCTGCGTAACGAGTCCCTTTCCATAGTTTACCAACTGATGTATTCTCTTTATCTATTTTAGTATCTTCCGAATAATCTACTTCATAGTATATTCCATTCTCACGGTTAGACCATTTAGGCACGTTATAAGGAATACCAAAATATTCGGAATACGGGTCGGTTGGACTGTCGAAATTGCCTAACATAATTATCCACCTATTACGTCGTCTAAATAACGTTTCGTCAAGTCTGGCTAATAGCTCGGGCTCATTTACACCACCGTCACCCCCTTTATATTTACTTCTTTCGGCCTCAACAAATTCATCGAATATCAATAAATCGCTGTCCTCAACCGATTGTCCTTTTACATTATTCAAGTCAGTAATATAACCAACGTGAATTTCATTTTCTCCGTTACTTAAATATATTTTCTTTTGATGAACTCTTTCGTGAATATAACCGTGAAAACGTTCTACTGAATTTGGTATATTCCAAACTCCGTTAAATAATCCCTTTGATACAGCTATTTTAAGTTGCTCCTCAGACCTACGTAAAAATAAGAATTTATGTTGGCAAAAGTCGGGGTTAGAGAGAGCCTCGTTCAAAGCTCTCTCACCCCCCTCACATAGCCAATATGAAGTCTTACCACGTCCCCGTTGCCCTTTACACATATATGTATTGATTTTCGGGTGCCCGATATAGAACTTATTAGAGCCTGTGTAGAATAAGTTACTCATTAATAAGGGTATTGACAAGAAGTTACAACATCATTTCGGATATCTATATCCTTTTTGTTAAAAACTAAACACCCGTCAGGAACATAGCTACTGCCATTTAATATTAAATAACCGTTTTGTCCTGTTTGATATACTTTTAAAGCAACACCTATCATATAAAAATTATCAGTATCTGTAGATATAGCTGTTGGATACAATATTATGTCGTTTGTAATATTACTATCTTCATCATTATTATATAACTCTTCTACTGATATATTTACAAAATTAGATTGTGCAACATTACCGTTTGTTCCTAAATACTCAATTAGTTTATCAACATCTCTGGTATCAAGAGGAAGTGGAACATCATTTATTAAATTGAATGTTATCATCGCGCGTTGACGTTTATTTGTCAATCTATTTAACATCGTTTTAATGCGTAGCTCTATGTGATGAATATAATATTTTGTAGGAGTAGTTTCACTTGTAGATAATCTGCGTTGTGCTGTTGCAACAATACTTGAACTTTGTATTTGTGTAATTGTGCCAATATAAGTTGCACTGTTTGTTGAAAATATTATAACATCACCTACAATAGGTGTTGGAGATTTAGGGTAGAGATTTTGCAATGATATAGGGTATGAATTTATTCCAACATCGCTTGACTCAGACCCACCATTTTTATAATATAAGGGCCTACCGTCTTTTCCTGCAACTCCCTGTTCTCCTCGCGGCGCCATAAAGTCGCCTGCAAATTGACGTTCGCCTGTACCTACTTTATAGTACATATTGTAGGTATTTCCCTCGTCAGTAGAAACGGCCGGCTCGACTTCTAAATCGGTTATACTGTCGCCATTTTTTCCTGGGGCTCCGTTTTCACCGTTTATACCGTCACTAACGGAGAACTCGCCCGCAATTTGTGATTTACCGTCCGTGAGCTCTACTTGAAGTTGATAAGTATGTTTTGCCATATCAAACCACCTCGGTTATTTTAACGCTTTTTATGCCAACTCCTTGGTCACCTTTTGCGCCGGGATTGCCTGTGTCACCCTTTGCACCTGTTTGGCCTTTAAGATTTGAAAAGTTAAAGGCGAATGTAGGTTTGGCATCTGTACCCCCTTTAACAACTTCTACTGAGGGTGTGCCGACCGTAGCACCTACAGTTGCTGTTGCTGTAATGCTCGGAGTGACCCCATTATTCCCATTTGTACCAGGGTCACCTTGTTCACCTTTCATATTTTTAAACTGAAATTCGAATGTAGGACTTTCATTCGATCCACCCTTTTCAACGGTAACGGCGGGGATTCCTGTCGAGTTATCAACGGTTGCTGTTACGCTTATATCAGGTGTGGCTCCCGTATCGCCCTTTTCACCCTGTGGAACGGTAAATTCACCCGCATTAAGTGTTGCGCCGTTGTCAAGTTCAACTTCAAACTGATAAGTCTTGTCTGCCATTATTTTAACCTCCCAATTCTACGATTTTTACATTTTTTATTCCTACGCCATAAGGCGCAACGAATTTAAACTGTGTAGTGTCGCCCTTTGAATATTCTACTTCAACGGTGTACTCTATGCCGCCCTTAACTTCACTTTGTGATATTATTTTTAATGAACTTACATCTCTAACAGCGTGAGTATTTATCCACTGTACAATTGCATTTATCATTTGCTGTGTATTCGGCGGAAAATTATAACCGTTTGATTGTGCGTATTCCTTGTTTATATCCTGTACGAGTTTTGACATTCCTACTTCAAACATTTTGGTCGTCATCTCCCTTATTTTCTAATTTATCTGTTAGTTCTTTACCCTTGTCAATTGCGTCTTTTGTTAGCTCAATCAATTCGTCTTTCTCTTCCTTTGTTATTTTACCGTCCGATATTGCACTTTTAAAAGCACGGAATATCAAAAAGCAAGTAAACAACAGAGATAAGACTAATGATATAATAGATAATATATCTTTTACATTAGCTAACGTTATGGACAAAAACGAGGATATAAGCCCCAAACATTCCATATTGTTACTCATAAAAGCTCCTTATGAAAAGAATAAAACTTCCATAAACAACGGTGCAAATTCGTCAATAAATTTAGATAAAATATTTTTAGATTTTACTATTTCAACGAACTTGTCAACGTCATAATATGTAACAGTTTCATTTCCATTATCTGTAAATTTAAAAGTTCTATCGCCTGTACGTTTAAGTGTTTGAGTGTTTTCTCCCGAGCGAGTTGTCGTATCTTTACCACCATATGTATTTTTATCTTGCTGTTCAAAAGTTCTATCAGTTTTAACTGTTTGTGTCTCATATTGAGTTTCGTTTGAATTCTCACTATGATTGCCCGCCATATCCAAAGTTCTACCATAAGCATTTTCAACTGTATCACCCAACTTATAAGTAGTAGTATCTGTTAGGTTTGGAGTTTCCGTTTTATCTTGTGTAACACTATGTTCAGTGACTTTGGCTTTTGTTAGATTTTGAGATATTTTAATCTGATTTTCGAATTCGGGTAAATATTTAATAATATTACGTTCCCAATATATCTTAAACCACGATTTAAACTGCTCTTCGTTTGTTTGTGCTATATAAGCGTATAGATAGTTCTCTATTACAGCGTCATACATTATCTTTTTTAATTCGGGATTATCGGTAAAACTTTGAACGTTTGGATATTCCATATCTACGAGAACATCATTATCTTTTAATATGTCATTCAGTTGCAGTTGTTTTGTTAGCATTACTGTCGCCCCCGTTATTAAAATATGGCTGTGTTAACATAGGATTTGAAGCTCTTAAATCTGGCAATAAGCTCTCCAATTCCATAGGCTCTACTTTAATGTTTACATTTAGTTTTCTGTTAACTTCCTCGATTGCAAGTTTTCTCATATCTAATGCGTTTGTATAGTTATCTTGTAATGTCATATCGTTTGCAGATATTTCACCCGTTAACAAACGCTCACTTTTTTCGATGTTGACATTCTTAAAACCTAAATAAGATAATGCCCGAAAATTAAACTCATTGTAGGCCGTCATTAAGTCTTTTATTTGTAAAGGAACGTCTGTTTTTAATACTTGACTTTGTAGTCTTTGCTGTTCATTTTTATCTCTGCGTCCTCTTATAACAATACGTGAGGCGAAATTGTTAACCAATTTAACCCAATTGTTAGCCGAGTTTACGTTTTCGTCAAATGCCTCTATTACATACGGTGTAGATTGCAAGTTTATGTTTTGCTCCATTGCCATATCTAACTTGCGCATATAACGAGCCTCATAAGATAATTGAATGTAAGGAATGGACATAGCCTCGTCATTAAACATAAGCACGCTATCTTTTTCAGTTAGTTCTTTTGAAAAACTACCATTAATAGCCCATACTCTCCAAGATGTAGGCTTGCCAACTGCGTTATATTTCCATTCACCCGAAACGGGCAAACAAATTAATTCCCCTGTCCCGTCTTTTAACCAAGCTACTGCGGGCGCAAAAAATAGAAATAATTCCCATAGTGAACGGTTGCCATATCTCTCCAAAAAGTTATCGGAAAAACCGCTGTATTTAAACCGTTTCATATATAAGTTTAAAAACCGTTGCATTATGATGTACATTTTTCTATCAAATTCGTAGCCGTAATGCCCGACCATTGCAGAACATATATTATACATACTATCGAACATAGTCTTTTATACCTCTACCGACATTTCGTGATTGTTTACTTCGAAGTTTCCTACTTCGTCTGTGGCTTCTTTACAAGTCCATAAATGCACGCCATTTTGGAACATTGAAGATATTTCGTTTACTACGGAAGTAGGCACACCGTGTACTTCGATATTTGGACATCTTATATAGTTGAAATGCCGTCTCCTATGATTTTTATATATATCGTCTATCTGTAAAAATGTGTTATAACCGTATCTATGCAATCTTATTGCAATATTATGTAATGATTGTTGATTTTGTTTATACCAAAGAATTGACGGTGAATTTTGCGACAATGCTGAACTGTAATAACCCGTTTCAATATCCTTTGTACCTATACCACTTCTATACTGTTGATTTGCTATTTCGTTTGATAAATTAGCCTGTGCAACACCGAAAATTGAATTGCCAACAGATGATACCATATTAGGTATTGAGTTTGCGACTTCACTTGCGCCACTTGCTATCATTCTGGCGTCACCTTTTATAGCTCCAGCTCCAGCTGTCAAACCACCAGACATACCACTTGTTATCATTCCAAGCATACCCGATATTCCTTGCATTACAGAACCGAAACGTTGTTGCTCGCTTGCAAGTACAGAACGTTTAGCGTTTATTTGTGTCCAATAGTCAAGGACTGTGTCTGGGACAAACTGATTGAAGTTATTTATACATATAGATTGACTGTATTTATACTCACTTGCATAAGTCTTTATATCGGGCATATTATTTATTATAATCTGAGGAACTATCCAATAATATGAACCGTCTGGCGATAGTGCTATATCTATGTCTGCTAATTCGGTTGTATCTATAAAAGTATTACCTATATATGCAGGATTATATGAGCCTGTAAATTGTTTAAATATATATTTCGATAAGTAATCCTCATAAGAGGCTGATATATAATCAGACTTTTGAAATAATGTAATAGTGCTTGTATTAAAATCTTTAAATAGTTCGTCAATAGGTGTTTTACTTCCAACTCTATCATATAAATTAACAGTCCATATTATTGTTACTTTTGACGGTAAACCTGTTGAATTTTCTATTCCTGTGGTAGTATAAGAACCTGCTGATATAGTAGGTTTAGTTGTACCACCAACTATTGTGCCCTCGCAAGTTTGTGTAGGTGGTATTCTACTTGTATACATTATAGTTATATATTCACTTGTTAACTCTGAAAGAGGAATTCCCGTTGAGCTATCATTATTAAATTCAAAGTAACACAAACCGTTAACCAAGTTTAATAAACCACAAAGTAACAAACCATTTAAATATTTACGTACTTGAAAGGGTTGAGCGTCTAATACTTGTTGCTGAATTATTTTTCTATCACCTATATCTGTAAATCTAATAGCGTTTGGATTGTTTATATAGACATATAACCATACATAGTTAGTATCTCTTAAAAAGCCTGTAAGTGGTATTTGTTGCATATTAAAATCTTTTGTCGAAAACGTTTCCTCGGGTGTATTATATGTGTTACGAAAATTTACACTTAATACACTACTTGTCGTAGATGAAGATATTTCATTGACGTGCGCCCGAATACACTGTCCGTGAAAATCAAATGTATCTTTATATAAACTTTGTGCCATATACCAGATATCAGTGTGATGTACTACTCTAAATTTACCTGCAAACGCAAGTGGATTAATTGAGTCAATAAACGACCCGTATTTAATCCCGTTATAAGTAAATACTATGTAGTTACATCTCATTACTTCCTGTATTATGTTTTGTTGCGAAGATAAATCTATATAAAACGATACATTTGGTATAATATCTTTAACTTCTGTTATGTTTAAAGTGTACTTATTTTTATTAGCATTTAAATATGTGTTATAAGAGTCTATATCGTAACACCTATCTGTCTCGGATAATGATGTTTGATAAAATTCAACAAATGCCAATATATACCCCCTTTCCATAAGAGCCCCATACCGTCATAGCACAGGGCTCCCACGGAGAAAAATATTACGCTGATTTTTCGCTCAATGTAAAGCGTACAGCGTTTCTGTGTAACGCATAGAATATCTTGCCACGATAGTTAAGGAATGTGTTCCAATATATCGGGCCCGCACCGTTAAATATTGTCCATTCGTAAGGGCGAAGAGTATCGTAAAGCATAAGACCGCGTTCGTCAACTATGCTTGCAAACTGTCCGCTCGTGCTTGCCGTTTCGCCGAAATCGGGAATTTCTTCTATACGACCCACGCCGAAATCGATTTCATTGTGGTATACGTTTTTGAGAGAAGTTTTAAGGGCGTTATAAATACCTTTGTTTATGAAGAGAACTCTGAACTCTTTTTCGGTATTCGAAGTTGCCCCGAGCCTGTTATAAACCGCCGTGTTGTTTTCCAAAGACTCGGAGTAAGTCTTTATAGTGCTGATAATGTTCATAGCGTCCTCTTGCGAGAATACAAGTCTGTCGGGGTCGGGCAAAGCTACCTCAAAATCTTTTGTGACTTTGTAGATAACGTCAGCCGCGAGAAGATTGCGGAAAATGAGATATCTGTCCAGCTTCAAACTCTCGGGCAGAACGGCTCTGCACTGTGCTACGAAAGAAGTCATATTGCTGTCGGAAATGAACGCCTTTTTAACCAAATCTTCCATAGTTGTTACGTGATAATGCAGAGAGTAATCTCCCTGGTAATATCCCGTCTTAATGTTTGCCCACTTGATAACGTAAGGGTCAACGGTTGTTACACCGCTATTGTCGCCCTCTGCGTTTATCGGAGTAGGTATTGCCGTAACGTCCGCAACATCGATGAAAGTATCGATTATTACGTCGCCGTGTGTTATAAATCCTTTATTGTATCTCTCTATATCTATTCCGCTATACTTGAAAGAATAGATATTTTGCTTAGAAATGGTATTAATAAGCGCACCGTAAATATCATTCAACTGATTTTGCGAATATACGCCCATATTACCAAAACCATTCTTTTTTATCGCCTGCCTTGTTGCCTCGGGTATTCTGTCGGCATATGACGGCGATTGAAAAATGTTTGCAAGTTTTGTTATTATGCTGTTTGCTGCCATTTTACACCTCTTTTAGTTTTTATATAAGTCGGGAAAAAGTTCTTTGAATTGTTTGTCAGGTGTAGGTTCTTCGGGCAACTGTCTACCCTTATCAATAAATTCATTGTACTTTCCCTCTAACTCTCCATATTTAGTATTTAAATCGTTAAATTTATTTTCAAGTTCTTTATATTCGTCCTCAGTGTATACAGTTATATCTTGTTCACCGTCTTTTATTACTTTACTCATAGCGCATTTTGCTCTCTTTATTCTTTCTGTTAAATTCTTTTACGTCTATTTGCTGTTCTGGGTCTTTTGTGCAGATTGAATAATTGATAGACATCTCATCAAGTCTTGCACTTTGTTTTGCCTGATTTTCGTCATAAATCGCCTTTCTCAATGCGGGCGACTTAAAACGCTTTTTAATTAGTTTCATTGTTAACATTTCCTCCGTTTTTATTTAATTTTGGTAAGTAGAAGCTGACGATTTTACAATGCACTGCCAGCAAAGCAATACGCTGTCGGCGGAACCTCTTTTACCGTGCTTTCCGAAGTCATTCATACGTATATATTGTATAAGCGCCAATACCTCTACTCAATTATATTATACCATATGG
>CANQML010000056.1 GCA_947624935.1 Candidatus Gastranaerophilales bacterium
CTCACCTGCGGTTGTAACACTCGTAAACTCGTGAACAACCGCTTCCTCTCCAAATAGGGAGAGGAATGCGTAAAAGTTCCCTCTCCTGCTGGAGAGGGTTAGGGAGAGGGGTTTCTTAATCACCGTGGCATTTCACAGAGCCTAATTAATGTAATGTGCCTATTGGCTTATTCGCTTATTCACTTTTATCCACCTCACTCACATTGAATGCTACAAAAAAAAAGCGGAACTTTCGTTCCGCTTTTTTATGGTTTTAATAAACTATTCTGTTTTAGTCGCCGGTGCTTTGTCGTTTCCGTACAACACTGCTTTTGCCGCATCTGTTGCAGGTACAATCTGTTGGTCATAAATATATACCGGATAGATATCACCGTTTCCTATAGTGTCATTTGTAACATAGCAAGCTTCTGCAGGACTAGAATCTCCATCTGCCGCTTTGTCATTTACATCGCCATCAAGGTTTGTACATACTATTTCTTTGTTAGGTCCTTTTACACCGTTTACATCAATAAAACCGAGACATAAATCAGCTTCTGCTTCCGCCTCCTCTACTGTCTTTGTTCTATCTTTAGTACATTTTGCATTGTCTGCTACATACGAAAAAGATGTCCCGTCAGGGAATGTAAACGAATTAAACTTATTACTAGCCGTAGAAAGAGTATTTAAAGGTGAGTTCGCATTTTTAAATTCTACAGTTAAACCTGCATCATCATATAAGGTACTACCTTCATAAGTTGCCATTGTACGGTCAGTAAGTATTTTTTCCATAGTATTTGAGCTGCCCTTGGTACCATCTTTATCAATTGTTGAAAAATCTGTATCTTCCAACGCTACGTTCATTACAGCAGCCTGGTTCAATACTGACAGTGCCTTTTTGTAAGCAGTCTTAAACTGTGCACCGTTTGTGTTTGAAATAAGTGTAGGGATTGTCATTGCAGCTACAACACCAATAATACCAAGTGTAATCAACACTTCTGCCAAAGTAAAGCCTAGTCTTTTTGTCATGATTTCTTACCTTTCTTTTCTTTTGTACAACTATCGTTCTTTTTATAGCGGAGAACTACCGCATACTTCTTGCAGAACCCCACCATGATCAAAGTTATCGAAAGGTGATTTTAATAACTTGTTATATTTTTGTTTGTTCATAGCAAAATACGACCATGATGAGGTCGTGCAAAAAGTATAATCACTATAAAGGAAGTTTAGCCTTGAGCTTGCCCCCCCCCTGGTTGAGACATCCTATGCAAATTTAACTTCCTTGTACTATTCATATTATCATTATATAATTTTAATAATTCTTGTCAAGTACCTAACAAAAAATTGTCAATAAGTCTGCCATTGCCTATTTTGAGTTACAAAAATACTTAATCGAATGCGGCGAAGTCAATACAAGCCTTACAACAATCGTTGAAATCCTGAACGCTCTCAATATTTGACAAACTATATTCCTCAATTAAATAATTTTTCAAATTTGCCGTTCAAATTATCCATAATTTCTTTGTAATCGACGGAAACAGGCGTGGGTTTTGATGTTTCAATCACATCAAGAAAAACTTTTGCGTTTTTTGGTTTTTGATTATCCAAAAAATAAGTGCGCACATCTCGCCTTGCTGGCACAATCAAACCGCTTTCGGTAAATTTTATGCTGCTTTCTTTGGATGAGAGGTAATCCACAAGCTTTCTTGCGCTGATTTTGTGTTTGGATGATTTTGCAATTGCCCAGCCGGATGCATCAAGCGGAACAATACTTCCTGCACTTCCCCTCGGGAAAGGCGCTACATCCCAATCAAACTGCGCATCCTCTCTGTATTTAGGAACAAGCCACCTGCCCGAAAGCTGCATCGCAAGCCTTTGTTGCAAAAACAGCTGCGCCATTGTCGCACTCGCACTTTCTTCACGCCTTGGTGCAACATGATATTTTTTTCTCAAATCCGCATAAAATTTCAGACCTTTCATACTTTTTGGTTCTTCGACGATAATTCTTGACAAATCATCCGACAAAATCCCCCCGCCCTCACTCATCAAATACGGTAAATAAAAAAGTGCATCTTCATCAAAACTTATACCGAAAACCCCGTCGCGGGTGAGTTTTTGGGCAGTGCTTAAAAAATCCTGCATATTCCAATTACTCTTAGGGTAAGGCACTTTGTACCTGTCAAACAAATCCTTATTGTAAAAAATAACCAAATTGGATACATCTCTTGGAACAGCATAAAGCGTATTATTCCACGAAAGCGCCTCAAGAGCTTTAGGGTAAAAATTCAAATCAGCCTGCAAAGGTTCCAGCAAATTTGCATACAAAGGCAAATAATGGTTATTTATGAAAATAACGTCAGGTGCAGTATTTGAGGCAAAAAGCAGATGAATTTTTTGAAAATAATTTTGCGGAATGTGCATAAATTCCACTTTAACATCGGGGTTTTGCTTTTCAAAATCGGACAATATGGGTTTTATAATTGCGGTTTCGGTTTTAGATCCCCAGCTTGCGAACTTTACGACTTCACGATTGTCAACCGGATGCCGCAGCAAAAGGAAACTCCCTCCTAATATCGCTAAAATTATTAAAATTTTCTTACAGCTCAATTAAAACACCCATTTTAGTATCGGTAACATCAATCAAAGATTTAAAATCACCTGCTTTAACCATATAGACGTTTTCGCTGTCCGGTCTTACCTGAAGTTTATCAACAGGCTTGTCGAATTTTTTGATAACCGTTATATCATCTTTAATTCTTCCGATAAGTGCCGAAACACCGTCAAGATTTACAAGATAAAAACCTTTTTCATCGTCAATACTGTAGCCGGATTTTACAATCAAACCGCTTGTATAATCAGAGTTGTTCTGCGCTGCGATAGGATTTGAAATACGTTCCGACTTGTTTTTAAACTGCATAGAAGGTTTAACTTTTGCAAGAGCTTTAACAGTTTGCGAAACAGATGACTGCTCGCTGTCAAGTATTGAAAAATATTCCTCAACCGACGACATCACATAATCGTTTTTGCCCGAGGTTGTTGTATTTGCCTTTAAGTAATTGTTGCTTGTTCTGATTAAATCCGAAACCTTCAAGTTAGCGTCGGAAAAATTCCTTCTACTCATGTTTAGTGAATTTTCCCGAAGCTTTACGAACTTTCCCTCGTGAACCCTCGGTTTTTCCGTTAAAGGTTTTCTTCTGCCTCTGTATGTCGAATGCAGATTGACCGGTTTGGCAAAAGCTTTCAGCATCTTGCCGGAGACAACATCATCTTCCGATTTGACTTCCGGCGGGATTTCGTTTTCCAAAGAAGATTGTTTGTATACTTCGGGCGTTTTACCCAAAGTGTTTTCAAGCTCAAGACGCTTTTTATCAATTTCGGATAAAAATCCGGTTATAAATTTGTATTTATTAACCCTGTTTTTTGATTCTTCAACGAATTTTTTGTATTTTGTCTGCCAATTAATTTGTGAATCGTTAATAATATCGTCATAATTTTCGGATACTACAGGCTGCTGAGCAAGATTTTCTTTAAAAGATGCTTTGAGTGCAATGGAACCTTGAACAGAATTTCTTACGTACTTAATCAGCATATATAAGCCTAATATAGGTAATAGCAACAGCATCCAGCCAAAACCGTGCGATTTTTTGGGAGCAGAAGATTTTTCTATATTTTCAAGTTCATTAACATTTATGTTTTGAACTTCTTTAGCCGGTTCAACCGTTTGTGTTTTTTGAGGTTGAATGTTTTTCACAGATTTTTCTATTTCTTTTATGTCGTTTTTAAGCTGTGAATTTTGAACTTTTTGGGGGGCAGCGGGTTTTTGTGAAATTTTATCGGTTACGACAGGCGCCGTTTGTTTGGTTTGTTGTGGGGGCGTTTGAGTTTTTGTAGGTTGCTGGGGTTTTGTAGGTTGCTGGGTCTGCGGAGCTTTTGCAACAGTCGGCGTTTGCTTAGTCTTTGCCTGCGCAATGACAGTTTTTGCCGCATTTTCTTCTTTTGTAAGCGGTGCAGTTTTTTGAATATGAGTTTTTATATTAATCGGTTTTGTTGTTATCAAAGTTACTTTTGTATAACCGCTCATGCCGTCATCGACATTTTTTATATCAATACCCGTCACCATGTCTTTAACAGCGGTCAAATCGGGTTTTCCTGCGTTTTTGCCTGATACGCTCGGCATCAAGATAACATATTTGTTGCCGGATTTTCTCGTAACCATAGGATTTGCACCTGTTTCAGTCGTAAAGAACGTTAAATCGACGGAATTATCCGACGTTTTTTTGATGTCCATACGCACCAAACCTGACGCATTTGCCGGAATAAATGCCATACATAACATTAAAATTAAAATAATTCTTTTTTTCATTTCACATACCCATATTACTACACTAATTATATAATAACCGAGGAAAAATTTTTTTGCCAGTTTGTTAAAAAATTGATACCTTTTTATGATATAATTTTTTTATGAAAAGCGGATTTGCGAGCATAATCGGGCGTCCGAATGTCGGAAAATCAACACTTTTAAACCAAATTTTGGGTCAAAAAATTGTTATTACGACCGACAAAGCTCAAACGACAAGAAAACGTATTAAGGGGATTTATACGACAAAAAAAGGTCAGATTGTTTTTGTTGACACACCCGGAGTGCATAAACCTTTGAATAAATTAGGAGAATTTTTGCTTGATGAGGCGAAATTTTCGATACCCGATGCGGATTTAATTCTTTTTCTTGTTGACGGAACAGAGCCTGCCGGCAAGGGCGACAAGTGGATTGCAAAAAATCTTCTTCAAACCGAAATCCCGATTATAATTGTTATGAACAAAGTTGACAAGCTCAAAAATCTTGAAAAAATAGAGCAAAATCTTTTAACGTACAAAACCCTGTTTGAAAAGAACATTCCGATTGTAAGAATTTCCGCCAAAACAGGCAGGAATATAGATACGCTTTTGCAAAATATTTACAAAAAACTTCCCGAAGGAGAACCGCTTTACCCCGAAGATATAGTAACAGAAGAATCCATGCGTGATGTAACCGAAGAAATAGTCAGAGAAAAAATTCTTTTGAACACATCAGACGAAATTCCGCATTCTGTGGCGGTTAAGGTGGAGAGTTACGTTGAAGAAGAAAATATTGACAAAATTTCTGTGTCAATATTTTGCGAAACCAAAAGCCAAAAAGGGATTTTGATAGGCAAAAGCGGGAGCATGCTAAAAAAAATCGGAACGGAAGCACGTCAAGAACTTGAAACCATAGCGGATAAAAAGGTTTATTTGGAATTGAATGTCAAGGTAGAAAAAGATTGGCGAAAAAAGCAGTCGACCTTAAAGTCATTCGGGTACGTAGCACCGAATTAATAACCTTGCTGCGCTTGCCTTGCAATGACGAATGCTACTATGCAAAGCCCTATGTGGCTTGCCACCTTGCAATGACGTTTGAATGCATTGTCATTACGAGGAGCGTTAGCGACGTCGTAATCGCATTGTCGTCGGATTTTACCAACCTTGCGATTGCGACGCTCCCTACGGTCGCTCGCAATGACATCTTCGCTAAAAGCCTTATGTTATTGTGTGGCTTGCCACCTCACAATGACAAGTAATTACCAAGGATAGTCGTCCTTTATCTCCCAACCGTCAAACATAATTAATGCTCCGCAATTAAATCTTTTATTTTTGGCTATTGTTTTACTACATCCGTATTTTACGTGATCGATTAATTCTTCACGACTTTTAATTGTTGTGTAATCATGTAAGTTGGGTTGATTGTTGCTCCATGCAAAGGGGAAAAATCTCTTGCTTATCATGTTTATTTTAAAGAATAAATCATGTTTTGAATAATCACGTGAGCTGTCATCTCGACTTTTAGTATTTTTATTGTTACTTGCTATAACGTATATTGCTGTTGGAAGATATTTTACGGATGAACCATCATTTATAATGGTTGAATCGGTCGTAAAAGTTAATGTCATACCGTTATTCAAAACAATGGAATAGTGTCCATCGGCGTAACCCAAATCTTCCGCTACTTTAAAATACGGCTTGAAATATGTTTCAACAATATGTGTTAATGTTTCTTGAGTGCCACCCGAATAGCTGTCACTTACTTCCCCTATAAACCATCCGTCAGGGGCGCCGTTATCAATTTCTGATAATGCCAATGCATTTGACAGGATACTGTAAGTTTGCTTGGCTTTGGTTGCAAAAACTTTTTTCTGATAATTACTTACCAAAGTCGGAATAGTCATGGCTGCCACAATGCCGATGACGGCGAGGGTTATGAGGGTTTCAGCTAAAGTAAAAGCTGGGCGTTTACGCAAGTGAGTAAAGTGAGTAAGGTGAGTGAGGTGAGTGAGGTGGTTACTATTAAGCAGGCTTTGTGGAGTGCCACTGTGGTTGATGTGCGAAATTTTGTTTCGGAACGATAACGAGAGCAGAGCGGAAGCGTGTTTCCGAAACAAAATTTCGCACTTGCCAAATAGATTGCCGCGTCGGACTTCGCCTCGCATTAAACGGGCATCCTCATGCCTTGTTACATTTTCATCAACTAATCCTTTTACACTTTTCTTCTCTTCCATTTCCTTCTCCTATGTTTTATATTCTAAAAAAATGTTTTTAGTATCTATTATATAGAATTATACTATTTTATAAATACTATGTCAAGATTAATACTATTTTTTAAATCTTTTTACAAATTTGAAACAAATGTATCATGGAATTATGGAAGATATTAAAACCCTTTTGGGAAAAAGAATTAAGGAATTGAGATTAAAAAAGGGCATGTCGCAAGAGCAGTTAGCCGAAATGCTTGACATAGCCGTCAGAAACGTGAGCAAGATTGAATGCGGAACTAATTTTATCCGCGCGGATAAAATCCCTAAACTTTCACTCGCACTTGACGTTACACCAAAAGAGTTGTTTAATTTTGAGCATTTAAAAGAAAGTCAAAATCTGAAAGAAGAAATTATCTCAATTCTTGACGATAATCCCGAAAAAATAACTGATATCTATAAGGTCGTCAGAGCTATAACTTCTTAACTTTCGGGAGGTCTGTTTATCACTTGAACCCCGAATTTTGTTCTGAATAAGTGTCTTACGGTATCTCTTTGGATTTGATACATCATGTTATTAAACAAATCATAAGCCTCGCGTTTATATTCGATTAACGGGTCTTTTTGACCGTAAGCACGAAGTCCTATGCCGTCACGCAGCATGTCAATGTTGTGTAAGTGGTCTATCCATTTGTTATCTACAACCCTTAACAAAATATCTTTTTCCAAATCTCTTGCAACATTTTCCGCCGTAAACGGTTGTTGCGGAACATAATTCGGCTCATATTGCGAAATTACATTGTTATAAAAATTGACAATTTCCGTTTCATGATTTCTGTATGCCTGAAGTGCGCAGTCTTTTATTTTGTCATACATCGGTTCAAAGCGCATATTTCTGATGTCGTTTACTTCTATATCCGACAATTGCGGAATGTATGAATGCAATTCTTTTATCATCGTCTGCAAGTCTTCTTGAATATAATCTTCCACATGCATATCGGGTGATATGTAGCTTTTTAAAATCCTGTCAACTTCACGCTCAATCATAAACGTAATGTCTGAATTAAGATTTTTACCTTTCAAAACTTTTCTTCTTTGTGCGTAGAATTTTTCACGCTGAATGTTCATAACGTCGTCGTATTCAAGCACGCTCTTTCTTATGTCAAAGTGATAAGTTTCGACTTTTTTCTGCGCCGATTGAATTTGATTTGAAATTAATTTAGATTCAATCGCCATGGTTTCTTCGACATTGAGCATATTCATTAATGCGGTAATTTTTTCACCGCCGAAAATTCTCATCAAATTGTCTTCCAAAGACAAGAAAAATCTTGTTGACCCCGGATCGCCCTGTCTTGCGGCACGACCTCTCAATTGGTTATCAATACGTCTTGATTCGTGACGCTCCGTTCCGATTACGTGGAGTCCGCCTGCCTCAACCACCTGTTGATGTTCTTTTTCGGTAAGTTCGCGCGCCTCTTTCAAGGCAATTTCTTTTTGCTGTTCGTAATCGGGTGATTCGGGGCTTATACCTTTTTTGTCCAAAGCCTCTTTTGCCAAAAATTCAGCGTTACCGCCTAAAAGAATATCAGTTCCGCGCCCTGCCATGTTGGTTGCAATCGTAACCGCGCCCACTCTGCCTGCTTGTGCGATAATGTATGCCTCACGTTCGTGCTGTTTTGCGTTTAATACGTTGTGTTTTATCCCTCGTTTTTTAAGCAGAGATGAAACATATTCGGATTTTTCGATACTTATTGTTCCGACCAAAACAGGTCTGCCGATTTTGTGCATTTGTATAATGTCTTCTACAACCGCATCGTATTTGACTTTTTCAGTCTTATAAATTACGTCGGGATAATTTATTCTTATATCGGGTTTATTTGTTGGAATTGTCGTGACTTCAAGGTTGTAAATCTTGCCAAATTCGGCTTCTTCCGTCATTGCGGTACCTGTCATGCCCGCAAGTTTCGGGTAAAGTCTGAAAAGATTTTGGAAAGTTATGCTTGCTAAAGTTTGGGTTTCATCTTGGATTTGAACGCCTTCTTTAGCCTCAATAGCCTGATGAAGTCCGTCAGACCAACGTCTGCCTTCCATAATTCTGCCTGTAAATTCGTCAACAATCATAACTTCGCCGTCTTTTATAACGTAATCCGTGTCTTTGATAAATAATTCTTTTGCTTTTAGGGCTTGCAAAAGATGATGTGCATATTGGGTATTGATGTCGAAAAGGTCGTTAATGTTAAGTAATTCCTGCGCATGGTCAATACCTTCTTCGGTTAAAATGATGTTTTTGTTCTTTTCGTCAACCTCGTAATCTTTAATTTTTTCCATTTGAGGTGCGATTTGAGCCATAAGCCTGTAGGTTTCGGCGGATTTTTCAAGTCTGCCGCTTATGATTAGAGGAGTTCTTGCCTCATCTATCAAAATGCTGTCTACTTCGTCGATTATTGCATAATTATAGGGTCTTTGAACAAGCATTTCAAGACTTCCAGCCATATTATCACGCAAATAATCAAACCCAAACTCGTTATTTGTGCCGTAAGTGATGTCGCAATTGTATGCGGCGCGCTTTGCCTCAAAACTTTCCGTGTTGTAGCCGCCCGATAAAATCACGCCGACAGACAATCCCAAAAATTTGTAAATTTTACCCATCCATTCGCTGTCACGTTTTGCAAGATAATCGTTTACGGTAATTATGTGAACGCCTTTGCCCGTCAGCGCGTTAAGATAAGCGGGAAGTGTTGCAACAAGCGTTTTACCTTCACCGGTTCTCATCTCTGCGATGTGACCGTTATGCAAAAAATACCCGCCGATTAACTGAACGTCAAAATGTCGCATATTAAGCACGCGTTTGCCTGCCTCTCTGACAGTTGCAAAAGCCTCAGGCAAAATTTTATCCAGTGCCTCTTTTTCCAGACGTCTGTCTGTTCTAAAGTCATCAGATGTCGGTCGTTTTGAAAGTATTTTCTTAAATTCGTCAGTTTTTGCACGAAGTTCTTCATCTGACATTTCGGCAAACTGCGGTTCTAAAGCATTGATGTGTTCTACAATCCCCATCATGTGCTTTATTTTCTTCTCGTTTGGATCTCCCAATAATTTATAAAGCAAACTAAGCATTTTCCCTCATTTCTTTTATATGTTAAATCGTAACATAAAAAAGGGGAAATTTGTATTACTTAATGAAGAATTAATTATTGAAACATTGTAAATACTTTTTCAACGTTCTTGCTGATTAGGTTTTTAACCGAATCATACTCTGTTGTGATTGAAGAAATTTCCGCATCGAGGTTTTTCATTTCAATGTCTAATTTATCTTCTTTGTAAGTTAATTTGATTTTTTTAGCTGAAAATTCCGCTTCGGCTTGAGCGATAGCGTCTTCGTCTTTAACCTCAATGACAATCGAAGTTTCGTCGTTAAGACCTATTGCGCTGCTGTGTTCGTTATATCTTTCCTGATAGAAGTAACCGTCAGGTGCAATTGATGATAGGAAAAATGTGCCGTTTTTGAGCATTTGTTCAAGATATTTGTTGTTATCAACGTCATCGTTTTTTACCCAGCCGTTTATACAAATATTGTTAAACAATTTCATATAGAAATCACTTTTCATAAGGATTTCGTTTGATAACTCGCTGCCGCCTTCACCCTGAGTGAACAAATATTCATACGCCAAATCATCAGTTACCAGATTTGATACCGATTTTTTTTGGTTAACTTTATAATCTTCTGCCGTGAACCCATTCATGAACAAATCCATATAAGTTAATAAACTTCCAAAAAGGTTGTTCAAATCAACAGCAATAACACTGTGTTTGTTTTCGCCTTTTAATTTTAATGGACTATCCACTTTATACCATACTGAAGCGTTGTAATCTTTTGCCTCTTTTCGGGCTTCCTCAAGTCGTGAATCTAGCCTAAGCTTGCCTCCGCTTTTTTCGACCACATTGGTTGACGTGCAAAAATCCTGCTGTGTCTCAAACAAAGCCTGAGTTAAAGCTTGCTTTGCCACGGCATCAGTACCTAAAACATCTTCAAAAGTCTTTCCTGTGTAAGATGCATCTTGTCCAACCAATCTATTCAATAATGTTTCTACAAAGTCATTATTATAAGCCGCAGTCTCGCTCTCGTCCGCAAGCTCTGTTACAACTACAACATTATTATTCAGTATATCTTGTACCGTAAGTTCTTTGATATCTTTTGCCGATAACTTTTGGTTATTCTTATAGATATAAACTTTCTTATCATCATAAGTTACATACTCATCAGCATCATTGCCGGAAGTGATAAAACCGCTCATTACATCATCTAATTTGACATCTTTGAATCTGTAAGCCAAACCGATAAGATTGCTTGAATCAACATCCTTGTCCTTGGGTTTTGCACCGTATCCGACATTGGGGCTATATTCTTTGTTTGTAACATCTTTTTTTATAATCTCATCTCTTAAATTCTCACCTATCAAACCTGCAACAACAAGCTGTTCAATGAATTTCCTGTAATTGTCCGTGCTTCTTGCTACCGGAGCACCGCTTGGCGAAATAATAGCCGCAGCACTCGCAAGTTGAGAATTGAGTACAACAGCGCCCGTTCTGGTCGTTACCAAATACGGGTCAAAATTGTTCATTATCGTCGGTGTCATTAATATGCCATAAGAAAGATCATACGAACTTTCTCCGTCAAAATTCCATACAAGCTTGGTAGCATTCATGGCATTTTTGTATTCTTCCGAAATTTCAGATAATTCACGCGTAACAGAAAGTTTTTGCTGCGCAACTTTCATTGATTGAAACTCGCAATCAGCTTTCCTTGCCGTTAAAGCTAAAAATCTCGCTTGTGATGCCGCCAATCCCATAGGGTTTCCTTTCGACTTTTATACATGTTGGTTAACGGCTTTTTAGCTTGAAAACTTTAAAATATCCCAACTTTTTTGTAACAAATATTTACAATTATTTTACGGCAATTATGCAGTCGTATATTTTGTCGATTTTTTCCTTCATCTCGCTGAATTGCTCTTTTAAATCCTTAAAACTGTTGAGAGTTACAAATTTTTCTTCAACATCATCTAAGATTTCCCTGTGCTTTTTCTCAAGCTGTTCAGGAGTAACAACAATTCTCTGCTGGATTAAAAAAACCATAATCGCAATTATTATAGGTGAATAGTGCAGTAAATTTTCCATAAGTTTTATAACGTAATCGGCCAGTAAAAATCCACAAGATAGGATGCCGCATCTATCGGGTGGGATAAAAATTTCAGCTCTTTGCTCTGTTTAATCTGCGTATAGGTCGGAATGTCAATTCTTGACGTGCCTTCTTTGTATTTCAGATTATAAATATTGTACAAAAGTTTTTCACATTTTTTGTCAACATACAAACAAATGTCGCCGTCGGCGTTTTTGATTTTCGCGTTAAATGCCGCAATACGGTTTTTAATCGGCGGATTGAAAGCTTTAATTCTTATATCCGCATCGTAACCGTACTTTGCAAGCTTTTTCTTTATAATTACATAATTTGTGTATTCGCTTGTGCAACTTCTGTTATCCCCCGAAGCGTCACCGTTTACAATTACTTTGCCTCTGTGGGCGGGGTATCTTCGGCAAAATTCTTCACAAGCCTTTGCAGTCGTTGTGTTTTCCAAAACTATTTCGTCAAAATAAAAAACTTTGTCGTCGGTTTTGTGTGCTAAAACCCAGCACATCGGGTCAACGTTAAAATCACAGCTTATATGCAAATCCATATCAGGTTGATAGGTTATATCTTTTACATTTTCATCGGTAAAATCTTTTATAACAAGCCCGCTGTTGTAATTCCCGTTTTTTGCAAGGACATAAATGTTGTAATATTCCTCATCATAAAGCTTTTTCAACTCATCACAAAACCCCTCGGGCAGATAAATATTCTGGGTTGTAGGAGCTGTTATAAGCCTGTAATTTGGCGGAGGATTAAGCATAAAAGTTTTGTAAACCCACCCTTTTTGCGGTTCGGGGTTTGTGTGAGCGAAAATTCTGTAAGTGAAATTTTTCCATTCTTTACGGGGTTTTTGCCGCATTCTCGCTAAAAGCATCTTAAAAGTGTCGTAAGGAATATCGGACATTTCTTCAATTTCCACAAACCCGAGGTTCAAAGATTTGAGCTTGTTTGGCTCATCAAAGTGCCTGAAAAGGATTTGAGAGCCGTTTTTGAAAGTGAGTTTTTGCAAAGAGTTTGACCATTCATAGTCTTGCCCCAAATTCATATTATCAAGATGTTCAAAATAACTTTGCAGCGTGGTATCGCGCACAAGCGTATAGGTTTGCGCCCCGACAAGCCCTTGAATGCCGGGGAATTTCAGACAAAGCAAAATACCCAAAAGCGAGCCTGCAAAGGTTTTACCTGAGCCGTACCCGCCTTGATACACAGCCACATCCAAATTATAGTTGTGCGGGATTTCCAAAAACTCCCGCTGCGCTTTTAAAAGTTTGTATTTCATAAGATTGTCTTAGTCAATGCCGTTTAAAGGCATTTCTGATTTATCAGTAACACAACTAAACCTCATAGAGGTTGTTTTTAATATTTAAATAATTCTTTTATTTATCGGTAATAATTGTTATATCATAGATATTTTTATCTACATTTATATCCCAGCCGACACTTATCTCAGTATCGTTATATTTTTCATATCCAAGATA
>CANQML010000057.1 GCA_947624935.1 Candidatus Gastranaerophilales bacterium
AACGACTTTATTAACGCACTTATTCGCTTATTGGCTTATTAACTTATTCGCTTTGTAAAGAACTTAAAGACTTAACGACTTATCGACTTAATGACTTTATGTGGCTTGCCGCTAAAATCCCGTATTAACGGCTCTTAAGATATATTCTTCAAGCATTTTTTTATCTGACGGCTTTGATTTGGCATCGTTAATCATTATATCAAATACGCAAACTCTGCCGCGCGAGGTGGTTAAATACCCCGTAATTGCACTTACATCAGATAATGTGCCCGTTTTTGCTCTCAAACTTTCCCCAAAATATAGCATTCTGTTTTGCAAAGTTCCTTCATCAGGCTTTGCAAGCATTTCTTTGTATTCGGGGAAATTTTTGTATTGTGCCGTTAAAAATTCCGTCATAAAATCTGCGGTCACAAGATTGTTTTTTGAAACTCCGCTTCCGTCCACTACTTTTATATCATCGGAATTTACATTCAGCTTTTTGCAATATGATTTTAGCATTTCAACGGCATTTTTTGCATTGCCTGTGGAGTTTGCACTTTTGCCTCCGGCAATTTTGAATACGCTTTCCGCTGCCATATTGTTGCTCTCTTTTAAAATCGCATCTGCTGCATCAGTTATCGGCGTCGTTTTTTTATCAATTAAATAAATATTTTTTTCCGGCAGTTTTGCAAAATCAAATCCTTTGTAATACTCGATTTTCGCGTCACGAATTGCATCTTCAAGCCGCATCATAAAATATCTTTTGGGGTTATTTACCGGAACTTTTAAATCCGTTTTTTTGTCAACCGTACCTTCAAGTTTTAAAACATCAGGTGCAATACTGTTGTTGCGGCTTAGTTTTACCTCATTATAATCTCCCGTTTTTACCAAATTTACAAAAGTTATCGGGTAAAAAACAGAGGTGGTAATTTGTGCGGGCGCGCCTTTTGTTGTCGGCGTTGCAGATATTGTAAGCAAATTCCCGTCCAAATTGTATGCGCTGAATTTTGGCATCAATGGGTTCAAATCGTCATCCCACTGCCAGCCTTCACCCCATTCAACATTGTCTGTTATTGTATCGTCTATTTTAAAATACTTAGGTTCAATTATTTTTTTATCCTTTGCGGTTTGCATAAGATTTTTTAAATCGCCCGACTTCAAAAACGGGTCTGCTGTAAGTTTTAAAAACAAACCGTTGTCGCTTGTTTTGTATAATGCGGTTGTAAATTCAAAATCTGTTCCAAGTTCGTTTAATGCGGATGCAAAAGTGACGGCTTTTAGTGTTGATGCGGGGTTCATAGGCTTTTTATCGTTGTATGAGTACAAAACCCGACCTGTTTCCAAATCTCTTACAGAAACCGATATTGCGCTTTTATTTATACCGGAGTTTAAAATTTCTTTGTCTATACTTGCACAATATCCCGCTTGTATTGTTAGAAAAACCGTAATGATTAAGCTTATTATTCTATACATATTACCTCGTAAGACTCTTTTAAATCTTTTAATATCGTACATTTTTCCCTAAATTCGTACATTTCGTTTAAATTTAAGCAGGCTTGTATAATCCCTTCGCCTTCAAGAATTTCTGATATTACACCTCCATTATAATCAATAATTCTTGAATGTCCAAGGTTATATTCACTATTTTTCATTAGCCCGTATTGGTTAACCGCAACCGTAAAAGTTTGATTTTCAACGGCACGGGATTTAGTCATAACTTGCCACTGGACGGGTTTTGTCGATGCCCATGCGGCGCAGTTGACCAAGATGTCTGCGCCTGCTTTTCTATAAGCTCTGTAAATCTCGGGAAACCTTATGTCATAACATAAAGTCAAACCGAATTTTACACCTTCCAAATTGACCATAACGGGTGAAGCACCTGCTGTTATACATTTGCCTTTTTCGCACCCGTAGTATGTGAAAAGGTGGTTTTTGTTGTAAATCGCTTTGACATTTCCTAACCTGTCGATTACGGGGCATGTATTATAAAGTCTTTCTTTTTGTCTGCTTATGAAGCTTCCGCCGATTATGTTTGCATGCTTTTCTTTTGCAAGCTGTTTTAAAAACTCCAAAGTAGGACTGTTTTCAATGTCTTCTGCCATATTTTCAAACAAATCGCAATCCCAGCCGATATTAAAGACCTCGGGCAGAATTATCACATCGGTATTTTTTATATTTGCCGTAAGTTTTTGTACTTTTTCATTGTTTAATTTTTTATCCCCGAGTTTAGCGTTCATTTGAACGGCAGATATGTTTATTTTTTCCATAATTTGTTCTTCTTTGCTTTGTCAAATTCTGCGGGAGCAAGTTTTTCCAATTCTTCCAAAGATGATTTTATACGGGAAGCTATATCTTCGTCTTTGTCGTCTTTACTTACGTATATAGGCTCTCCGTAAAGGTTTATTATGTGACAGTTTAACAGCGGGGTTTTCATCTTGTCCCACGAAGGAAGGGTTACAAAGGTCTTTTCTCTTGAAAACCAGTGCATTGGAATAATCGGAGCGCCTGTTTCTCTTGCAAGTGTTATTACACCGCCTTTGACTTTGTGCAAAGGTCCGTGCGGCCCGTCAACCATAAGCGCTGCACATTCACCCTCTTTTATTCTCGAAATTAATTGCATCGTGGAAGTTACGCAGCCTTTTCTGTTTGATGAGCCTCTGACGACCCGAAATCCCCATTTTTCAACAGCTCTTGCAATAATTTCACCGTCTGCCGAGTTGCTGATTAATACATTTAAATGCGCCTTGTCCTCAATTCCATGGATGCAAAATTGGTTTTCATGCCACATTGCATAAATACATGGCACTTTTAGCGGGTTGTTAATTTCAATTATATGTGTAAAAAACTTCTGTATCCGAAGCACTCCGTATACAAAACTTGCTATCTTATCCACATTTTTGCTGTTTATAATTCTTACCATGATGTTAATTATATCATAGATTTGTGTCATGCCGTTTTATTTTACAATCGAATACCGTTGTTATTATATTTCATACCTTTGTATGACTTGCATATTAACATTTTTTGTGTATAATTTGAAAAGATAGGAATGAGATTATGAAAGTTAATTTGAAAAACGGAAATGAAAATGTTATTGATATGGAGCTTACTATTCCTGCAAAAGAGGCTGTAGCGGCTTATGAAAGGGCAGTTAGCAACATATCCCAGCACGTCAATATCGACGGGTTTAGAAAAGGGAAAGCTCCCCGTGCTATAATAGAAAAGCATGTAGGCACAGAAAGAATAAAAATCGAGGCGATTGAAAATTTGGCACCCCGTAGTATTGCTCAAGCGATTGATGAAAATAAGCTTGATGTGATTACCCAGCCTTCAATAACTTCGTTCGATTTTGAATATGGCAAAGATTTAAAACTGAATGTGAGAGTTGAAACAAGACCTGACGTCACTTTAGGTGAATATAAAGGTTTGAAATTAAAAGTTGAAGATTCTCCGATACCTGCAGATGCGAAGCAAAAATCTATTGACAATCTTTTAAAACAGCACGCATCGACCGAAACCGTAACGGACAGAGCGGCTGGCAATAACGATATAGCCGTTATTGACTTTGAAGGCCTTGTTGACGGCGAAAAAATAGCAGGCGGCGAAGGTAAAAATTACTCTTTAGATTTGGGTAATTCAAATTTCATTCCCGGTTTTGCAGAACAGATTGTCGGTAAAAACGCCGGCGACGAATTTGAAATAAACGTCAATTTCCCCGAAGAATATCATGACGAAAAACTCAAAGGTAAACCGGCTGTATTTAAAATAAAACTTCACGAGATAAAGGAACGCAAATTGCCCGAATTAAATGATTCTTTTGCGCAAAAAGTGGGTCCTTTCAAAACAGTCGATGACTTGAAAGCTGATATCGACAAGTACTTGGCGGAACAAAGAGAAAGAACCAACAAGCAAAACAGCGAAAATGAAATTTTTAAAACCGTGATTGAATCGTCAAGTGTTGAGATACCTCAAAGTATGATAGACAGGGAAGTTGAATCTCTAAAGGCAGAATACAAACAGCGTCTTTCATACCAAGGTCTTGACTGGGATGCGTTGGTAAAAGCTCAAGGCGAAGACCATTTGGCTGAAACCTTAAAAACCGATGCGGTCAGCAGAATTAAAAATTCGCTTGTAATAGATAAAATTGCGAAAACGGAAGATTTGAAACTTGAGCAAAAAGACATACAGCAAAAGTTTGCACAGTTGGCAGCGATGTACGGTATGCAGCAGCAGGATATCATAAAACAGCTCGGACATTCACCCGAAATGCTCGGGTCAATTTCCCAGCAGGCTTTGAGCGACAAGGTCAGAGATTTTCTTGTTGAACATAATACCGTTGAAATTGTTGACAAAGTGGAAACAAAATAGATAAGAAGTTATAATGTAGAAGAAAGGATATAATCATGAGTTTTGTACCTGTGGTAATTGAACAGTCAAGTAGAGGAGAACGTTCTTTTGATATTTTTTCAAGACTTCTCAGAGAAAGAATAATATTTCTCGGTACTCCGATAGACGATATGGTCGCAAATCTTGTTGTGGCTCAAATGCTATTGCTTGACAGTGAAAACCCTGAAAAAGATATTATGCTTTACATAAACAGCCCCGGCGGCAGCGTAACGGCAGGCTTTGCAATTTATGACACTATGCAGCATATCAGAGCGGATGTTTCGACAATTTGTTTGGGGCAGGCTGCATCTATGGGCGCATTTTTGTTATCATCAGGTGCTAAAGGCAAAAGGCTTGCGCTTCCGCATTCAAGAGTTTTAATCCACCAGCCTTTAGGCGGTGCGCAAGGTCAGGCAACAGATATTGAAATTCAAGCCGCTGAAATCATCAGAATTAAGAAAAGCTTGAATGAAATACTTGCATCAAATACGGGTCAGTCACTCAAAAAGATTGAAAAAGATACCGATCGTGACTATATCATGACACCTCAAGAGGCTCTTGAATACGGTATGATTGATAAAGTTGTAACAAGAGATGTTGTAAAATAATCGGAGATTGAAATGCCAAAACACGACGACAGCAGATTAAAATGTTCATTTTGCGGTAAATCCCAAGATCAGGTTAAAAAACTGATTGCCGGACCCGAAGTTTATATTTGTGATGAGTGCGTTGAATTATGCAACGAGATTTTGGATGAGGAATTTTTTGAAGGTAAAGACAAAGAAGAAACCGATGAAAAAGCAGGCGAAAAACCTATTCCAAAACCGCATGAAATTAAGGCTTATTTAGACGAATATATAGTCGGGCAGGATGAAGCAAAAAAAGTTTTGGCTGTTGCCGTATATAACCACTACAAGCGTCTAAAACACAATAAATCGGTTAATTTAAAAGAAAATGTTGAGATACAAAAATCAAACATTTTGCTTGTAGGCCCGACAGGTTCGGGTAAAACGCTTTTGGCACAAACTCTTGCAAAACTGCTTGATGTTCCGTTTGCGGTTGCAGATGCGACCACGTTAACAGAGGCAGGTTATGTCGGCGATGATGTTGAAAATATTTTGTTAAGGTTATACCAAAACGCTGATTTCGATTCGTCAAAAGCTGAACGTGGAATTATTTATATTGATGAAATTGATAAAATTTCAAGAAAATCCGAAAATACATCAATTACCCGTGATGTATCAGGTGAGGGCGTTCAACAGGCTTTATTAAAGATGATAGAAGGTACTGTTGCACATGTTCCGCCTCAAGGCGGCAGAAAGCATCCACATCAGGAATTTATAGAAATCGACACAAGCAATATATTGTTCATAGTAGGCGGTGCGTTTGTCGGTCTGGAAAAGATTGTTGAACGCAGAGCAGGTGAAGGCAATACGGTCGGATTTGGTGCAAAAGCCCCGATGTCACAAGCTGAAAGAGAGGCTAATGCCAATAAATTGCTTAAAAAACTTCAGCCTGATGATTTGTTAAAATTCGGTTTAATTCCGGAATTTATCGGACGTATTCCGACTTATGCCGTTTTGGATCAATTGAACGAAAAAACTTTGAAAATGATTTTAACCGAGCCGAAAAATGCTATTGTCAAACAGTATCAATGTTTGATGAAGATGGACGGTGTTGATTTGGAATTTGAACCCGAGGCTATAGATTTGATTGCGCAAGAGGCTATGAAACGTAAGACAGGCGCCAGAGCATTAAGATCAATCGTTGAAGAAATAATGCTTGATGTCATGTATGAAGTTCCGACGAAAAACAACATAGATAAATATGTTGTAACTGCCGATGCCGTCAAAAACAGGCATTCGGGTGAACTTATACAACTTCCCACAAAACGTATTGATGGCGAAGAAATTATTGCTTAGGGACTATGGAAAACACTAAAAATTTAATTTTAATCGACGGACATGCTTTGGCATTCAGACAGTATTTTGCACTGGAACGCACGAATATGCGAACATCTGACGGGCAGCCTACGTGGGCTGTTTACGGTTTTTTTAAAGCCATTTTTGACGTGTTAAAAAATAAAAACCTTCAGCCTGATGCGATTTGTGTTGCGTTTGATGTAAGCCATCGTACATTTAGGGTCGAAAAATATGAGGATTATAAAGCCAATCGTGAAGCTATGCCTGATAATATGCGCACGCAAATGAATTTGATTTATGAAGGGTTAAAGGCTTTCAATATACCGGTTTATTCTAAAGAGGGGTACGAGGCAGATGATGTTATCGGAACGATATCTAAAAAAGCATGTGAACTCGGGCATAAAATTTACATTCTGACAGGTGATAGAGATGCTTTTCAACTTGTTGATAAGGAGGGCTGTGTAAAAGTCATTTTGCCCTCAAAGGGTGTTTTGGCGGAATTTGATTGGGATAAAGTATATGAAAAAATGAGTGTTTATCCAAATCAAGTGATAGATTATAAAGCTCTTTGCGGTGATTCGTCGGATAACATTCCGGGCGTAAGGGGCATCGGTGAAAAGACTGCCGTAAAACTTCTTACTGAATATGGCAGCTTCCAAAATTTGATTAAATGTTTGCCACAGATGAAAGAATGTAAGGTAAAACAATTATTAACCGAAAATTTGGAAACGGCTGAACTCAGTTACTTTTTGGCAACGATTGTAAGAGATGTTGACATTGATTTTGACTTTGAGCAAACTAAAATTGTGCTTCCGGATGCGGCAAAGGTTACACCTTTTTTGAAAAAACTTCAATTTTACAGTTTTTTAAAAAACATAGATATTATTATTTCGGCATTTAACAAAAATGCAACCAAACCAGGCGGCGGGTTTGATATGCTTATGCCGCAGGCAGGACAGGTGCAGCTCGGGCTGTTTTCGGATGCAGTAAAAGCTGAAATTAATAAAAAAGAAATTAAATTGCAATCCAAAATTATAACTGATATCAAAGATTTGTACGATTTGACCGAGACGCTTAAGACAAAATCAATTATTTCTTTTAGAGTAGAAGGCTATTTTAAAGATGTTTGCGATAATTTTCTCGGCGGTATTGCCTTGGCTTATAATGATAATTTTACTGCGGATGAAAGGGTTCATTACGCTGATAATAATCATACTACGCATACTTTTTACATTCCGGTCGGGCATTATTCGGACAACCAGTTAAAAAAGCAAGATGTGGTAAATGCGCTGAAACCGATTTTTGAAGATGAGAATATAAAAAAGGTTGCGCATGATATAAAAGGTGAATACAACTTTTTAAGAGCACTATCAATCGAGTGTAAGGGATTAATTTTTGACACTATGCTTGCAAGTTACGTTTGCGATACCAAACGTAATCACAATTTGGACATACAGGCGTTTGAAAACATTGAGCATGTTTTAAATGATTATATTCCGTTAGAGAGAAATTCTATTACGAATATGTCTATTGTAGACATATCTGTTGAAAATGCAAACACGTTTCTTTCCGATGTTTTAGCGACTGTTTTTGAATTGACGGCGTACTGGATAAACAAGTTGGATGAAAAAGAAACTGATATTCTATATAACATAGAAGTTCCGGTTGCGATTGTTCTTGCGGATATGGAATGTGACGGTGTGGCAATTGATGTTGAATATCTTGACGAGTTATCAAAGAGTATGAGTGATTCGCTCAGGACAATTGAATTTCAAATATATAATATTGCGGGTGAAGCGTTCAACATCGTTTCTCCAAAGCAGGTCAGCAGCATTTTGTATGAAAAATTAAAAATAAAATATCCTCGCAAGATTGGTAAGGCAGGATTTTCCACCGGTGCAGAGATTTTGGAGGAACTTGCGCAAGAACACGAAATCGCAAAGCTTATACTTGCCTACAGAAAGTTCGCCAAGCTAAAATCAACATACACGGACACTTTGCCCGAGCTTATTAACCCGAAAGACCACAAAATTCACTCTACATATAACCAAACTATAACTGCTACCGGACGGCTTTCATCTTCGTATCCGAACTTGCAAAATATCCCTGTGAGAACTGAGGACGGTAATAAAATAAGAAAAGCTTTTGTGCCCTCAGACAGAGAAAATGCACTTATTATGTCAGCCGATTATTCTCAAATAGAATTGAGACTTTTAGCGCATGTTTCGGGTGATGAAAACCTTATTGCAGCTTTCAAATCCGGAGTTGATGTTCATACGCTTACCGCATCAAAGATTTTCAATGTGCCGACGGAGGAAGTTACAAAGCAAATGCGCTACAAAGCAAAGGCCGTCAATTTCGGGATAGTTTACGGGCAGAGTAAATTCGGTTTGTCACGTGCGCTTGGGATTTCAATGGAAGATGCGGATTCGTTTATTACCAGATATTTTGAAACCTATCCAAAAGTCAAAACTTATACAGAAGACATGGTCAATTTTGTTGCTGAAAACGGGTATGTTCAAACTATATTTGGCAGAAAACGGTATTTATTTACGGAATTTAACAGCACCAGCTCAAATATAAGAGAATTTGCAAAACGTGCAGCGATAAATCAGCCTATGCAAGGCTCGGCTGCTGATTTGATTAAGATTGCAATGATTGATTTAAAAAAGCAGCTTATTTCAATGAATTTGAAATCGAAATTAATTATACAGGTGCATGATGAACTTGTATTGGAAGCTTACAAGGATGAAGTCGAAATTCTGAAACAAATTGTAACGCAGGCAATGGAATTGAATCAGCCGCTTAAGGTGCCTCTTTTGGTCGGTATTCGAATAGGCAGTACCTGGCAGGAATTAATGTAAAGTTTTTTGCATTATTTAAAATTAGCTTTTATAATATTTTTATGAAACGTTTTTTATTGACTTTTTTATTATTGACAAATATTGCCTGCGCTCAGGAAGCTTCGTTGAGTACGCTTGTAACACCTCAAAATGTGTCTTACGAGCAGTGCGTAAAAACTTATAATATTGATTTGCAAAATCTTTTTTATTTAACGATTGCAAGTATCAATGCCAACAGGTTTCAAATAACCGAAATACAGTCAAAGTCGGGTTATATACTGTTTAATGCGGTAAATAAACCGTTTCTTGCTCAGGTCGTTAAACTCGACGGGAAAACTTCTATGTTGAAAATTACTCCTGCAAATAACAGTTATTATTTTCAGCCGGGAATTGTTTTGAATATATTTAAGTATATAGATGTCAATCCTGCTTTGAAAAACGTTGAACTGCCTACAACACGTTAAAAGCTTCATCAACGGTTTTTGCTATATCGAAATCATCTTCGCCTTTGCCAAGCCAGATGAGGTATTCAATGTTGCCCGAGGGGCCTTTGATTGAAGAATAGGTCAATCCTTTTATATTGTATCCCAAATCTTTTGCGCAGGTTATTACATTTTGTATAACGTCTTTGTGGACTTTTTTGTCTTTAACAACCCCGCCTTTTTCAACTTTGTCTTTTCCCGCCTCAAATTGCGGTTTTATAAGACAAATCATCTCGTGAAATCGAGGAGCGAGAAGCGTTTTGAGGTTTTGAAGGACTTTTGTAAGCGATATAAAAGACAAATCGCTTACCAGTAAATCGGCGCGGATGTCGTTTTCTGCGTATATATCTTCGGGCTTACACAGTTTTAAATTAGTCTTTTCAATCACCTTAACACGTTTGTCCGAGCGGATTTTCCAATCAAGCTGACCGTATCCGACATCAACCGCATAAACAAATTCAGCTCCGCTTTGAAGTAAACAATCCGTAAATCCGCCTGTTGATGCGCCCGCATCAAGGCAAATTCTGCCTGTGACATCATAGTTAAAAGCGTCAAGCGCTTTTTTAAGCTTAAATCCTCCGCGTGACACGTAAGGCATGGATTTAACGCTTATATCGTATTCTTTTTCAACATTTATCTGATAGCCCGATTTTGTAATGTATTCATCGTTAATTTTGACGTTTCCCGCCATAATTGCCGATGACGCTTTACTTTTGGTTTCAAAATACCCTAAGTCGGTTAAATATTTGTCTAAACGTTCTTTTTTCATAAATTGTAGACCTTTTTTGCATTTCGGGTTGTGATTTTGTCGATTTCTTCAAACGAAACTTCTCTGATTTTGGCAATTTCTTCTGCCACAAATCGTACATATTCGGGGCGGTTTTCTTTTCCCCTGTGCGGAACGGGCGTGAGATAGGGCGCATCGGTTTCTATGAGCAGATTTTCAAGTGGAATTTCTTTTGCAACTTCTTTTGTTTTGACTGCGTTTTTAAAAGTTACAACCCCGCCTAATGCCAAATACCAACCCTCTTTGACACATTCTTTTGCAAATTCAACACTTCCCGAAAAACAGTGCATTACAACTTTTGAAGTTTTATTGTGCGATTTTAAGATGTCAAAGGTGTCTTTGTGGGCATCTCTATCGTGTACGCAAATCGGCAGATTAAGCTCGTTTGCAAGCTCGATTTGCTTTATAAAAACTTCTTTTTGTATATCGTTAAAACTTTTATCCCAATAGTAATCCAGCCCGATTTCGCCAATGCCTTTGATTTTCGGGTTTTGAGCATAAAGTTTAATCTTTTCAATTAAAGTATCTTCCCAATCCTTGGCTTCTGAGGGGTGAACCCCGAGTAAGCCGTAAACATTTTCAAATTTTTGTGTCAGGTCAAAAATTTTATCAATGTCTTTGGGGTAAGCGCAAGGTAAGATTATTGCCTCAACACCAAGTGCGGCAGCCGTTTCGACTGCTTGTTCGGGATTTTCCAGCATATCTATATGAGAATGCGTATCTATCATATCTTGATGTTATATTAATCGTTCTTAACTTTCAAGTCTGTGATATAATTAAGTAATGAAGATTTCAATTGCGCATTTATATCCGAAGTTATTAAATTTGTACGGTGATATCGGAAACATAATCACCTTAAAAAAACGCTGTGAATGGCGCGGGATAGAGGTCGAGTTTGAAGAAATCAATATCGGCGACAAAATCACATCCCATGACCTTTATTTTATCGGCGGCGGGCAGGACAAACAGCAAGAGGATGTTGCGCATGAGCTTTACAAAAACAAAGAGTTTTTATTGTCAGAGCGTGATTTAGGCGCTGTGTTTTTAGGAATTTGCGGCGGGTATCAGCTTTTTGGACATTATTATCAGCCGCATGACAAAGAAAAACTTCTTGGGATTTCGCTTTTGGATGCTTACACCGTTGCGGGCAAAAAGCGCTTTATCGGTAATGTTACGGCAAAAACAGATATTGTTGAACCAAATACGCTTGTCGGGTTTGAAAACCACAGCGGATTAACTTATATACAGGGTGAAACAACTCCGCTGGCTTACGTTGAGACAGGTCATGGCAACAACGGCAAAGACAAAACCGAAGGTGCAAGGTATAAAAATGTTTTCGGAACGTATCTTCACGGGTCGTTCTTGCCCAAAAACCCGCATTTTGCGGATTTCTTGATAGAGCTTGCGCTTTTCCGCAGGTATGGCAGAAAATTCCCACTGGAACAACTTAACGACGGTTTTGAAAATAAAGCTCACGAGGTGCTTGTTGGAAAATCGTATTAGCAATTTTTGGTTTAAACTTGACGACAAAATAAGGTTTTTGGTTATTGGCGCTTTGAACGCCGCAATTTCTTACATCATTTTTGCAATTGCGCTGTATATTCTGGGGCAAATTCATTATCAGCTTTGTGTTGCGCTGCAGTGGGGACTTTCGTCAGTTATATCTTACTTTAACCAAAAGGTTTTTGTTTTTCAAACAAAAGGAAATTATCTTAAAGAGTATGCAAAATGCTGTACGACATGGCTTGTGAGTTATCTTGTGAATGTGGTTGTGCTGGAGATTTTGGTGCGCTTTGTTATACATAATGCTTACATCGCACAGTTTATTTCAATATTTTTGGTTTCTGTAATAACCTATGTGTTATTTAAATACTTTGCGTTCAAAAGGTAATTTGCGGCGATGGCTTGACAAATCGGGCAAAAATGTATATAATGTACGTATGAGAGATGAATGGCTTGAAACACAGAGTATAAGAGAGTTAGGAGGGCATACCCCCCCCCCCAATGCTCATAGAGTGAGTTTCGGCGATTTTATGTGTCTAAAACGCTTGCGGTGTCTTGCCGGAGGTGGTATTGGTGTGCGAAAAAGCTGTTGTCTTGCTCGCTTGCATTCAAAGTGAATAAGCGAATAAGCCAATAAGCGAATAAGCACGTTACAAAATAAAACCTGAAATAAGTGTATAAACAATATAGGAGAAATCAAAATGAAAAAACAGAACAATGCAAAAGAATTAGTAAATGAGTTAAACACACGCCCTCCCCACCTGAGGGGGAGGGCTGGGGTGGGGGGTTCACTCACAATGGGCAAGTGCGAACCCCGCCCCTGTGGTTGTAGCTCGCTTCGCTCGCACAACCACTTCCCCGCCCGCAAGGGGTGGGGATTGTGTGGCGACAATTCACAGAGCCTAATTAATGATAAGGG
>CANQML010000058.1 GCA_947624935.1 Candidatus Gastranaerophilales bacterium
TTCCTCTCCCGATTTGGAGAGGATTGCGGTTGTTCACGAGTTCACGAGTGTTACAACCGCTGGTGAGGGCTCTTCCTGAAGTGCCGCGGTATTCGTCATTGCGAGGAGGGCAAGCGCAGCGCAGCCCGACGCGGCAATCTATTGAATGGATTGCTTCGTCACTCCGTTCCTCGCAATGACGTGGGACGTCATAACTCGTGTCATTAACTAATTCTTTTGAATTTTTCATTTTTGTCATATTACTATCCTTTCGTTTTCTTGTTGTACAACCTATATAATAATTGTCATTACGAGGAGCGTTAGCGACGTCGTAATCGCATTGTCGTCGGATTCCACCAACCTTGCGATTGCGACGCTCCCGTTGGTCGCTCGCAATGACATGTGTGCTACTATGCAAAGCTAATTGTGCCGAAGGCACATTAAACACCTCACTCACTTCACTCACCTTACTTACTTTACTCACTTCAAACAGCCTCCAACGCAGTCGTTGCAGGCATTTCAAACCTATAAAACCTCCGAAACTCACACTATGAGCATTGGGGGGGGGGGGTAACCACCTTAATTCCTCTTATACTCTGTGTTTTCAGCATTTCTTCTTCCATACGTACATTATATATATTTTATTCGTTTTTGTCAAGACTCTTTATAAGCCCCTGTACCTCTTTAAAATATTCATGTTTTGAAGTTTTTAAGCACTCAAATAAAACCGTTTCCAAACATGTAATCTTAGCACCAACCTGCCTCATCAAGTCCATGCCTGTCTTAAATTCAAACTTGTTACGGCTCGCACAGCAATCCTTTATCACATAAACATCATAACCATGTTCGATTAAATCACACACAGTTTGATATACACATATATGCGCCTCTATCCCCATTATATAAATTCTGCCCTTAACATAAGGTTTTATATCCTCAAAAGCCGAAAACGCCGTTTTCTCAACCAAAACCGAATTTTGCGCCAATTCAGATTTTACCTCATCAACAGTCATACCAAGCCCTTTGGGATACTGCTCAGTCACAATTACAGGAATGTCAAGCAGCCTTGCAGCATGCACAAGCTTTGAAACATTATCGGCAGGTGAATACTTAACCGCATTGACGAGCCGTTCCTGCACATCTATTACAACAATCGAACTTTCCATATTTAATCCTTTATCGCAGTTTTAAACTCTTTTATAAAATCTTCCAAAATCTTTGACAGCATATCCTGTGAAACATCCGAAAGATTAATCGACATTTCCCGATTTTCCGGACTGTCTAACCCTTCATGCACAATGTTTATTATAATCTTGGCAAACCCCGGATAAATAATCTTTAAATAACTCTCCTGACTTTCATGCTTTAGCCTGAATACACTTTGCAATTCGTCACAATACTGCTCAATTTTTGTATGGAATAATTTTTCCTCATAAGCCTTTTGCATTCTGAAAAATACGGGCGTAATGACCTTGTCAAGTTTACTGTCGTAAGAATTTTTAAATAGCTTGAAATGCTTATCCATAGGCTCAATTCCGGCTTTTTCTTCCAAAAATACAACCGTTTCATTGCTCTGGCAAGCCTCGGAAAGTGCGGCATAAGCTTCTTTTTCCAATCTTTCAAAAGTTTTGTCGGCAATTTTGCACACTCCTGATCTTATTATTAAATTTTCGTCCAAAATACTTTGAACTTTGTTCACGACTGCAAAAGCGCCATTTTTATCAATATTTGGTAAAATAATGTAAAATTTTCCGCCCCTTACAATTGATACAATATCATCGCATCTGACGGATTTTTTAATGGCTTTTGCCAGAGTATCTGCCGAAAATCTCGTCTTACTGCTCTCGTCCAGCGCCAAAACCACAAACATGCCGCTTTGGACTTTACTGTCTCGCACAAATTCCGCCAAAATCTCTTTGCAAAACTTGTATTTGTAAAATCCCGTTTCATCATCAACTGCACCAAGCTGTCTTAAAAGCGCAGAATCTCGCATATTTTTAACACGCAGCGCACGCTGCTTAAAACAATTTACTGTTCTAATCAGCATCTCATAGGCATCAGAATTGACCGAAAAATAATCGCTTACCCCTAAATCGTATGCTTTTAATATAAATGTCTGCTCATAATCATTTACCAAAAGTATAATTTCATAATCCGCAGATTTAATTGATTTTATAAGCTTGAGAGTTTTTTCCTTATCCTCGCATTCATGCAAAATCACAATCGAAATCCCGGGGTTTTTAAGCAGTTTTTTTGCGTTCTTATAATCCGATACGGCAATACTGTCACTTTCTCTCAAAAGCACAAGTTTTGAAAGTACTTTTTCTTCCGCCTCCTCATCATCTGTTATTAATAATATATTATCGTCAATCATTTATACCTGCAAATGTTTTTTAATACATAAGAAACTACCGCCTGCGCCAAACAATATGCCCATGGCAAACATCGTTATTACAACAACATTTTGAGCATACAAAGGAGTTGGTATCATAAAAAATTGGTGGACATTGTTAAGCCCGTTTTGAACGACATTCAACGGGAAAAGCGCTATCAAAGACCCGCTAAATCCGTAAAACGCACCCTGAATAATCAAAGGGAACCTTATAAACCAGTTGCTTACCCCCATTAACCGCATAATTTCAATCTCATCTTTTCTCGATTGGATTACAAGCTGAATTGTGTTATTTATAATAGTTATGGTCAAAATCGCCATAATTATGATTACAACCACCGTAATTGAATTGACAACTTTATTTAATGTTTCAATTTTTTGTACCAAATCCTGTGCATAACTCATATCTTCAACAATTGAAAGCCCTTTTACGTTATTGAATACTTTGTCAATATTTTCTGGCTTATCAACTTTGACATGCAAAGTATCAGGCAGAGGGTTATCTATATCAGGCAAACCCATTTCGCGTTTAAGATTTGTCCAGGAAACATCTTTTGAAATAACCTTGACCGCCTCGACATTTTCAAACTCTTTTATGCGTTTTTTTGCAGCGTTAGTATCAGTTCCGTGTTTAAGATAAACGGATATTTCAAGAACGTTGCCGAGTTCATGCGCAAATGTCGAAACCGACAACGCAGTTCTGAAAAACGAACCGAAAATCGTTAAAATCGCCGCCATTGTTGTTATTATAACAAGGTTGACTATCCCCGTTCTTCTGACATCGTTGAACGTTTCCATTGATATTCTGTACAAAATTCTTAACTCGCAAAGCCAATCTTTGGGAATATGTTTTTTGACCTTTTTCTTTATCTTCATTTTTTGACTATTCATAAGTACCTGCCTGAATATCTCTGACAACTTCACCGTTGTCAAGGGTTATAACACGTTTTCTGAAATAATCGACCATCGCATTGTCATGTGTTGAAACAATAACCGTAATGCCTCTTTGGTTAATTTGATCCAAAATTTGCATAATTTCCATGGAATTTTTCGGGTCGAGATTTCCTGTAGGTTCGTCTGCAATCAAAAGCGGAGGCCCGTTTACGATTGCTCTTGCAATTCCTACTCTTTGCTGCTCACCGCCCGACAATTCAGAAGGCTTGGCATGCTTTTTCTCATAAAGCCCGACTATTTTCAATGCACCGGAAACACGAGCATTGATTTCTTTTGAGCTTATACCTAAAGTTCTTATGACATAAGCAACGTTATCAAACACCGTATAATTTTGAAGCAGTTTATAATCCTGAAACACAATTCCCATACAGCGTCTTAAATTCGGTATTCTGTCGTTTGAAAGATTTGCGACATTAATTCCGCCGATTGTGACTGTACCGCCGCTTGGTTTTTCTTCGCTGTATAATAACTTCATCAGCGTTGATTTTCCCGCGCCCGATGCGCCTACAATAAAGACAAATTCCCCCGATAAAATATCAAGATTGACATTTTTCAGCGCATAATGGTCATTATCGTATCTTTTTGTAACTCCTCGAAATTGAATCATAATTTTTCCTTTAACAAAGATTTAACTCTTTTAGCAATATTATCGGACGTCAAGCCATAATATTCAAGTAATTCACCTGCTTCGCCGCTTTGCCCAAATTCATCGTGAATACCTATTCTATAAGCTTTACAAGGATGATGAGCGCAAAGCGTTTCACAAACAGCCGAGCCTAAACCGCCTATTGTAGAATGGTTTTCTATTGTGACGGCAAAGTTTGTTTTTTTAACGCTGTCAACAACAGTTTCGACATCAAGCGGTTTTACAACGGGAACATGGATTACATCGGCAGTTATACCGTCTTTTTTAAGAATTTCCGCTGCGTCTAAAACCTCAGCAAGAGTTTCTCCGTTAGTAAACAGCGAAACATCCGAACCTTCTTTTAATATAAGTGCCTTATGAATTTTAAAATGATAATCTTCGCCAAAAATATCCGCCACATTGCTTCTTGCAAGTCTTATATACATAGGACCGTCATGGAACGCCGCATACTTAATAACTTCTTCGCATTCTCTGGAATCAGCAGGGACAATGACCGTCATGTGCGGAATATTGCGCATTAAGGCAACATCTTCCAATGCCTGATGGCTTGCGCCGTCCTCACCGACCGTAACCCCGCCATGCGTACCTATAATTTTTACGTTAAACTCGGGATAACAAACAGAATTTCTGATTTGATCGTAAGTTCTGCCCGTGACAAACATCGCAAAACTTGATACAAAAGGTATTTTGCCTTCTTTTGCAAGCCCTGCCGCTGTTGCAATCATATCTTGTTCTGCTATACCGCAATTGAAAAATCTGTCGGGGAATGCCTTCGCAAAAATTTGTGTTTGGGTTGAGCAGGACAAATCAGCATCCATGACAACAACCTGCGGATTGATTTCTCCCACCTCTTTTAATGCATTGCCAAATGCTGCCCTTATTGAACTTTTTTTACTATTATCTTTTATCATCCTACTACATTATACCATAAACATTTATCCCGTTCAAAAATTCATTATCGTAACTATAAGAGAATTTAAGCCCGATAATGTTAAGATTTATTAAAATTTTTTTTAAAAATAGCAATTTCATTTCTTCACGGGCATTTAAACGGTAGAATAGAATAAGACATTATTTATTGAAAGGAAGAAGAAATGTTACAAGTTCCAACATTACCCAATCAGATGACTCAACCGATTTACACGCAGCCGGCATGTCCGCCGCCGAATTACAATGCGGTAAAGATTGATATTCACAATCCGTCTGTGGGTGTACCAAACCAATTTCAACCCCAGTATGCACCGGTAACAAATCCGATGTATAGTTATCCGCAGGCGCAATTATACAATTACCCGCAAGCGGTTCAACAACCATATTATGTACCGCCGATGTGTCCGCCCTGCGAGCCACCTAAAACTTTGCCGGCACAAGAGCCCGTAAATGTTGCACCGGTCGCTCCGTCGGTTACACCGATTGCTCCGCAAGCAGTACCGGTAGCTCCCGAACCTGTAGCTCCGGTTGCTCCACAAGCTGTACAAGTAGCTCCCGAACCTGTAGCTCCGGTCGCTCAAACAGCACCGGTTGAACCTTTAAATTCTGTTGCGGCAGTTAATGAAGTAGCACCTAAAGAAGCGCCCAAAGTTGAAGTTGCTCAACCTGCAGACGCTGCACCGCAGGTAGATTTGAACAATTTTATAGCTCGTTTAACAAACCCTGACTATGAAGTTCAGGCAAACACCATGGAAGAAATTGCCAATATGGTAAAAGACGAGCCTCAAAAAGCAACCGAATTATTGGATTCAAAAGTAATTGATGCTTTAGTAAATATAGTTAACACAGATTCAAGCAAACTTGCAGGCCCGACGCAAGAACAAATTGCGGCAAGACAAAAATTGATGTCAGGACAGCAAATTTCAGATGAAGAAAAAGCACTTGCAGTAACGATTACCCCGATGGAACAGGCAGAAAGAAACAAGAGTTATGCAATGTTCACATCAGCAATTCTGCAAAAACTCTACGGTGATGAAGTAGCAAAATTAACGGGAACGACTGTTCCTTTGACAGAACTTCCGGCAGCGATGACAATAGTTGACCAGTTAAAAGACAACCCCAATCCGATGGTCAGAACATCAGCAATTGAAGCTCTAAGCTACATTCAAAACCCCGAATACAAAAAAGACCTTACGACCTTGTTCACGATAGCAAAAAATGACCAAGACAAAGGTGTTCAAGACGCCGCAACGGCAGCTCTTGAAAAACTAAATCAAATATAATTCCTTTCTTTAAATCAAGAACCCCTCGCAAGAGGGGTTTTTATTATATCTTATAATCGGCATGCTCACAAATGTAATTGCACCACTCGTTTATAATTTCTTCTTCGCTTAATTTGTAGGAAATCGGTTTTCCGATATGGATTTGAAATTCACGTCTGGTAAAAGGTTTCAATTTAGGATACCCTGTAAAGCCCGCAATTGCAATCGGAACAATATCGGCCTTTGCATTTTTTGCAATAACCGCAAAACCTTTTTTAATTTCTTCAAGCTGACCGTAAGGGTGCGTTCCGCCTTGCGGGAAAACTCCGAGCGACCATTTTGTCGTAAAAATGTCGCGAACGGTCTTGAATGTTGCGATTTCAGGTTTTGTACGGTTTACAGCAAAAGCACCGAGACGCTTTACAAGCCATTGTAATTTTTCATCAGGCTTGAATAATTCTTCTTTTGCCATAAAAGCTATAAGTTTTCTTGTCGCAAAAGATACAATCGGAGGGTCGAAAATCGAAACATGGTTTGCCGCATAAATGTATTTGCCGTCATTTTTGGGCACATTTTCACGTCCGTAGATTTTGTAATTGTAGAAAATATTCAAAAAATTATCCACAACCACATGCAAAAACGTCAAGTAAAACAGAGAACGCATCCAGTTGTATTCTTTAGCATAACGTCGGTTGTAATTTCTCATACAGCTCCTTTTTCATACTTAAATCCCGTAAGATTTTCAATGGCTTTAATCCATTGCTCCACCATTAATTCCAAATTATCATTATAGGGGATAATTTCCCCTATTCTAACTATTATTTGTCCTGTGAACGGAATCATTTTAGATTCTTGAGTTCCGACAATTCCGACAGGCAAAATCCCGCATTTTGTAACCTTTGCAAGGCTGGCAAAGCCTTTTGACACTTCGCCGATTTCACCGGGCTCATGACGTGTTCCTTGCGGAAAAAGTCCCAAAACCCACTCTGTTTTGTTAATTGACTTTGCGGTTTTTATTGTAGATGCCCCGAGATGTTCGCGATTAACCGCAAAAGCGCCCAGCCAATCGAGCCACCACCTTAAAATCTTTATCTCAAACAACTCCTGCTTTGCCATAAAACATACAGGCCTTGGCATAACAGCGCAAATTACCGGCGGATCAAGCGTTGATAAGTGATTTGCGGCAATTATGTATTTATTATCTTTTGGTATGTTTTCTTTTCCAAAAACTTTCAATCTGTAAACAAGCTTAAATCTTATCATGTAACCGACTTTAGTCACAAGAAACATAAAAATTTTACGGAAAATATTGTACTCCGAAGCTTCTCTTTTTGTGTAACTGCGTCTTTCTTTCAATTGATTTCTCCTAAAAGAATTATACACCAACAAAATAGACATGACAATAATTTTACTGTATAATGAGTTTATTATGAACAAACTGGAAAACGAATTATTTAAAAGTGTTGAGGAGAAAACTCCCGATTATGTTAAAAATTTAAAACTTATAGATTTAACAAACGAGGACGAATTTAGGTTTACGTTAAAAAGGGAATATCTTTTTCCTTACGATGAAAAAACAAACCCTTTGGGGCTGAATTTATGGGAATGGTTTAAAAATTACGCAAAAGAGGCAAAAGTATCGACGGCGGGGATTAGAGGACCTCAAAACATACTTTATCCTCAAGACACAAGATTTCCGATAAATCTTATCGGAATAGTTTTGGCAACTTTAGCCAAAGCGCTTGTTGCAAAAGAAAAATACCCGAATAAAAAAATAGTCAAAGTTGCAGGGCGAGAAGTTCGCTACAATTCGGCATTATTTTTGGATGCCATATCAAGAATACAAGCGGCACAAGGCATTACAACATTAACTTCAGACGGCACAATCCCAATTTGGCTTGCGTCGTTTTTGGCATTTAAACTTGATTTGTTGGGAGGAGAGTACATAACCTCAAGTCATGGAATTTCAGTAAAAAATGCGACAAAAGACTTAAATTCGCAAGGCAGCCAGTATCTTCCCGAAGAATCGCTTGAATTTGTAAACAAAATCAAAGAAATTTTTGAAGAAACAGAAAAAAACGGAAGTTATGAAATAAAATTTTCCGCTAAAGGTGATGAGCATATTAACAAAACCGTTATGAAAAAGCTCAATGACGGCGTGGATTTGTACGTTGAATATTTAAAATCGGGAGTTGCCCAAAACACTGATTTAATAAAGAATTTTGACAAAAAAATAATCATAGAAAACGTGGGCGGCTCGGCATATAGAACACTCAATCGGGTACTAAAACAGCTTGAAATTGACGATAAATTTGAATGGTTCAATATTGAAGAGGACCCGTTTTTCCACTCAATCGGCAAATACGACACGACCCCAAAAGGCGAAAAAGCGTTTTACGATTACTCTGTGGATGCGGGAGTTGTAGCCCAAAAGCCCGACGGAACAAAGTTTTTCCCCGTAATTGATACAATGCACTACGACGAAAAACTAAAAAGCGAGGGTACAACCGTTTTAATAACCGACCCCGACCATGACAGGCTTACTATTGCGCAAACAGAAAACATATCCAAAATTCCCACGCTTGAAAAGGCAGGAATTGATTATATCAAACTTTCCGATAAACTCATTTTGACTTTATTCAGTGCAAATCAGGCGTTTTTAATGCTTATGGATTTTTGGGCAAAACAATTAAAGTCGCAAAATTTGTGGGATAATCACCCCCGATTTATCATAAAAACAACTGCATCAGCACTTTCATGGGATGAATGGGCAAAAAATAACGGCGTAAAAGTCGTAAACGTGCCTGTGGGATTTAAAGAAATAGCGAATATAATGAAGAAAGTCGAACTTCAAATCAAAAACAATTGTGAAGTTAAAGTCGATGATGTATTTGGAAACACAATAAATTTAGGCAAAAACCCGCGGCTTGTATTTGCGGGCGAAGAATCGGGCGGCATGATAATCGGCGCGGAAGACTTGATTAAATCGCAAAACGGCAGATTTGCAATAGCTATGAGAGAAAAAAGCGCAACGGAAGCTATTCTTGTCGCATCATCCTTGATTTCAAAGCTTAAAGGTATAAGCTTATCCGAAAATCTTGTCAAAGTGTTTGAAGATAATAAAATCATCGGAAGATACGACACAAGGGTTGATATCGCATATTATAACGAGTCCGAGCCTGATATAAACAAGTTGAAAGAAGCCAAAATCAAAGGTGAAGAACTTAGAACCAAAAACGATTTATTTTATCTTTCGCTTGCAATAGGAATCAGAGAGGGCATAATAACGCTTGAAGACGCCAAAAAAGTTTTGTCGGACGCATTTCACGAGCTTGATTTTTCAAACCTTAAATCACTCAAATTTGTGGGGGATGGAACCTATATGGAGTTTTCGGACAAATATATCGAAATAAGACCGTCGGGAACGGATGCCAAAACCAAAGCATACGGCGGCGGGCTGAATAAGTGCGACATAGAACGTTATGCAAATGTTTTGGGCTGCTATTCAGGAGAAAGAACAGAACTTCATAAAAAAGTCATAAGCGAAGAATTTTACAACAATTCAAAAGAAACCGCCTTAAAACATTACCTTGAATTTGTTGCAAAAGACGCAAATAACGAAATATTTGAAATTCCGGATTACGATTTTTCAATTAAATATTAAGATATTTTTATAATTAGAAAATTAATACCAATTATGTTAGACTAAAAATAAGGATACAAAATGACACGACAAAAAATAGCAGTAATAGGATGCGGGCTTTGGGGACGAAATATTGTAAGGAATTTTTATAATCTTAACGTTCTGGAAGTCGTCTGCGACATTGACGATGATAACATTGCAAAGATTAAGGAGTCCTATCCGGATTTAAAAATTACACGTGATTTTCACGATATCATTAACAATCCGGAAATCACCTCGGTTGCTGTTGTAACGCCAAGCCATACCCATTTTAAAATGGTAAAAGCAATGCTTGAAGCGGGCAAAAATGTTTATGTTGAAAAGCCTATTTCAACTGTTGCAAAAGAGGCAAAAGACTTAAAAGATTTGGCGGACAGCAAAGGGCTTGTGCTGATGGTGGGGCATTTGCTTTTGTACCACCCTGCGGTAAACAGATTAAAAATGCTCATTGAAGAAGGCACACTGGGTGATATTGTCTATGCGCAAAGTGACAGATTAAACGTAAATTATTTTAAAAATGACAGAAGCGTAATGTGGGATTTGGCACCGCATGATGTTTCCATGATGAGCTATGTAATCGGTAAAGAACCCGTGCGGGTGATTTCTGCCTTAGGAAGTTCTACCGACAGAAATGACATTATGGATATAACGCATTTGGGGATAGAGTTTGAGGGCGGAATTATAGGACACATTTCAGACAGTTGGATAACCCCGAGAAAACATGTTCAGCTTTTGGTCAGAGGTACAAAAGCGACCGCAATCCTTGATGACACTTTGCCCGATAACAAACTTACCATTTACGATAATTATACGGCAGATAATACAAAAACAATTACGCCCGACATTTTGGAAATTGAGCCGTTAAAGCTTGAATGCCAGCACTTTATAAGTTGTTGTGAAACGGGCAAAAAAGCACGTTCTGACGGTGATAACGGTTTTATGGTTACAAGTGTATTAGAGCAGGCGGAAAAAATTATGCTCGGTGACAGAGCCAAAAAGCTTGATGAAGTAGATTTTGGGCTTTCAAGGGTAAAACAGCATCTTTAAGGAGAAGTTATGGCAAACTTTATTTCAATATTCAGAATTTTTGTCGCATTTTTTGCGATATATCTTTTATTCATACCTTCGACGCTTGCGTATATTTGGGCATTAATATTATCAATAATTGCCTTTGCAATGGACGGCTTGGACGGGTATGTTGCAAGAAAATTCAATGAAGCTTCAAAATTAGGTTCTGTTATAGACATTATGGGCGACAGAATAGTTGAGGCATCATATTGGATAATCTTTGCGGTTTTGGGCTGGATAAGTCCGATATTTCCTATAATATGTATAACAAGAGCGTTTACAACCGACAGCATAAGAAGCGTGGCACTGGCAGAAGGTTACACAGCATTTGGCGAAAAATCAATGCAGTCAAGCAAGTGGGGCAAATTTATCTGCGCATCAAAGTTTATGCGGATAACTTATGCGGTAGCAAAAGTCGCGGCGTTTGTACTTTTAATTTTGGCACACATTGAAGGTTTTGAGTTCATCAACCCTTACGCAATGATAGTTGCATGGATAGCGATTATACTTTGCGTTGTAAGGGGGCTACCCGTTGTAATTGAAAGTAAAAAACTTTTTGAAAAATAATTTAAGTTTTTTTAAAGCCGTCAATTTTGACGGCTTTAAACTAAATCTAAATTAATTGTCATCACTCGGTTTTGTTGCAGGATAGTCCATGTTGTCGTGTTCAAGTATCCACTTAGCGCAACCCCACCCCAGATCATTTAAATAACAACTATCAGCAGTATGAGGAATAATTCCTTTAGGAGTTAAAAAGAACGAAAAAATATCTTTTCCCAATCTGTTAGGACTGTCTTTTCCGTTGACATCATACCAAAACAGACCGCAAGTTAGTGTTCCCGAGTCAAGTTCGTTGCACCAATCTGAACCAGTTCTTAACCAAATTAGGGAGCCGTCTGCAAGAATAAATCTTACATAAATTCTATTACGATAGTCAATAAAATTATTCCACGCACTCCCGTTTAAGTAATAATATTTTAAACTTGTGTCAAGGCAATTTGCCGAGTTATCTTCAACGCATTCTTTTGCTACCTTTAAATATGGTTTTAAATATTCGTACAATTTTTGGCTGCCGCCGTTTACGTTTTTCGGCAAATCCCACGTGATTACAGGTCCGTTATCAACTTCGGCGAGCTTGACGGCTTGATTAAGTGTTGAATACATCTTTTTGACCTTTGTTACGGTGACTTTTTCCTGATAATTATTTATAAGCGTCGGAATAGTCATGGCAGCCACAATGCCGATAACGCCGAGGGTTATCAGGGTCTCGGCGAGGGTGAAGGCAGCTTTTCTTAAAGTCGTTAAGACGTTAAGACGATAAGTCTTTAAGTTCTTTACTCTAAGCTGGCTTTGAGAATTGCCACTATCTCCGTCATGTCTTGTTACTTTTTCATCAACTAATCTTTTTACACTTTTGTTTTGTTCCATTTTAATTTCTCCTATGTTTTTACATCTAATCATTTTGTAGGTCGGATTTACTAATCCGACAAATTTTATTGTTGGCATAGTAATGCCAACCTACATATATGGATTGCTTCGTCGGGGCGAGGGGGCATTTTCTTGACTACCGTCATGTCTTGATACTTTTTCATCAACTAAATCTTTTCTACTTTCAAGTTCTCTTGTCATGTTTTTTTATCCTTTCATTTTCTTGTTGGGCTGAAAGCCCAACCTACATATTATATTTTGATTGTTGTACACTTATTTCAGTTTTTATTTTGTTTCGCACTTATTCGCTTATTGGCTTATTCGCTTATTCACTTTGAATGCAAGCGAGCAAGACTTCGCAATATTTTTTGCACACCAATTTCGCCTCCGGCAAGATGCCGCAAGCTTTTTAAACCTATGAAATCGCTGAAACTCACTCTATGAGCATTGGGGGGGGGGGG
>CANQML010000059.1 GCA_947624935.1 Candidatus Gastranaerophilales bacterium
CTTGCTTGTTCCCTTTGCTCCGCACGAAGGTCAATTCGTCGGGGCGAGGGGGCATGTTCCAATAACAGTCGCACTCCACAATAAATAAATTATTGATGGGTGGAATGACAATTGTTCCACCCATCCTACTTATTAATTAAAGTAAAGAACTTAACGTCTTATCGTCTTAACGACTTAAAGACTTAACTAACGCACTTATTCACTTAGCGCGAGCGAGCAAGAATTGACTTATTCGCTTATTCACCTTATAACACAACATGCTAAAAGCCCCCGAGGCGGGGGCTTCTATCATATTCCCTAAATCTTCCAACGACCTTTACTGCAGCAATGCCTCTAATAAATCGGCATTCTTACCCGCTGCGGTTGACTCACGTACCTTTTGCTTGTAAATGTAGCTGCGCAAAGCTTCTCTAATCAATTCGCTCCTTGAACGATTTTCTCCGTCTGCAACCTGATCAATCTTATTTAAAAATTCCTCAGGCATTGAAATTAAAACTCGTGCCATACATTCTCCTTTTCTATATTTATATAAAAACTTTTTGTTTAAAAAAAGTGCTATTTTTTATATGGAAAATATATACATAATTTTTAAACCCTTGCTATATAAGGCTTTTGGCGTTAAATTCATGTTTACATAACTTCATAAATCCGTCTTGAAACGCAAAATTGTTTGTGATAACCTTGTTGCTGAAAGGACACACTATGACAGAAGTTAGAGTTAGAATTGCGCCGTCCCCGAGCGGTAATCTGCACGTCGGTACGGCAAGAACAGCGCTTTTTAATTATTTATTTGCTAAAAAAAATAACGGGAAATTTGTTTTAAGAATTGAAGATACTGACGCTGAGCGCACAAGTCAGGCATACATTGATAATATCTTTGACAGCTTAAAGGCTTTGGGCTTAAATTGGGACGAAGGTCCCGATGTTGGTGGGCCATACGGTCCTTATACGCAATCGGAAAGGTTTGATATCTACCCCAAATACGTTCAAATCCTCTTGGATAAAGGCTTTGCCTATGAATGTTTCTGCACCCCCGAAGAACTTGAGGCGGAAAAAGAAGAAGCCGCTAAAAATAAAAAACCTTATGTCTATACAAAAAAATGCGAAAATCTGACAAATGAAGAAAAAGAAAAACTCAGAAAAGAAGGCAGAAAACCCGCAATAAGGTTTAACATTGCAAAAGCGCAAAAAGCTTTCCACGATTCGTCGATTTTAAAATTTGACGATTTAGTAAAAGGCGAATTGCACGTGGATACAGACCTTTTGGGCGATTTTGTTATCTTAAAATCAAACGGCGCACCGACATATAACTTTGCGGTCGTAATCGACGACATGCTTATGAAAATATCCCATGTCATAAGAGGTGAGGATCATATTTCAAATACTTTCAAGCAAATTTTGATTTTTGAGGCTTTGGGCGCAGAAGTTCCGAGATTTGGACACCTTGGCATGATTTTGGCACCTGACAGAAGCAAACTTTCAAAGCGTCATGGCGCAACCGCCGTATCAGAATTTGTCGAAAAAGGCTATCTGACCGACGCATTGATTAACTTTGTCGCACTTTTGGGCTGGTCGCCTTCCGACGGCGAGGAAATTAAATCCGTCGATGAAATCGCTAAAGACTTCAGAATTAACGAAATTTCATCCTCAAACTCCATTTTTGAATACGATAAATTGAACTGGATGAACGGTCAATACATCAAAAAACTTTCGATTGACGAATTGAAAGAAAGACTAAAACCCTATCTTGCAAAATACGATTTATCGGAATTGACCGATGAACAATACACACGCATGGTTGAAATTACCTACGAACCGTTGACGCTTTTATCTGATATCACCTATGACGCGCAATATTTCTTTGGCGGCGACAGCGTTGAAATAGAAGAAAATGCCCAAAAAGATGTATTAGACACCGATACGGCGCAAGATGTCTTAAAAGCATTTATGGAACAAGCCCAAAATTGGGAATGGACGGAAGAAAACCTGCACGAAAAATTAGAGGCTTTCCGTGGCGAATTTAAAGAAAAAGGCATTAAGCCAAAAGTTACAATGTGGGCAATCAGAGCCGCTGTTACAGGCAGAACAAGAGGCGCTGATATGACCGCAATACTTGCAATTCTCGGCAAAGAAAAATCTTTTGCAAGAATTAAAAAAGCTATAAAATAGTTCACAATTTTTAATAAAATGTCTGAAAAAATTAAAGTTTTTCAGACATTTTGCCGTAAAAGCATGTAGAAAGGAAATGGATTATGGAAATGAAAGCATACAACGAAATGTTAGATTTGATTAATTCAATGGATGACCTTGACGGTATGATGTTAGAATCATTATCGGACAATGACAAAATCAAAGTGTTTGATGAAAACGGCGAAAGCACATATTCTTATGCTCAATTCATCGATATGTTTGATAAAGGCGGACTTGAAGCCTTTTGCAAATAATTTTATTTTGTGTACGAAAAACACTTCCCGACGGGAAGTGTTTTTTTATGCTAAAATCACTTTGTGGAAGAATTTAAGCACTATACAGTTATGAAGCATGAAGCGGTTGATGCGCTGGAATGCAAAGATAATCTTGTTTATGTGGATTGTACGCTTGGGGGTGGCGGACATACCGAGTTGATTTTGCAACGCACAAACGGTCCCGTTATCGCGTTTGACGTTGACGAAGATGCTATCAAAGCAGCATCAGAAAGGTTAAAAGATTACAAAAATTTAACAATCGTAAAAGACTCTTATACAAATATTAAGAAAGTTTTACAAAATCTCGGGATAGAAAAAATAACGGGCGGAGTGCTGTTTGATTTGGGCGCATCGTATCATCAGTTAACAAAAGCTGAGCGCGGATTTTCGTTTCTGAAAGATGCGCCGCTTGATATGAGATTTGACCAAAATTCCGACTTTTCGGCATATAACGTTGTGAACGAATACAGTGAGCATGATTTGGTTAGAATTTTTTCTGAATACGGTGAAGAACGGTTCTCCAAAAGGATTGCAAGGACAATTGTCGAACAGCGAAAAATAAAAAAAATTAAAACAACAAAAGAACTTTCGGATTTGATTATCAATTGCACGCCAAAAATTAAATCCAAAATTCACCCCGCAACGCGTGTGTTTCAGGCTATTAGAATTGAAGTTAACGGGGAGTTACAAAATGTTAAAAATACATTAAATGATGTGTTGGATTTATTGGGGTTTGGTGCTATAATAAGTGTAATAAGTTTTCATTCGCTTGAGGACAGAGTGGTGAAACACTTATTCAAATATCACTCAACGCGGTGTCATTGCAACGAAATGATTTGTAAATGCCCGCCGCCGATTTTGGAGATAGTTAATAAAAAACCGATTACGGCAAGTGATAGGGAGATATCGGAAAATCCGCCTTCAAGGAGCGCAAAACTCAGAATAGCAAGGTGTGTTGTTGGGGAAGATAAAAATTGCTTAATACGGCAGAATCTGAAAAACTAAAAAATTCTTATCAGGGATATGTGCAAAATCCGATAGAAGCACCCGTTATAGAAGGGTATTTTTATAAAGAAAGCACAGTAAAAGATATGGCGATAAGAAAAGTAAATAAATCATTATGCGGACTATTGATGGCAGCTATTTTGGTAACGTTTGTCAGCTACTATTTCGTGATGTCAAGCGAGCTTACATTGAACACGCTTAACCGCCAAATAATTTCGTTAAATGACGAAAACGCAGAACTTCAAAATAACCTTGACAGACTAAAATCATTCAGCAACGTTGATACCAAAATGTTGGAAAACAATCTTCTTCAAAAAGCCGAAAATGTGATTGAAGTGCCTGCGGTTATTACAAATGAAACCGTGCACAATAACAGAATTTCATCGGCACCGTTTCAGTGGGCTATCGGATATTAAACTTAAGTCCGCATATTTGTAATACTTTATTCCCGCCTTGCTTTTCAATCTTGAAAATAAATCGTGCAATATCTTGTGATATTAAAAACGGCAGTTTTAGCAAATAACACAAATGATATTTGTAAATTGTGTTTTTCCAGCTTGTGAGTTTCAAATATTTGAAATATTCGCCTTTTGCAAACTGTTTATTGTCGCTGTGCCATGGCTTATGTTTTCCTATATAATGAATGATTTTTGCATCGGGCAGCGATTTTACAAACTCTTTTGATGTTTTGTCAATTTGAACATTATAAAGCTTATTTATATACAATATCCCGTCTTGTAAAGCGCAATTTAAGATATCTTGGTCATGCAGAACAATTTTTTCACTGTTTTGGTTTGCCCAATCAAAAAGTTTTTTCGTAACATTTTCATCACGCCATTTTTTAAGATTTAACAGCAAAACTCCGGCATTACAGTATTTTGAAATTTGAAGCCTTTTGGCATGGAATTTTTCGTTACTGTCATATACTGCGGCAAAATAGTTGTCTTTTAAATCGGTGTCAAAAAGCTCTTTCAAGTCGGTTTTGACTATAATATCCACATCCAGATAGAGCATTTTGTCAACATCAGAGCAGATTTTTGCAAGTATTAACCTGTAATAAGTCGCAAGCGTAACGTGATTTTGTTTACCTTTGGGCAGAGTTTTGAATAATTCGGTATCTATATTTAAAAAATCTATTTCAAAATCAAATTTATTTTTCAAATCCAAAATTTTTGTTTTATTTTCGTCACAAATCCCGCCGTCTAAAACATATACGTGTATGGGGTTTTTGGTGTTGGCAAGAATTGATGCCAAAGTGACAGCCAAATGCTTAGCGTAATTATTATCCGATGAGAAACATATATTTATCATTTTGCCACCCATATCGGTATTGCATTGAACAAAAGATATTTTTTAGATTTTATACTTTCCATAATCGTAAAATAACTTCTCCCCAAAACTTTGTAAGCTTTTTTTACCGCCCAAAAACTTCCGTCGGGGATTTCAATATTTTTTTCTTTTATAAAACACAGCATTTCTTGGCGGCATTTTATTTTATCGTTTAATTTTTTCCTGTTCATTTTTTTTACCGTTGAGGTCGAATTTACAAAATAATAGTAATAAGTATTCACGACTGTTACGAGTTTATTTGAATTATACAAAGCTTTTAGAGTATATATTCCGTCCTCAAAGTACATACCCTCAACAAATTTTAGGTTTTCCAAAATATTTTTTCTGTAGATTTTATTCCAAATACATCCTTCTTTTATGGCATGACATACTTCAATTTTTTCTTCTATCTTGGTATAAACTTCTTCTGATTTCAAATTCAACCTTATTTTGTGTTTTTTATCGTTTTTTCTTACAAAATCAGCGGCGGCGATATCGGCATCATATTTGACTGCCGCATTATAAAGTTTTTCGTAAAAATCCATATAAATCCAGTCGTCGCTGTCAACATATCCTATGTATTCACCGTTGGCATATTCAATCCCCAAATTTCTCGCGGCGGATTGCCCTTTATTTTCCTGATTAAAAATTTTTATTCTTTCATCTTTTTTTGCAAATTCTTCAAGAATTTTTAACGAATTATCGGTTGAGCCGTCATTTACACAGATTATTTCAATATCTTTCAATGTCTGGTTTACAAGGCTTTCAAGGCATCTTTCAAGATACTTTTCAACATTATAAACGGGAATTATTACACTTACTTTTGCCATAATAAATTAATTATACCATACTAAAGTAGGATTTTTTGAAAAAATTATTAAAGTTTTTTTAAAGTTGTGCCGTATATAAAAATAAAAGAAGGATAATTTTTGATGAAAAATGAAGAAACTAAAAATGGTGTGTCGCTTTTCGGTCAATCCGAATACCTTATGGACGGAGATCCGTTAGAGGAAATTTTTGCGCTCAATTTGGGTGATTTTATATCAGAACACTTGATATCGGAAGATTTGGCAAAGAAAATCAGTACCCGTGACAAAAAATCGGGCATTCAAAAACAGCTGAACGAATTAATTTCGATTTATTCGTCGCAAAATACTTTGAGCGTTTTGAGTATCGGTTCGTCAAACGCTATTTATACTTCAATTGCAAATACCGTAAAACAGATGATAGATGCTGTTTCATGCCGTATTTACATGAAAAAAGACAACAAGATGATGATAGCGGGTTCGTCTGATGATAATATGGGCGATGAGATAAGCGTTAATTTTGGCGGAAAAGATTTTACCATAGAAGGTGATATAACCTACGTTGCGATGCGCTCGGCTTCAGGCATAACAGGTGTTATAGCGGTTCAAACATCGGATACGATTAATAAAGAGTATTTGAAACTTGTGATAAGTATTGCACAGTTGTTTGCAACATCAATGGAATTGCAGGCGCAAGTTGATGAAACAAAAAGGATTATGGAAGATGCGGAAGTTTCGCAATTACAGCACTTGAGAGCTGAATTGACCGCATTAATCGGCGATTTGTGCGATTATCAGCAAAATTTCGTTGAAGAACTTGCCAAAGCGGTTGATACAAAAGGTCAGTACAAGGTTTCGCACTCTCAAATTACCGCAGATGTTGCAAAACTTATCTGCAAAGAACTCGGTTTGAACGAAAAAACAACTGATTTGATATACTATGCCGCAAAACTTCAAAATATCGGCAAAATCACTTTACCCGAAAAGATTTTTGCGGAAAACGGCAAACTTTCGCCCGACGAATTGAAAAAAATTCAAAACCATATTAATACAGGTGTAAACTTATTAATGAACATAAACTTCTTATCAGAGGTTGTTCCGTATGTAAATTATCAAACGGAACGCTATGACGGAAGCGGAAAGCCCGAAGGATTAAAAGGGCAATCAATACCTTTAGGCTCACGAATTATTGCCGCAGCCGACGCGTTTTGTGCAATGACATCCGACAGACCCTACAGGAAAGCCTTGCAGTCTGAAGAAGCCATAAAGATTATGGCATCAGACAGCAAATGGGATCCCGTTGTGATTGACGCTTTAGCTATACAATTGAAAAAGCAACAATCTCAGAAACATTAATGTTCAGCCAATCGTATCTAAAGCAGATATAATCATTGCATGCGCAGTCGTCGCTGTTGCAGGTGCAATAATCTTCAAGTCTGCATACAGATACATCTTGCAGTGCTATGATGCAGTCGTGGCAATCTTGACATTTTCCTTCAAAATTGTGGATTGTTCCGTCGATTTTGAGGTGATTGGTAAAGATAACAATGTTTTCTGAGGCGTTTTCTTTCATAATATTTTGGATTGTTTCGCTAAGGTTGTGTGACATAAATTTCTCCTTTTTAAGCAGTATAAATTTGTTCAAGGATTTTGAAATCGGACAGAGGGGTAAAAACACTTGACAAGATTTGAGAAAGTGTATATAATGTACGTATGGAAAGAGAAACGCTGAAAACACAGAGTATAAGAGGAATTAAGGTGGCTACCCCCCCCCCCAGTACTCATAGAGTGAGTTTCGGCGATTTTATGTGTTTAAAACGCTTGCGGCATTTTGCCGGAGGCGGGATTGGTGTGCTTAAAAAAGACGTTAAGTCGTTAGGACGTTAAGACGATAAGTTCATTAATAAAGATAAATTATTACAAAAGAAAAGGAGAAATAGAAATGAAAGAAAAAGAACAATCAAATTTAAGGCATGTCATTGCGAGTTAACAAAATATATGTAGGTTGGCATTACTATGCCAACAATAAAATTAGTCGGATTAGTAAATCCGACCTACTGTATTAGCTTGCTCTAAGCGAATAAGCCAATAAGCACGTTACAAAATAAAAATCGAAATAGATGTATAAACAATATAGGAGAAAGAAAAATGAAAACACTGAAAAATTCAAAAGAATTAGTTAATGACATGAGGTATGGCGTTCCACGTCATTGCGAGGAGGGCAAGCGTAGCGTAGCCCGACGCGGCAATCTATATAAAAATGTAGTATTTAGATTGGCATTAGCCAACAGTAAAAAACGAAAGGACAATAATATGACAAAAGAATTAGTAAAAGAAAAAGTAGCAAAACAAAACGGTAGTCGTGACGCAATCCCCACCCCTTGCGGGCGGGGAAGTGGTTGTGTGAGCGAAGCGAGCTACAACCACAGGGGCGGGGTCAATTCAAGCATTGACAGTCAAAACCCCTCACCCCAGCCCTCTCCCGCAAGGGGCGAGGGGGCATGTTCCAAAAACAGTAGCAATCCACAAAGCCTAATTAATAGTAACCACTTCACTCACCTTACTCACTCTACTCACTTCACTCACTTGCGTAAACGTCCAGCGTTTACATTGGCGGAGGTGCTGATAACTCTCGCAGTAATCGGCATTGTCGCTGCCATGACTATTCCAAACCTTGTTCAAAGCTACAAGAAAAAAGTTGTTGAAACAAGATTAGTACAATTTTATTCAATGATGAATCAAGCAGTTAAACTGTCAGAAATCGACCATGGTGAAGAATTTTCATGGCTGCCATTTGATTCTTCTACACTTAATTTAGTTCCGTATTCCATAGAAGAATATTTTAATGAATACCTTGCGCCATATTTAAAGACCGCAAAAACGGAAGTGAATTTGGATGGAGAGGAGCCTCACATTCGTGTTTATTTTGCAAACGGTAGCACTGTGTATATAACAAATCAGGCTACTAAAGACAGATCGCCTCACTTTTGGTTTTTCCCGTTTGGGGTGGTTAAAGGTACTTATGCTGATTGTAATAGCGGAATAGATTGTTTCCTTTTTATGCAAAACTTACAACAGTTTTCATCTGCTTCTGTTTTATATCAGCATGGAGTTCAGCCGTACACTTGGATTAACGGTAAGCGATGGGCACCAGTGACCGATAAGGATGAAATTGACAAAATATTGCGTGATGATACCACTCGAGGATGTAATAATTTGCAGAATGTTAGGGCATATTGTACAGCAGTAATTATGCGCAACGGTTGGAAAATTCCGGAGGATTATCCCTTCAAGTTTTGACATATATGTCATTGCGAGGTGGCAAACCACACATTAATTAGGGCTTTGCGAATTTGCCAATATGCGAGCCGAGCGTCGTAATCGCAAGACTGGTGAAATCCAACGACAATGCGATTACTACGGCACTATCGTGCCTCGTAATGACAATGTTGTCGGATTAGTAAATCCGACCTACAAGCTACCCCCTCACCCCAGCCCTCTCAGCTTTGCAAGCAGGGTCACAAAGCTCGCAAGCTCGCTTGTTCCCTTTGCTCCGTAGGGCGAGGGTGATGTCACAATAACAGTAGCTCTCCACAGAGCCTATTTAATGATAAGAACTTAACGTCTTAACGTCTTATCGTCTTAACGACTTTAATAACCACCTTACTCACTTTTCTCTAACAGTTTCCAAAGTATTTTCCAAAAGCTATTGACAAGAAAAATTTATTTGATAAGATAAAATCATTGGCGGCACTGGTCAATATGAAATATGAATAGCAAAATTTTTTTGCGCTTGTAGCTCAGCAGGTAGAGCACTCCCCTTTTAAGGGATAGGTCGCGCGTTCGAATCGCGCCAAGCGCAAAATAAAAGAGAGGTATGTAACCTCTCTTTTATTTTGCTTTGGTAAGAATTGAATGCCATTTTGCGTTCGGCGACCTGCGAGCTGAGGGCGGAGGCTTGACGGCGGAAATGACGCCAGTCATTGCAGACGTCAACCGCAGACCCGTTAAACGCGAGCGAGCAAGACAGCGACCTGCGAGCTGAGGGCGAACTATCATTTGCCGTTTTTCAAATTCACAAACCGCTTTGCGCAGTCAAACATCGTGTTAACAAGCGCCGCGTTTGAATATATATTCATCCCGTTTATCTCCAACACCTGTTTCATCCGCTTTTCCCATATATTGTAAATCTCATCGGACGTCAAATCCAACACCTGCGCAATCATTGAAAGTTCTTTGTAATCTATCGGAACAGGCAGTGTTCCCCTTAAAATATCAACTATTTCTATGCGTTTTTTTCTCGGAAACGCCTTTAAAAAATTCACCACAGACATTTTTTTTGATTTTAAAGCATCTTTTAAATAAATAACCGATTCATCAATAATAATAGGTTCTTGCGGAATTTTGTACTCCTCAAATTCTTCGGGTTCAATCTCCATAACGGTTGCAATACGTTCTAAAGTAGTTCCGCGGGTGGAAAACGGTATGCTTTCATCTATTAGATTATAAACATAGGAAAGCGTAACGCCAATCATCTCGGCAAAATCTTTTTTGTGTAGTGAATTTTTATCTAAAAACCGTGAAACTTTTTGAGAGCTTTTTTCCTGAATAATCTGTTTTTCTTTCATAAATTAATCCTCACATACATTAAAAATACTTATATTTTATCTTTTTGTTAAGCGAAAAGTTGGTAAATCGACACGGTAATATTTATTTACGTTAAAATAATAAATATAAAGAGGTAAAATGAAACTCGTAATCGGACTGGGAAATATCGGTGAAAAATACTGTTTTACGCGCCACAACGCGGGATTTATGGCGGTCGACAAATGGGCTTTGGAAAACAATTTGAGCTTTAAGGAAGAAAAAAAACTCAAAAGTTTCATCACAAAATTCAACGACACGATAATTGTAAAGCCGACCACGTTTATGAACTTGTCGGGTGAGGCGTTGCGGGCGGTAATTGATTTTTACAAAATAGAGGTCAAAGACATTTTGGTGGTATATGATGATATTTCGCTCGATTTGGGGCGTTTAAGGTTCAGACCGAACGGGTCGGACGGCGGACACAACGGGATTAAATCCGTCATAAAACACTTAGGCACAAGCGATTTTGCACGGCTTAAAATCGGAATAGGACCGCAGCCGCCAATTCCTGCCGAAAACTTCGTCCTGCAAAATTTTTCAAAAGACGAAATGATTGAGCTGAAAGAGGTTTTAACAGATGCGGTGAAAGCGATTGAATATTATTTTGAAAACGGTATGGAAAAATCACAAAACACTTTTAACCGATAAGGCTATACCGGCAAAAAATTTTTAGGTATAATTTTAACAAGGAGTAAAAAATGAGTTTAGCAGAACAATACGAACAAAACGAAGAATACGAAAAAGCTTATGAAGAATATAAAAAAGAACACAACGCAAGACCGAGCGACTTGGGAGTTTTAGAGCGGCTCGGAAGCCTTGCGATGATGTTGGGTAAAAAAGAGGAAGCCGCAGGGTACTATTCCAAAATCCTTGAAAAAGATGTGACAAACACGCTTTGCTACGAGCAGTTAATGGACATTTACGTTGAAACGGACAGATACAAATATTACGTTTACAGAGGAAACCTGCATTCGGTTGAGCAAAAACTCGAGCAGGCAATAAATGACTATAAAAAGGCGCTTAACCAAACGCAGGACGAGCGGCAAATCGTTATGACACGCTTTACGCTCGCAAACCTTTACGCACAAACGGGAAATACGCAAAAAGCGATTGATGAGTTTGTTAAAACTCTTGATTACGAGGACACAAACGAAGAAGTTTACATAAAATTAGCTGATTTATATATAAAAGAAGGGATTATAACAAGTGCAATAGACACGCTTGAGCGTGCGCACAAGCGTTTTGGAACGGACAAAACCGCCGAAAGTCTTGCACAGGCTTATTTAAGAAATAACGAGCCTGAAAAAGCAAAAGAATTAACAAAAGACGAGCTTTTCAAGGTCAAATGTATGCTTGAATGCGGTGAAAAAGACGAAGCGTATAAGATTTTATCCGAAACCGAGCAAAGGCACAAAAACAATCCCGAATATTACGCCTTAAAAGCACAATATTATTACATTTTGCAAGAATACGACAAGGCACTTGAATGTGTTGAAAGATACAACAAGCTTAACCCGAACTCGGCACTTGTATATCAAATGCGCGCACTGATTTATGAAAACACAAACGATGAATATAACGAGCACTTAAACTGGGGCAAATACAATTTGGTCAGAGGGAACAAAGATGTTGCCGTAAACGAGTTTTTGACGGCATTTCAAATAAATTCCAAAAGCGTCGATTTGATGAACACGCTCGCATCACTGTTGGAAGAAACGGGCGACAAAAACCATTCAGTCGAGTTTTGGGAAAAGATTTCGCAATCCGAACCGACCAACAAAAAAGCGCTTGAAAAGCTTGCGGATTTTAGAGAAAGCATAGGCGATTACAGAATGCAGGCAGAGTATTTGGAAAAATTATACGAGCTTGACAAACGAAACGCAATTGTAATCAAAAAGCTTGCAAAGACTTATGAAAAGATAAAAAACAAGCCCGCGGCGGTCGAATTTTACACAAAATACTTAGAGGCGGCACCGACATCAAATGATGCGGACGCAATCAGGGCAAAACTCCAAAAGCTTGAACACACCGATATGCAAGAGGACGAAGGCTTGCTTGACAAGATTATGAAGTTTTTCAGTAAATAGGAAAAGTCGTTGTCTTGCTCGCTCGCGTTAAACGGGTCTGCGCTTGTCGTCTGCAATGACTTTGTCATTTTCGCCGACAAAGCTCGCCCTCTGCTCGCTCGCGCTAAGT
>CANQML010000060.1 GCA_947624935.1 Candidatus Gastranaerophilales bacterium
AACCCTCCCAGCTATGCAAGCAGGGTCACAAGGCTCGCAAGCTCGCCTGTTCCCTTTGCTCCTCAGGTGGGGAGGGAGTGTGTTTAAGTCTTTTACTAATCCTTTTACATTGTTTTTTGTTTTCATCTTTATTTCTCCTTTTCTTTTGTAATAATTTATCTTTATATACGAACTTAACGTCCTAACGACTTGCGCGAGCGAGCTGAGGGCGAGGATTGACGGCAAAATGACGCAGTCATTGCAGACGTCAACCGTAGACCCGTTAAACGCGAGCGAGCAAGACAACGGCTTTCCCGCACACCAATTCCGCCTCCTACACAATCGTAGCAAGCGTTTCAACCACATAAAATCGCCAAAACTCACTCTATGAGCATTGGGGGGGGGGGTAGCCACCTTAATTCCTCTTATACTCTGTGTTTTCAGCCATTTACTTTCCATACGTACATTATATACATTTTCTCATCTCTTGTCAAGCCTGATTTGTTTTGCCAATTCCCACTTGCTTTTTTATTATCAGTATATTAAAATAAAAGTGTAAAAAATACACTAAAGGAAAAATATGAATACCAAAATCAGAAATATAGCAATAATAGCACACGTTGACCACGGAAAAACCACCCTCGTTGATTGCCTTTTAAAGCAAGCAGGCGTATTTAGAGCAAATCAACACGTAGAAGAACGAGTTCTTGACAGTAACGATTTGGAGCGTGAACGTGGTATCACAATACTTTCAAAAAACATTTCAATCGACTACAAAGGGACAAAAATAAACGTGGTCGATACTCCCGGTCACGCAGATTTTGGCGGAGAAGTCGAACGCGTTTTGGGTATGGTTGACGGAGCATTATTAATCGTTGACGCTGCCGAAGGTCCTATGCCTCAAACCCGATTTGTATTGTCTAAAGCTTTGGAATTAGGATTAAAAATTATTGTTGTAATAAACAAAATTGATAAACCCGCAGCAGAACCTTTAACAGCATTGGACAAAGTTTTTGACCTGTTTACGGAATTGACCGACAGAGAAGATTTGATTGATTTTCCGTTCATATTTTCAAGCAGTTTGAACGGGTTTGCAATAAAAGATTTACAGGACGAAAGAAAAGATATGGTTCCGCTTTTGGATTGTATTTTAGAAAACATAAAGCCCCCGACAGGCGATGAAAATCTGCCGTTTCAATTCAGAGCAACTTCGCTTGACTATAACGAATATGTCGGGCGTATCGTAATCGGAAGGATTGCAAACGGTAAAGTTAAATCGCAAGAACAGGTTTGTGTAGTACATGCAGACGGGTCACAGGAACGCGGCAAAATCACAAAGCTGTTTGGTTTCAAGGATTTGGGCAGGGTAGAAATTGAAGAAGCTACGGCCGGTGACATCGTAGGTATTGCCGGATTTTCCGAAATCCAAATCGGTGAAAGCATTTGTGATGTAAATAATCCAAAACCTTTACCATTGATTCACATTGATGAGCCGACTTTACAGATGAATTTTTCGGTTAATGACAGTCCGTTTGCAGGCACGGAAGGCAAATTTGTCACTTCCCGACAGCTTAGAAAAAGACTTTATAACGAGCTTGAAAAGAATGTAAGTTTGCGTGTTGAAGATACTTCATCAACCGATGTATTCAAAGTCTCCGGCAGAGGTGAACTGCATCTTGGAATTTTAATCGAAACAATGCGGCGTGAAGGTTATGAATTTGCCGTATCAAAACCCGAAGTCATCTATAAAAATATTGACGGTGTGCACTCAGAACCTTATGAAAATCTTATCATAGATGTTCCCGAAGAATACGCCGGCGGCTGTATTGAAAGACTTTCCGGCAGAAAAGGTGAAATGCAGGATATGCAAAATTCAAAAGGCAGAACCACCATGACTTTTTATATACCCGCAAGAGGTTTAATCGGGTTTAGAAGCGAATTTATCAGAATGACACGCGGCGAAGGCATAATGTATCACACATTTTTGGAATATCGTCCTTACGCTGGCGACATTCCACGTCAAAGAAACGGGTCAATAATAGCGCATGAGCAGGGCGAGGCAATCCCGTACGCATTGGCTCAATATGAGGACAGAGGCGTATTTTTTATAACCCCGAAAACAAAAGTTTACAGAGGAATGATTATAGGAGAATGCAACAAACCCCAAGACATTGTGGTTAATATCTGCAAAACAAAGAAACTTACGAACATGCGAAGCGCCACGGCTGATGTTATGGTAACACTTCAAGCGCATAAACAAATGGCGCTGGAGGAATGTCTTGAGTACATTTCAGACGATGAGCTTGTTGAAATTACACCGGAAAATATAAGAATACGCAAAGCTGATTTAACAAGAAAAATTTACAATTAAAAGCCCTGACGAGTGCGATTTTGTTACCTGCTGGTCTCGCAGGTGGGTGAGCGCCTCGGCAAATCCGTTTCCCGCTAACGCATTCGGCGGGTCTACTGCAATGCCTGACAGAGTCAACTCTCCCTTTTAGTATAATGTAGGAACAAAATTAACACCCGACCAGAGCAATAACATTATAACACTAAAATAAAATTAAATAAATTTTCCGTTTAAAATATTTAATGCAAGTTCTTCTGATGCCTTAGAACGTGCGATTGCCCTTTCTGCAGGGGTAGTGTCATCGCCTTGAATTTTTGCGGCTTCTGGAGACGGGATATATGTAACTTCATCAGGCTGAACGGGTGTTTGAATATTTTGCGGCGTAAACGGGTTTGAAGTTTGAGGTTTTTGCCCGTTTCTTAGCAAATTAATCAAATTCGTCTGACTTTGGTAAGGCAAATTGGGGTACTGATTTAAAACTTGCTTTATTTGTTCCATCTTTTCTTGGGGCGGAATTTCTGGTTCTTTTTCTTCGTCTAAAATAGAATTTGTTGGTCTGCCAAATATAAGATGTGAAAGTTTTGTACAGGTATTTGCAATAAACGGGTTAAGAATCTGTGCTGCAAGAATAAGTCTTAACGGAACACCAACACAGTTTCTGAAGAATTTAGCACCGCCTACCGCCGTAGTTTCGTTACCTATATTTAAAAATCTGCCGATTTTTTGCCAAAATCCCTTTTTCAACATGCCCTTAACAGCTTTAGCATCAGCTTTTCTTAAAGCCTTATTGTCTTTGTAAAATCCGTTTTTGTATTTTTCCTTAAATTCCTGCAAAGCCGTTCTGTAAGATTTGACCTCATCGGGTGTCATGCCTTTATATTTCAAACCGCCGACTTTGTGCATAGCCATAAGTCCCAAAGGTAAAGAAAATATATAAGAAAAGTCGTTAACCTGTCTTTCCGAGAACGTCATAAACTTTTCACCCTTCGGTGCTTTAAAAGCATTAATTAAAGAATCGGCAAGAATCATCGTCATTGTTAATGATATAAATTTACCACCGCCAAAACGCCCTGTCGTACCTTCTAACAGCCAGCCCAAACCTTTTTGCAGACTTCTGCCCAATGTAGATTTTGCACCTTTGTTTAATAAAACATGATACTTATTTTTTAATTCCGTAACTGTTACATGGCGTCCTAAAATATTTGAATAAAGTTTGCCTAAATGTTTGCTTCCAAAAAGTTTATAACGACGCCAGCCGTTAAGTTTCAAGTTTTTATCAGCTTTATCAAGCGCGTTATAAATCAATTTTTTGTTTGCAAACGCATCTTTTTCCCAAGCCATATATTCTTTGAAAGAGCTGAAACCGAGTTTTCTTATCTTGGCTGCTTTTGCTGCTTTATTCATACCTGTGATGCCGGATGTCTTAGAAATCCTTTCAATGATATCATCTTTGAAACCTAATGCTTTTAATTCCGCCTTATGTAAAGCTGCTGCTCTTTCAGAATGCGGAAGTTTTTTGATGTTATCATAGATTGCATCAATTTCTTTGCGGGATAAACCGTACTGTTCAAGTGCGCTAAAATCCTCTATCGGCTTTAAAAAATTGCCATAGAGTTGTTTTACATCACCAGTCAGAAAACCGTTTAAACCTTCAAACGGCCACTTTGCAAGTTCCCATTCAGGGCTTGTTGAATAATTTTTTAATGCAAACGCTGTTTTATTTCTTTGTGTAAGCCAATTTGTACCATTTGACACTTTTTCACGTACATTCAGCAAAAATTTCCCGAATGTTGTCGGTTTAACTCTTTCTGTAACACCATCAGCCCATTTCCCGATTTTTCCAAAAGTTGAAGTTTCAAAATCACCTGAAAAAGATTTATTAATCTTATCAACCAGCGTATTTGCCCCAAGCCAGGTTAATATCCATAACGGCAATTTAAACGGACTGTCTTCCGAATTATTTACACGCCTTGCGACATAAGAATTATTGACGGACTCTTTTATATCACCCACGCCCTGCATAGGCATGCCTGTCGGAGCTGACTGCCCTAATGCTTGCATGGGAACGTTATACTTTACATTGTTACTAACCATAATACTACCTTATAGTATTATAAAAAATTTTTGCGCATTAAAATTGCCTTATTTTTTTAATATTTTCCACAAATGTAAACAAATGTAACAAGTTTTATAAAAACTGAAATCCGAGATTTTCAAAATACTTTATATAAGAGTAAGAGATAAGAGAGGCTTTAATGGCAGTAGCTAATTTAAACAAAGTTGACGACAAATTAAAAGAGCTTTATAACACACAGGTTACGGCAACAAACCAAGATAATTATGTCGACAAATCGGAATTGTTGTTTGAACAGATGAATTTTATAGCGTTCAACAATAAACAAGCTTTACATTTAAACTAACTCCAATTAATTTTTCCCCTACAATTTTTCCCGGCAGATATGCCGGTTTTTTTTGTGTTAAAATCAAAATCGGAGGTATGAATATGGGAAATGCAGTGAGAATATCAGGGGGGGGGGGGTCATAGCGAACTGGTTTATATGACCTATTATCGTGCCATTGCGATTTTTCTTATTGTCTTAGGTCATACTTTATGGGGCACAGGTAAAATTGCTATATCAAATATTCTTTTATTTACAGGCGGTACAACATATTTCGTTTTTATAGCAGGATTTTTGTTTCAGTACTTATCTTATAAATTTAATTATAAAGAATATTTAAAAAAGAAATTTTTTAATGTTATTATGCCATACATTGTAACGACATTACCCTTTGCAATAGTCTTTGCACTTACACTAAATGACCATGCTCATCCGCTTTATAACATGTCACTACCAGTAAGGTTTTTAAGTTGTTTCCCGTGTGCCGGCTGGGTAAACGGCCCGACATGGTTTATAGGGATGATTTCTATATTTTTTGTTTTTGCACCGATATTTTTAAAGTTAGAAAAACACAAAAAAGTCTGGTATACACTATTACTTGCAAGCATTATATATTCAATCTTTGTGAACAGACCAAGTGGCAATATTTCAAAATATATTGACAGTTCAACCAGCGCAATTAAAATTTGTCTCATCAACTTCTATGTAGTTTATTTTAAATGTTTCATATACTTTTTATCCTCATATATAGGAGGAATGACGTTATGCATGTTTGTTCAAAAATATCCTAATTTCATTCACCAATATAAAAAACAAATACTGACAGTTTTAATAACAGCATTAATTATTATCTACAATATTTATCTGCTTATATACTATAGAGCAGACCGGCAGTTTCTCATTAGAATTGATATAATTTTATTAATATTTTGTATTCTCTACGTATATGAAAAAACAATATCAAGTATACCGCAGCTTGATAAATTTTTAAAAACTTTGGCAAAGTATTCGTTCGGAATATTCTTTATACATGCTTACATTATAAAATTCATAAAATATCACACACTATCATATAGCGATACATCACTGGTACTTAATTTATCAGAAAATTCACTACGCGCATTTCTCTATTCTGTCGCTTCATTTTTTCTGACATTATTTGGCAGTTTACTCATATTATGGATAATAAAAACCATATTAAATAAACTGGGAGTTAAAAATACAAGGGTGTTTATCGGAGTTTAAACAAGACATTTACATTCAAATACATTTATATTATTATATAGACTTGGAGGTATGATTATATGTGTAAAAAAGTTAAAAGGAACAACGGGGGGGGGGGGCATGGTGAACTTGTTTACATGACCTATTTTAGGGCAATTGCTATTTTATGTATTGTTGCAGGTCACAGCTTATGGGGATATGGTAAATTATCTCAATCAAATGCCATTTTGTTTGTTAATGCCACTGTTTATTTTGTGTTTATTGCAGGATATTTATTTCAATATTTATCGTACAAATTTGATTACAAGGAATATTTAAAAAAGAAGTTTACAAATGTTATAATTCCGTATTTTATAACAACAGTTCCTTTTGCAATTATTTTCACATTCACGCTAACTGATAAAAATTGTCCGCTTTATTATATGTCAGAACCTATGAGATTTATAAGCAGTTTCCCGTGTGGTTTATATGTTAACCCTGTCACATGGTTTGTCGGAATGATTTGTATATTCTTCCTTTTTGCGCCTGTGTTTTTGAAATTGGAAAAGAATAAAAAAGTTTGGTATACGCTTTTATTTGTGAGTCTTATATTCTCAATTTTTGTAAACAGACCGAGCACATACGATATATCAAAACATATTGACAGCGCAACAAGTCCAGTTAAAATTTGGTTTTGTGTCGCATATTATATATATTTCAGATCATTTGTACACTTTCTTGCTGCCTATATCGGCGGGATGACATTATGCACATTTATTCAGAAATACCCTAAATACATACACAAATACAAAAAGCAAATTTTTACCATTTTGCTCTCAGTATTTATTATTAGTTATTTTATATGTTTGTTCTGTTATTTTAGAATTGATAGGTTATTTTTTATCAAAATGATACTCGGACTAATTATATTTTGTTTTCTTTATCTATATGAGAAAAAAATTCAAAGTATAAAACAACTTGACAAGTGTTTAAGAGTTTTAGCAAAATACTCGTTTGGCATATTTTTCATACACAACTATTTTATAAGATATATGACATACAACACTATCACATACACTGTAAAACCCGAAGTGCTAAATGTTTGGGAAAACACCTTCAAAGCATTTTTATATTCATCATGTAAGACATACGTTGCAATTTTCGGCAGCTTGATTGTGCTATGGACTATAAAAACCATATTAAATAAACTGGGAGTTAAAAACACGAGAATGTTTATAGGAGTTTAAAGCCTTTACAATGAATAACATTTATACTAATATGAATCAGGAGGTAAGATATGGAAAATAGCTGTAAGAACATCGGGGGGGGGGGGCATCCTGAGCTCGTTTATATAACCTATTTCAGAGCCGTTGCAATTATTTTTATTTTGTTAGGTCACACTTTGTGGGGACGAGATACAATCTATCACTCAAATATTGTTTTATTTGAAGGCGGCACGATATTTTTTGTATTCATTGCAGGATATTTATTTCAGTATTTATCGTACAAATTTGATTACAAAGAATATTTAAAAAAGAAATTTTTTAATGTATTTCTCCCTAATATTGTAACATTGTTTCCTTTTGCCATAATTTTTGCCAAAACCTTAACCTACACAGACAATCCTCTTTATTATTTAACGGAACCTATGAGATTTATAAGCAGTTTTCCTTGTGGAGCATTTGTAAACGGGGTTTCGTGGTTTATTTGGATGATAACAATGCTTTTCTTATTAGCACCTGTGCTTTTAAAATTAGAAAAACATAAAAAAGTTTGGTATACACTTTTGCTTGCAAGTCTTATATTCTCAATCTTTGTAAACAGACCGAGCGGCAATATTTTAAAATACATTGACAGCTCATCTGGTGCTTTAAAAATATGGCTTGTCACATTTTATCAAATCTATTTTAAATCATTATTACACTTTTTTTCCGCATACATAGGCGGGATGACTTTATGCACATTTGTTCAAAAGTATCCTGACTTTATTTTTAAATACAAAAAGCAAATTTTGGCTGTTTTGTTTAGCGTGTTTATAATAAGTTACATAGTATGTGTTTTCTTTTATTTCAGACGAAATCGAATATTTTTCATTAAAATGGACATGATGCTTATAATATTTTGCCTGTTATACATTTATGAAAAGGCGATATCAAGCAAAGTGTGGCTGGACAAATGTCTTAAATTTCTGGCAAAATATTCGTTTGGAATATTCTTCTTGCACATTTATTTCATAAAATATGCATTATTTAGGACATTATCCTATGCGCAGCCACCAATAGTATGGTATTGCTGGAAAAACACGATTAGAGCATTTTTATACGCATCTGCCGCATTTTGGTTTGCGCTGCTTGGCAGTTTGCTTGTATTGTGGGTTATTAAAACAATACTAAATAAATTTGGGATTAAAAACACGAGGATGTTTATCGGCGTGTGATATTCGTGATATAATTTTTGTATGAGACTATGCGTATTTCAAGGAACATTCAATCCTATACATCAAGCTCATCTTGATATGGCGGAGTATGTTTTGAAAAATTACGGATTTGACAGGATAATTTTCATCCCTGCATTTCGTCCGGTACATAAAGACTGTGATCCGGCACTTGCACCGCACAGGTATAAAATGGTCGAGCTTGCAATTAATCAAAACCCTCAATTTGAAATCTCCGATATTGAGTACAAAAATGACCGAAAATCCTACACATATTACACAATTCTTGAGCTTTATGATAAATACAAAATTGACGACAAGATTTATTTCATAATCGGAACGGATGCGTTTAAAAATTTGGACAAATGGTTTGAGGCAAAAGAGCTGAAAAAACTTTTGAAATTCATAGTATTCAAGCGGGGGGATGAAAAAATTACATCAGACTATGACTACATAGAATCGGATATGCAATTTGAAGATGTATCGTCAACTGATATAAGAGAAAGAGTATACAAAGGAAAGAGTATAAAGGGGCTTGTGCCTGAAAAAGTAGAGGAATATATAAATGAAAACGGATTATACAAAACTTAGTGAAAAAGAAATTCTAAACTGGCTGAAGGAAAATTTGACGGATGAAAGGTTTTCGCACTGCCTTGGAACGGCAAAATGTGCAAAGCGCCTTGCAAAACAATTCAATCAAGACGAAAATAAAGCGTATATTGCAGGGCTTTTACACGATTGTGCAAAATGTTTTGAAACTGAAAAGCTTGTTGAAATCATCAACGAGAAATTAAAAGTTGAACCCGATGAGATGATGAATTACAAAACTTTTCACGCTCCGGTCAGCGCATATTGTGCCAACAAGGATTTCGGAGTTTGCGATGATGAGATCTTATCTGCAATACGCTGGCATACACTCGGAAAGCGTGAGATGACTGATTTTGAAAAAATTGTATTTTTGGCGGACAAAATTGAGCCTAATACCAGAGACAAAGATTACTCAAAAAAAATCAAAAAAGTTTTGAGAGAAGAAAACGGACTTAACAAAGCCTTATTGATTTGTTACAAAGAAACTATAAAGAGTTTAGTCAAGCGGGAATTGAAAATATGCCCCATTACAATTGACATTTATAATAAACTATTGACAAACAAATAATTTTTTTGTGATAAAATAAATACATAAAAAGAGGGACGAAAAAAATGAAATTATTAGAGGTTAAGAATAATCTGGCAAAGATATCATACAAAGAGAATGAGCGTCTTGCACTCGGGGAATTTATTGCGATTTCGGACGAAAGCTCATACGTAGGGCAGATAGTCAACCTGACTGCAGAACTTTCCGGAAACTTTGCAATTGCCAAGTTGATTTTTACGTTTAACAATGACGGCATAGTTAACAGTTATGACGGAACTATTCCCTCAGTTAATGCAAGTCTTGTCAAAATAAAATCAAAAGAAGTTTTAGAATTGTTACCCGTTGAAAGACCTGTAACCTTCGGACATCTTGCGCAGCAAACCGTTCCTTTAAAAGTTGACGAAACAATATTTGAAAAAAATCTGATAATTTGTGCGGAAAAACACGATAATATTTATGAAACCGTTGATAATTCAATCGTTCAGCTTGAAAAATATAACGAAAAAATCGTTGTGATAGATACCGATTCAACATTTGCCGATTGTGAAAACCTTATAAGGCTCGGACGTGACTTTAAACTGCCTTTGAATTTGCAAATGATTGACTACATTCTAAATATTGAAGATGCAGATATCGTAAACAAAGCAGTTATTGAAGATATTTTTGAGGATGTAAGAGAATATGCAAAAACGGTTGAATTTATCCCGTTTGATTTGTTTGTTGATGTTGTTTCAAAACAGTATGATGAAACAAGCATCCCGGAGCTTGCGCTTTTAAAAGGAAAGCTTATAAAATTAAAAGAAGCGAACATTTTTGCGCAAAATGAAGATGATTTGGGCGGTTTGAAAAAATTATTTGAAGAAAGCGCCCTCACCTACATTTCAATAACAGATATAGAAGACAGCTTGCAAACCGAAGTTATAAATTACATCCATAAGGTTTTGGATGAAATAAATCTGTACATATTCTTATTTGTCAAGCTTAACAACAAAAATTCAAACAAAAAGCTTTTAAAACGGCTACTGGACAATGAGCACATATTCACATCAATAATATGTTCACACAGTTACAAATATTTGGCTGAACTTAAACAAAGAGCCGAAAACATGATTTTATATGCGCCGCAAACCGTACAACACGATTTTGCAAATTACAATACGTTGTTAAACAAGTTAAATGCGGGTGAATTTATAGTATATGGTGCCTTAACCCAACATGTGCCTTTAATTGCGGAATATATTGAAAACACTGATGCGGTAATTGAAGAACCTGATGTTCAAATAGGTGAACCGGTTAATGAGCCAATTGACGAACCTGTTGACGAACCTGCTGAAATCGAAGAAGTTGTCGATGAAACTGTTGACGAAGTTGTTGAAACAAACGAAGATGTCGCAGAGGCAAATACAATTGAACCGATTGAAAATATTTTAGAAGATACAACATTTGATGAGCCGGAAATTGTTGAGCGTGAGGAATTGGAACAGCAAGCGGCAAAAGATGTGGATGCAATATTTAACGGAGAAGTTCAAGAGGAAATTTCAAATATTGATGAGCCATTAACGGAAGATGATTTGGATTTTATAGAAGAATTAAATTCCGAAGATGCGACTGAACAACCTCAAGAGCAATCTGACGAACAGCTTGAAGATCCGCTTGACGAGCACGAATCAGAAGAACCCGAACAGATTGAAGAAGAACAGATTGCAATAGTTGAAGAACCTGTTGATGAGCCGACTGAAGAACCAATCGCAGAGCCGGAAGCTATAGAAGAAGACCCCTTACCGGTATTTCCTGCGGAGGAAAACGATGCGCCTATATTTGAAAAGGGCGACACTGTAACTCACCCCAAATATGGCAAAGGCGTTGTTGAAAAGCTAATCAAATACGGCAACAAGACATTATGCTCGATTTCGTTTGAAGAAATCGGCAGAAGATTATTAGACCCTGCCGTTTCCGAACTTAGCAAGATATAGCACACCCGATTAGGCACCGGTAACACTTGATAATATTAATCTTCAGCGGGTTTTGATGCAGGATAATCCAGGTTGTCATGTTCCATAACCCATTTAGTACAAGTCCATCCGCCGCCATTCAAATAACAATCTCTCGTATCCGCACTTTTAAATATACCTTTCGGACGTAAAACATATACAAAAATATCTTTTCCCATTGTGTTAGGTTGGCTATTTCCGTTCACATCATACCAAAATAATGCGCAAGTATCCTTTTCAGGATAATCACCGTCAGTACCCGTACAACCGTCATTATAATCTGCTCTAAACCATAATAAACTTCCGTCAGAAAATATAAGCCTAACATATTCATTATTTATATATGTGGTATTAGGTAAATCCCATGCACTACCATCTAAAAGATAATATTTTAAATTTGTATTAAAGCAATTTTTTGAATTATCTTCAACACATTCTTTTGCCTTCTTCATATATGGTTTTATATAATTGTATAATTTTTGACTGCCGCCATTATATCTGCTTACTAAATTCCATGTTAGTATTGGTCCATTATCGACTTCTGCAAGTTTTACAACCTGATTTAACAAAGAATACATCTTTTTGACCTTGGTAACGGTGACTCTTTCCTGATAACCACTAATCAAAGTCGGAATCGTCATCGCGGCAACAATACCGATAACGCCGAGGGTGATTAGGGTCTCAGCTAATGTGAAGGCGATTTTCTTAGAAGTCGTTAAGACGTTAAGACGATAGGACGTTAAGTTCTTTACTTTAAGCAGGCTTTGTGGATTGCCGCTACGCAATCCCCACCCCTTGCGGGCGGGGAAGCGGTTGTTCACGAGTTTACGAGTGTTACAACCGCAGGGGCGGGGTTCGT
>CANQML010000061.1 GCA_947624935.1 Candidatus Gastranaerophilales bacterium
GGGGGTAGCCACCTTAATTCCTCTTATACTCTGTGTTTTCAGCATTTCTCTTTCCATACGTACATTATATACATTTTAACCCAACTTGTCAAGAGCCAAAATTGACAAATCCTTATGTAAAACTTTTATAAACAAATTAAAATTTCATCATTTTTATAATAAAATAAGAATAAGGAGATTAATTTATGTGCGGAATTGTCGGATATGTAGGATTTAGGGCTGCTGCCGATATCTTATTGGACGGATTGGAACAGCTTGAATACAGAGGATATGACTCTGCGGGGATTGCCGTTAAGTGCGAAGACGAAATAAAAGTTTATAAAGCTGTCGGCAAGCTCAAAAACTTGAGAGAAGAATTAAAGCTTCATATAAAGGAATTTCAAAATTCCACAATGGGGATAGGGCACACCCGCTGGGCAACACACGGTGCGCCGACGGTTTTGAACGCTCACCCGCACACTTGTAATTGCGGTTCTTTGGCGCTCATCCATAACGGCATAATCGAAAATTACAAAGAGTTAAAGACACAGCTTGAAAAAGAAGGGTGCATTTTCCGCTCACAAACCGATACAGAGGTTGCAGCGCACTTTATTGCAAAAAAATATGCGCAAACTCACGATTTAACCGAGGCGGTAAGGCTTGCATCAAAAGAGTTTGAAGGTGCTTATGCGCTTTGTGTAATGCATAACGACTACAAAAACACAATTGTAGCCACAAAACGCAATGCGCCAATGGTTGTCGGAGAAGGCGAAGGCGAATATTTTATCGCATCCGATGTTCCGGCGATTATTAAATACACTAAAAAAGCTATGTATCTTAGCGACAATCAGGTTGCAACGATTACACCAAACTCAATAAAACTTATTAACGCTGACGGAAGTGACGCTGTGCAAAAATTTGAGCTTTTACCGTGGGAGCCTGTTGCGTTAAGCAAAATGGGCTACAAGCATTTTATGTTGAAAGAAATCCATGAACAGCCCGACGTTATAAGAAATAACCTGACCGGTAAACTCAAAACCGCGTCAGACCCTGTGGTTTTGGACGAAGTTAAATTGACGAAAGAGAATTTAAAGGATTTAAACAGAATACAGATAATAGCGTGCGGAACGTCATTGCATGCCGCAATGGTCGGAAAATATCTGATAGAAACGTTTTGCGGAATTGCGGTTGACGTTGAGGCGTCAAGCGAATACATTTACAGAAAGACCGTAACAGACAAGCACACGCTTGTAATCGGTGTTTCGCAATCGGGTGAAACGGCGGACACATTGACTGCAATTAAGCAGGCAAAAGCGAAAGGTTCGCATATTTTGATAATTACAAACCGACCTGATTCTGCTATGGCACGTGAAGCCGACAGCCTTGTTGCGGTAAACGCGGGGATTGAGGTTTCAGTTGCTGCCACAAAGTCTTATACGGCGCAATTGATGGCGTTTTATTTGTTGGCAATTTATATGGCAGAGGTTAAAGGCACAACCGACACATCGATTTTGCAGTCTTTGAAAAATGAATTAATGCTTTTGCCGCAAAAGGTTGAGCAGGTGCTTGCAAATACTGATGAAATCCAAAAATGCGCAAGGAATTATTCCGGCACGAAAGATTTTATTTACGTGGCAAGAGGGATAAACCTTCCGACCGCATTAGAAGGCGCATTAAAGCTTAAAGAGATAAGTTACATTAATGCGACAGGCTATGCGGCAGGCGAATTAAAGCATGGCCCTATTGCGATGCTTGATGAAACCATGCCTGTATTATCCATATTAATGAAGGGAACGGTTTACGACAAGTTGTTGTCAAACAGCGAGGAGGCACGGGCAAGAAACGCGCGGATGATTGCGCTGACAAATTCAAACGACCCGAAACTTGAGGAGTTGTTTGACTGCATAATAAGAGTTCCGGACGTACAGGAATTTTTATCACCGATAATAGCGGTTATACCGTTGCAATTGATAGCATATTATATAGCGGAATTTTTAGGCAAAGACGTTGACCAGCCGAGAAATTTGGCAAAATCGGTAACGGTGGAATAATACCACTTGCTAACGAGTTATGTGCTTGATATAATAATTTTGTGAATTTTTTTAAGCCGATGTAGCTCCCCAAGTGGAGTGAAACGGAACGAGTTCATATTCTGTAGAGCTTGCTCTACCAACCATGAATTGACAACTTTATAGGCCGATGTAGCTCAGTTGGTAGAGCAACGCATTCGTAATGCGTAGGTCAAGGGTTCAAGTCCCTTCATCGGCTGTAATAATTATGATAACAACAGAAACGATAAAAATAGAATACACAAACGACGACGAAAAAATCGAAAACGCATTAAAAACATTAGGCATTGAGCCGTTACGCTGGGCAGTCGTCGGCGTTTATGATAACGAAATTGACATCAGCGTTTCCTATATTCCAAAACATTATAGTTAAGCGGATAATTTGATAATGCGTTCATTTGTAAGCCTTTGTTGCCTAAATAATTTATTGGGATTTCCGCCATAATAAGCATCATAAGTAAAATTGTCGGGATTATAGATTTTTTATCAATAAATTTGAATGCGTAACCCATTAATACAAACCATATAGCAAAATGGTTCATAGAAAACAAAAAACCGACAACCGGACACCAAAAGAAATTGGCAATGAAATTATAGGTAAGTGCGCCTAAAAGTGAATAATAGATTGATTTATCTTCTTTTTTGGATTTAGCTCCCCAAATTAGCAGGATGATAAACAATATCCAAAATGTTTGAGCAATATGTTTTGAAAAATCATTTTGATATATTATCGGACGGTAAAGAGTTCCATCTTTAAAAATTTCTATATTAGACTTTATATCAAAACTTGCCCAAGCATCAATCTCACTTTTTGTGTCTTTGTAAATAAAACTTTTCCAAGCGCTTGTACCTGTGGATGACTTAAATTCCAATAATCCTGCACAAAGAATTACAAGTGAAACCATGAAAATTAACGCCTTTTTAGGGTGTTTTACAAATAACGGAATAAGAATAATTAAAACCGTAATAATATTAGGCACAGTTACCCCAAAAGTAAATGCAGCAACCAGTAAGATGCCAATCCAGTTAAATTTATTATGATTTAAAGTTTCCTTTGTCACAAGATATAACAAAACACTCAGCCAAAATCCTGATATTATGTACAAATCCATACAGTAAGACATAACTATTTGAGCATAACTAAACCCGAAAACAAGGGTTATCAAAAGTGCCAATCTATTTTTTGGCAAAATCAAATTTAAAGTCTTATATAAAAACACAACAGAAAGTGAAGCCAGCGTAGTAAAAATCAAACAAAGTGATAAAAATATATTGTTTGTGAATAATATCAGAATATCAAAAACCGGATAAAAGGGTAAGAAAAAGTACGGATGGAACCTTTTTGGCTCGTCATACATTATGGCATTAACAACAATAGGCGCATCGCCGTTAATCACGCTGAATGTCCGAAAATAATTAACTGACATCGCCGTTTTTAAGTTTAATATTAAATAAAATGCCATGAAAAACAGAAATATAAATACGGGGGGGGGGGGATTTTATTTGATTTTAAGTACAAAACAATTTTGTTACATATATTTTTAAAACCGTAACTTATCAAAAACAGAGCCGCAAAAAACTCCAATAATATTGTAATTACAAAAGCGAAGTAATTAATACATTTAAAAAGAGAGGTATTCTTCAGGATTTGTTTGGCTTTGACGGTAAAATAATAAGTACTGTTTGGTTCAAGGTTTAATACTTTACCGACATCTACATCTTCGCCGTTCACTTTATATGACGTAATACTCACAGGTAACCAACCACGCATACTTCTAAAATCAGTTGATACTTTATATGAAGTCTTTTTAGATGGTACTACAGAAAATTCCCAAACAACATCATCTTTTATTCCTGCGCCCATCATTGATAACCGATATTTATATTTATTTGAACTATTATTATCACCTTTTTTAATATCAAGCTTTGTGACATCTATGAGGTTGTTGGTAAGTAGTGTGATGTTAAGCTCACTGTCAGCTTCAATAGAATACCGATAGTAATCAGGTAAAGTATAATTATTTTTCCAATAGTCCGATTTAACAAACCAATGTGCGGTAAACACAAGTGAAATAAGTGTAAATAAAATTGCTAAAAGTACATTTTTTAGATTAAATTTAAACATAACAAGTCTATTATACTATAAATGAAGCAAAGCCTGAATAAATTATTTACATAAATATACAAATAGAATACACAAACGACGACGAAAAAATCGAAAACGCATTAAAAACATTGGGCATTGAGCCATTGGGCGGTTGTAGGCGTAACGCCGAACAATCAGTGTCTCCTATGCTCTAAAGGATTGTACTCAAACGGATAATTCAAATCCGCATTGATTTGAAATTCTTTATTATTCATATAATTTATCGGAATTTCCGTCATAATCAACAGCATAAGCAAAATTACGGGAATAACTGATTTTTTATCAATAAATTTGAACGAATACCCCATTAATACAAACCATATAGCAAAATGATTGGGTGAAAACAAAAGTCCGCTCAAAGGACACCATAAAAAATTTGCCGTAAAATTATACAAAAGCGCGCCTAAAAGTGAATAATACATTGATTTGTCTTTTTGTTTTGACAATGTTCCCATAATTAATAAAATTATAAAAAATATCCAAAATGCCTGATCAATATATTTTGGAAATCTGTAGGAGTTTATTAAGGGATTATAAAGGGTTTTTTCTTTAAATATTTCCAAATTGGACTTGAGGTCAAAATCAACCCAAGCTTTCACTTCTTTATTTGTTCTGTTATATAAAAACTTTTTCCAAGCATCGCCATAGCAAGTGGAAGACTTAAATTCCAACAATCCCGCACACAGAATTATAAGTGAAACTATAAAAATCAAGGCGGATTTAGGACGTTTGATAAATAACGGAACAAGAATAATTAAAATCGTAATAATATTAGGAACGGTTACCCCAAAACTGAATGCCGCAACCAATAATATGCCAATCCAATTAAACTTATCATGATTAAGAGTTTCTTTGGTTACAAGATACAATAAAACGGTTAACCAAAACCCCGTTATAACGTATAAATCCATGCTATAAGAACTTAATATCTGACAAAAACTAAAGCCAAAAACAAGGGTTATCAAGAGCGTGAGCAAATTATTCTTCGGTAAAATCAAACTCAATGTTTTATATAAAAACATAACCGAAAGTGAAGCTAAAGTCGTAAAAATTAAACAAAGAGATAAAAACAAGTTATTTGTTAACAGTATCAGAAAATCAAAAGCGGGATAAAAAGGCAAGAAAAAGTACGGATGAAACCTTTTAGGCAGGTCATACATTATGCAAAGAGTGTTAATTGGCGCGTCACCAATAATTGCATTGAAAAAACGCAAATAGTTTATCGAAATTGCAGTTTTTAAGTTTAAAATCAAATAGAATGCCATAAAAAACAGAAATAAAAATACAGGAATTTTATTTGATTTTACGTACAAAACAATCTTGCTAAATATATTTTTGAAACCGTAACTTATTAAAAACAGAGCCGCAAAAAACTCCAATAATATTGTAATTGCCAGAGAAACGTAATTAATATATTTAAAAAATGGAGATTCCATCGGACTTAGTTTGGCTTTAACATTAAAATAATAAACCTTATTGGGTTCAAGGGTTAATATTTGATTATTTTTTATATCATTACCGTTCATTTTATATAATGAAATATTTACGGGGATACTGCCTATAACAGTCTTTGGAGCAAATAAAGCTTTATAATTCGTCTTTTCCCGAGTTGTGACAGAAAATGCCCAATTATTTTCTTTAAGACCCGAACCCATCATTACTAAATGATATTTTTTACGGTTACCATGGTCTGATAAGAGGTAAAAGGATGTATTATCAAGAACATTATTATCAAATCTCTTAATATTGAGTTCACTGTCGGAGTCAATATAATAGCCGAAGTAATCGGGGAGAGTAAAATTACCTCTCCAATAATCTGATTTAATAAACCAATGCGCAGTAAATACAAGTGAAATAAGTGTAAATAAAATAGCTAAAAGTACATTTTTTAAAGTAAATTTAAACATGACAAGTCTATTATACTATAAATGAACCTAAGCCCGAATATTATTTACATAAATATACGAATATTTGCAATTTGCAGTTTTATGGTGTACACTAAAAATAGCCGGGTCGGATTACCTTACCGGCAATAGAAATTAAGGAGAAAAAAATGACACAAAAAAACTTTTTGTTCACTTCCGAATCAGTTACGGAAGGGCACCCCGACAAAGTATGCGATCAGATTTCTGATGCTATTTTGGACGAATTTTTGACGAAGTATCCGCAAGCCCGTGTTGCTGCGGAAACCACCGTTACAACAGGCATGGCGCTTGTTTGCGGTGAAATTACTGCCGATTGCTACGTGGATATTCCCGCAGTCGTCAGAAACACCATTAAAAACATCGGTTATGTCGGTGAAGAAGGCGGCGGATTTGACTACAAAACTTGCGCGGTTTTGACAAGCATTGACGAACAGTCATGCGATATCGCTGGCGGAGTTAACAAAGCTTTTGAATCTCGTTCAAACAACGCCGATACATCGGTTTTGGAAACCGAAAACCTTGGCGCAGGCGATCAAGGTATTATGTTTGGGTACGCTTGTAATGAAACCCCCGAGCTTATGCCTTTACCAATCAGCCTTGCGCATAAACTTTCTTACAGACTTGCTCAAGTGAGAAAACAGGGGCTTGTAAATTACTTGAGACCGGACGGGAAATCACAGGTTACCGTTGAATACGTTGACGGAAAACCCGCAAGAATCCACACTGTCTTAATCTCAACTCAACATGACCCTGAAATCAACGGGATTTCCGATAATTCAAAAGTTCAGGAAATTATCAAAAACGATATTAAAAAATACGTTATAGATGCCGTATTTGCAAACGAAAGCATTAAACTTGACGAAAACACAAAAATTCTCGTAAACCCGTCAGGCAGATTTGTAGTAGGCGGACCTCAAGGCGATGCAGGCTTGACAGGACGCAAAATCATCGTTGACACTTACGGCGGCTACTCAAGACACGGCGGCGGCGCTTTTTCAGGCAAAGACCCCACAAAAGTTGACCGCTCGGCTGCTTACGCTGCAAGATATGTTGCTAAAAACATTGTAGCATCAGGTCTTGCAGACAAATGCGAAATCGAACTTGCATACGCAATCGGTGTTGCAGAACCTATCTCAATCATGGTTGATACGTTTGGAACAGGTAAAATTTCAGATGATGAAATTTCAAAACTTGTTTACAAAAACTTTGACTTAAGACCGGCTGCGATTATTAACCAATTCGATTTGCGCGGACTTCCCGCCAAAAACGGCGGCAAGTTTTACCAAAAACTTGCGGCTTACGGGCACATGGGAAGATACGACATCAATGTTCCATGGGAAAGCGTTGATAAAGCAGACGTCTTGAAATCACAAGCGTTAGCATTAAGTTGCTAATCTTTTTTCTTTTGTCATCATTATTGATGAACTTTCAAATTTCTTTATTTTTTGCATGGCAAAAGGCTCCGAAATCGGAGCCTTTCTTTTTTGAGTTGATTATAATTTATTTCATCAATTCGCCGACGGCTTTGTAAACCGACATACGTTTTGACGCATCTTCTTCCGCCTGAGTATAAAGCGCCTCAGCAGCTTCAGGGTTGGTTTTAAGAAGTGATTTGTAACGACCTTCACTTCTTATAAAGTCTTGATAGCTGCCTTTCGGGTCTTTTGCATCCCAAGTGAACGGAACTTCATTTTCCGGATTGTATCTGTATAACGGATAATATCCTGCCTCAACTGCACGCTTTTGTTCGGTTTGAGTTTTGCTCATATCAATACCGTGTGCAATACAAGGTGCGTAAGCAAATATGATAGAAGGTCCGTTATAGCTTTCAGCTTCTTGGAACGCTTTTAAAGTTTGACCTCTGTCAGCACCAAGCGCAACCGATGCAACGTAAACATACCCGTAAGACATGCTCATCAAGCCCATGTTCTTCTTATATGTTTTCTTACCGCCTGTTGCAAATTTCGCAACCGCACCGGTCGGTGTTGATTTGGAAGCCTGACCGCCTGTGTTTGAGTAAACTTCGGTATCAAGAACGAGTATATTTACATTTTGGTTTTGAGCCAAAACGTGGTCAATACCGCCGTAACCGATATCGTTTGCCCAGCCGTCACCGCCAATAATCCAAATTGATTTGTCGGTGAAGTAGTCTTGCAATTCTCTTACCTTCGCCACATCAGAGCATCCGCAGTCAGCATATTTTGCAAGAACTTCTTTTGCTTTTTCTTGAGCCTTAACTGCCTCATCTGTTTTTGAATTATCAAAGTGCGACATTGCCTCATTTAATGCTTCTTTCAAATCCTCAGGCGTTTTTTCGTTGCTCAACACTTTTTCAACGTAAGTTTTCAAAGTGCTTCTGTTTTGGTCAACCGCCAATCTCATGCCGAAACCAAATTCGGCATTATCTTCAAACAATGAGTTAGCCCAAGCAGGACCTCTGCCGTCTTTGTTTTTGGTATACGGAATGGTCGGGAATGTACCCGAGTAGATTGATGAACAACCGGTTGCGTTTGCAACAATTGCGTTTTCGCCAAACAGTTGTGAAACGAGTTTTACATAAGGTGTTTCACCGCAACCTGCACAAGCTCCCGAAAATTCAAACAACGGTTTTCTAAGCATAGCGCCTTTGATTGTCTTTGTGGTGTTTTTACCCATAAAGTTGTCAGGCAATTCGTCAAAGAATTTTTCATTGACAAGCTCGCACGCATCAACTTCTTTTTCAAGAGATGACCATGTGAGTGCCTGTTTTTCGGGGTTTTTGTTTGCGGGACACTGGTCAACGCAAACTCCGCAACCCGTACAATCAAGACAATAAACTTGAACTTTGAATTTTTCATCTTTTTCCGCAGGTCTTGCATCTACAGTGTTGAAAGATGCGGGAGCGTTTTTAAGATTTTCGGATTCAATAAGTTTAGTTCTGATTGCGGCGTGCGGGCATGCTGATGCGCAAATACCGCATTGAATACAATTTTCATTGTTCCAGTGAGGAACTCTCGGTGCAATACCGCGTTTTTCAAGACATGCTGTTCCCGTCGGGATTACACCGTCATCAGACATTGCTGAAACAGGGATGTCGTCGCCTTTTTGCCTCATTGAAGGTTCAATGATTTTCTTAGCAAAATCGCTTGCATCATCGGATATAAGTTTAACATCGTCAACACAGCCTACACCGTCAAGTGATGCAGGAACGGGAACTTCCTGACAAGCATCAACCGCCGCATCAATCAAGGCAAGGTTCATATTTACGACATCGTCGCCTTTTTTCTTAAAGGTTTTTACCGTCATCTCTTTCATGCCTTCATAAGCCTGTTCAAACGGAATAATTCCCGAAACCTTGAAGTATGCAACCATCATAACGGTATTTGCGCCTTTTCCTCTAAGTCCGGGCTGTTCTTTGATAAGCTTTTCGGCATCTACGTTGTAGAATTTGATTTTCTTATCAATGATAGTCTTTTGCATATCACGTGTAAGATGAGCAAAAGCTTCGTCTTTTGTATACGGGCTGTTAAGCAGGAACGTACCGCCTTCTTTAATACCCTTTAACAAATCATATCTGCCGATATAAGCATGTGCAGAACATGAAACGAAATCAGGCGCCGTAATCAAATAAGTTGATTTAATCGGTTTGTCGCCAAATCTCAAGTGAGAAACGGTTACACCGAAAGACTTTTTAGAGTCGTAAGCGAAGTAGGCTTGCGCGTCTTTGTTCGTGTATTGACCGATAATTTTGATAGAGTTTTTGTTAGCGCCAACCGTACCGTCAGAACCCAAGCCCCAGAACATGCAATTTGTAGTGCCTTCCGGTTCAGTGACGATATGTTCATCAACTTTTAATGATTTATGAGTTACGTCGTCTTCAATACCGACCGTAAATCCGTGGAAACCGTTATTTTCAAGGTGTTTGTAAATAGCAAATACCATTGACGGAGTAAATTCTTTTGATGATAATCCGTAACGTCCACCGATAACCTTGATTTCTTTGTTTTCAAGTGCGGCAACAACATCCATAAACAAAGGTTCACCAATTGAACCGGGTTCTTTTGTTCTGTCAAGAACTGCTATACGTTTAACGGATTTAGGTAATACGGCATTGAAACGTTTAACATCAAAGGGTCTGTATAATCTGACTTTAACCAAACCGTATTTTTTACCGCGTTTTGAATTTAAGTACTCAATTGTTTCTTCAACAGTTTCACAACCCGAACCAATAGCAACAATAACATCTGTAGCATCGGGTGCTCCGACATAATCGAACGGGTGATACTGTCTGCCTGTTACTTGAGCTACCTTATCCATATATTCTTGAACGATATCGGGAACAGCATCGTAGTATTTGTTAACTGTTTCACGACCTTGGAAATATACATCGGTATTTTGTGCGCCAACCTTACATACAGGTGCTTCCGGTCTTAAGGCGCGTTTCTTAAATTCTTCAATATACTTGGATTCAACAAGTTTTTCAATATCTTCATAAGAGATTTCTTCAATCTTATGGATTTCATGAGAAGTTCTAAACCCGTCAAAGAATTGCAAGAAAGGAACTTTAGCCTTGTAAGTAGAAAGATGTGCAACTAAAGCCAAATCCATTTCTTCTTGAACGGAATTTGCCGCGAGCATAGCGTAACCCGTGTTACGGCATCCCATAACGTCGGAATGATCGCCGAAAATTGCCAGTGATTGAGCAGCTAAAGCACGAGCCGAAACGTGAATGACATGCGGCAACATTTCACCTGCCACTTTGTGCATTACGGGAATCATTAACAATAAGCCTTGAGAGGCAGTGTACGTAGATGTTAGGGCACCTGCTGCCAAAGAACCGTGAACGGCACCTGCCGCACCCGCTTCAGATTGCATTTCGGCAACTCTGACTTCTTTGCCCCAAATGTTTTTCTTGTGTTGTGACGCCCATTCATCAACCCATTCTCCCATGGTAGATGAAGGCGTAATCGGATAGATTGCGGATACTTCCGAAAGTGCGTACGCAACATGCGCCGCAGCGTAGTTTCCGTCAACCGTTATTGTTTTTCCAGACATTTAATATCCTCCTTGTTTTTCATACAACTATATGATAATACAAACATGACAGATTGACAAAAGTTAAGTTATGTAAATAATTTATTCTTTTTTCGTTTAAAAAGTAAATTTTTTATATTTAGGTGTATTAAAAAAGTATGTATATTTCGGCAATATCAAACTATAACTTTGCATACAAAACTAATGTGGTCAGAAACACGACATTTGGTTCGGGTGAAAAATTCTTCAACGACAAATCCGCAGGTGTAACAAACTTACTGGCATCGCAGGTACACGATGATGCGAAGAAAACCGAGAAAAAACTTTTATATATTCTGAATAAAAGTTTAGGCAAATATGTTGCCACACAAAGTAATACGAACAATATAATAGCACCAAAGGGGATAAAAAGCAGGATAAAAAGTGCTTATTCAATTATAGAGAAAACAGGAAGCAGACAACTTAAGAACAAAGAAGAAATAAAAAAAATGGGAGATTTAATCGGTGCAAGAATTATTTTAAGACGCGGGACAAAAGCAGACGGAGACAAAATAATAAATGAACTGACCAAATTGGTTAACAGCGGTGAATTAACCATAACAGAGATAGAAAACTATCGACCGACAAGCGAATTAAGTTATGCTTCAACCTCGGCATTAAACAAATTGGAAGCTGCATGCAACAAAAAACTGGGAAGTATCAAACGAACAGAAAGCAGCATACCTTCAGGATACATGGCAATACATTTAACCTTTAAAATGAACGATTACGTCGGCGAAATCCAAATTATGGGCTACGATGTCGAAGAATTAAAAGAGCTTGAAGATTTTACGTATAAATTACGCAACAATAAATCGCTTAGCAAGAAATATGCGCCAATAGAAAAAGTTTTAAAAGATGCTATGAAAAGAATCCCGCCTGAATATGAAAACATGTATGGCAAATACATAAAAGACTCATATCTTCATGCCAGAAAAATGGAGCCTCACCCGATAAATACAAAAACAAAGCAAACATTTTTGCCGATACCGTATTTCTTGCCAAAAGAGCTTGATTTTTCAGAAATAGCCAAAATGAAAGAAAATATTGACAGATTAAACAGATAATACAGCAACATTTTCGATATGATAGGTATGACAAAACATATCAAAAGGTTGAACACTGTCGACTTTAGCGCCTTTTTCGATTAAGTATTTCAAATCACG
>CANQML010000062.1 GCA_947624935.1 Candidatus Gastranaerophilales bacterium
GGGGGGGGGTATGCCCTCCTGACTCTCTTATACTCTGTGTTTCAAGCATTCCGTTTTCCATACGTTCATTATACATATTTTTATGCCGGTTGTCAACTAAAATATTTTTATCGGGCTTTTTACTTTTAGCCTGCAATCGCTTTCTAAGTTATTGCAGACAGGCAAAACCGTTATTCCGCCGCAATATGTCGCTGATTTTATCATGCCGGTTGCACACATCGCTTGACGATAATTCATATTGCTTTGAAGTATTTTAACAACTCTTTTGCCGCTTGAAAAATCATCATATAAAACATTTACACTCAAATATTCATTATTGTTTCCGCCGATTTCGGCATCACTTGGGTAGCCTGCAAGTACTTTGCCCGATTTTAAGATATAAAACGGAAATACATCTTCCCACAAGATTCCTTTGCCTTTTGAACCGTTTATGTCCACATAGATTTTATAACCGGTCTTGTCATTTTCACTTTCGGCATCAGGGAATAATTCTTTAAAGCCTGACCCGATAAACAGCCTTAACCCATTTGATAAAGTTATATGCGGATTTGTAAAATCCGATGAATCTGTTGCATTACCTAAAGCACAGTTATATTCAGCAGTGTTAAATTTATCTTTTATATAGTTACAAAAATTTGCGCCATCATTATCATACAAACAAAGTGAATTATCCGCGCCATCATCAAATTTGAAAACGCAATCATCTCCAGATAAATTCTTTGCAATCTCAACAGTCGTATTATATCCCATCCAGTATTGCGAATAACTGACCTTTTCCATTTTTTTTCTTACGATAGGAATAGTTGCCGCAACTACAAGCGCAAGAACAACCATTGCCGCTATCAATTCCGTTATAGTAAATGCCCGTCTTTTCATACGTCACTCCTTCTTAAATTTTCTGCTCCGTTTAAATACACAAATTCAGGTTCAAATTCGCTGTTGCAGTTTATCACAATCATAACCCGCAAGCACATTTTCAACGAGTTCGGCACATCAAGCTCATTATAGCACATCATTGCAACATCATGCCAGCCAAATTCCAACCGCGCGTATTTTGCGGGAAAATCCGCATTCAAATCATGCGTTACGGTAAAAATCGCATGCGAAATATTTTCTTTTGCGATATTATTTCGCTTGACCATTTCGCCCAAAAGCTCCAAAACTGCTGCTTTTATAGCCTCTTTTGAGTTTTCTTTTACTGTTATTGCGCCTCTTATTCCTTTTGTAATCATTTCCTTAATCCGTTATACCAATCTCTTGCCGACATTTCGCCTTTGCCTTCGGGTTTTACCTTTAATAACATAAGGCAATCCTTACCGCAGCCGACTTTTATCCCTTCTTTTGTAACCTGCATAAAATCGCCGCACGCGCCTTCGCCCTCAACCACTTTCGTTTCAAGCACCTTTATCAACTTTCCGTCATGCACAAAGCTTGCACAGGGCGATTTATATATGCCTCTGACCAGATTATGGATATCCGATGCGGGCTTTGTCCAATCAATACAAGTTTCTTCTTTTGTAAGTTTTGATGCCGTACACACTCCGTTTTCGCACTGCGGCGTCGGGGTCAAAGTGCCGTTATAAAGTTCTTTGAGCGTGCGTGCCAAAAGCTCTGGCGATTTTTCACTTACATATTCAAAAAGCTGTTCGCAATTCATATTGCAAGGGATTTCAATTTTTTCGCTTAAGCATATTGCACCCGAATCCAAGCCAAGCTCTGTTATCATTGTGCAAATCCCCGTTTCTCTATCGCCGTTTATAATCGCCCTTTGAATAGGGTTTGCGCCCCTGTATTTGGGCAAAAGCGACGCATGAAGATTAATCGTTTCAAATTTTGGAACATCAAGCACCTCTTGCGACAAAATTTGTCCGAATGCAAAAGTTACAAAAAAGTCGGGTTCTAAAGCCTTGAGTTTTGAGATAATTTCAGGCTCTTTTCTTATTGAAGCAGGCTGTAAAACGGGAATATCATGCAAAATTGCAAATTCTTTTACGGGTGAAAATGCAAGTTTATGTCCTCTGCCTTTTGGTCTGTCGGGCTGGGTTACGACCGCACAAATTTCAAAATCGGGTGAATTATACAGATATTCAAGCGATTTGACTGCTATTTGAGGAGTTGCGAAAAATACTACTTTTATCATTCCAACTCCGGTTCACTTAACAATTTGTCTGCTTCTATCGGAGGTAAATTATACTTTTTCAAGACATCATCCGTTTCAAAGCGGTTTATACAGTGGTCAATAAACAAAATCCCGTCGAGATGGTCAAATTCATGCTGAATTGCACGGGCAAGCAAACTGCCGTCATTGACTTCAAGAGTAAATGCTCTGCCCTTTTCATCCAGCGCCTTTATCATAACGTTTTTGTACCGTCTTACATCGGTGTAGGCTTCGGGAAAACTTAAACACCCCTCGTTACTTACGATAGAGCCCGATTTTTTGATGATTTTGGGGTTAATAAATACAATCGGGTTTAAAGGCTCATCGCCCGTTGATACATCAATTACAAAAACCCTGTAATTTATGCCAATCTGCGGCGCCGCAAGCCCAACACCGTTATTTGCATACATCGTATCCAAAAGATCACCCACAAGTTCAACTATCTTTTTAGAAACTTTATGAACCTCTTTTGACGGCTCTCTTAGCGTCTTTTCCCCATATCGCAAAATTTTCTTTACTGCCATAAATAACCTCTGTAATTAATTATACATCATAGCGAGAACTTTGGCAAATTATTCTACCCCTAAAAATTTATGAACCTGCGGTATAAGCCTAACATTTTTATAATAATTTAAAAATTTATCAAGCGTTTCTTGTGCAAAGCTGCTTTCAATCGTCATTTTGCCGTTTTGCATTTCGGGTTGAATAACCAGCAAAATATTATGTTTTATCCCCAATTCACAACACTTTTTGATTTCATCATCCGTTATTTTGTCATTAAAAACAATTTTGGCAAAACATTCTTTACGTTTTGCAATCTCAAAAAAAGCATCGTGGAATTTAAAACTGTCAATTACGCCGGATGAACTTTCAAGCTTGATATCAGCGGCTATAATATCGACAAAATCAATTACTTCTTTGAGCTTATCGGCAAGTGTGGCATTGGTTTCAAGATAAACTTTTCCACCTGCAATCGGCAAAAACTCTTTCAAAAATTCAACCGACAACAAAGGCTCACCACCCGTTAAGGATATTGAATGAAAGTTTTTAAACCGCTTTATATAATCCGCCAATTCCTGCGGCGTAAAATCCTCAAAATATTCATCGGGTGCAAATTCCGTATCGCAATAATTGCATTTTAAATTACAATTGCAAAACCTTACAAATACCTGCTTACAGCCCACATACAGACCTTCCCCTTGTATTGATTCAAAAATTTCCTTTATTCGTGTCATAAATTTTCCCTGATATTTTTTGAAGATAATTTTTTCAACTTTTCGTACAATTTAACTTCATCATCCGACAAAGTTTTCGGAATTTCAACCGACACGGTGACAATCATATCGCCTGTTTTTCCGTTTTTTTTCAAGCCCTGTCCGGACAGTCTGAATTTTTGCCCCGACGAGGTTTTTGGCGGAAGCTGTAACTTAATATTGGTCGCGGGAACCGCAATCTCACCGCCAAGCACTGCCTCATAAGGTGTTATGGGTAAAGTGTAGAGAATATTCAAATCCTCGTATCTGACCTCTGATGAGGCTTCGAGGTGGATGTGCAGGTACAAATCACCGTTCTTACCGCCGAATTTTCCCTCGTTACCCTCGCCTTTAAGCCTTAACTTTGCACCGTCTTTTACGCCTTTGGGAATTTTTACCGTTATTCTTTTATGAATGGAATATTCGCCCGAACCGTTACAGACGCTGCATTTTGTCCCGTTTATGAATCTTCTGCCTTTGCATCTTGGGCAAAGCTCTTTGTGAACCACGTTAACCGTTCTTTGCGTGCCGTTTAAAACATCGGTTAATGAAACTATAACATCCGCGTTTATGTCATCTCCGTCTTTGGGCTGGATTTTTTCTTCAAACAAGCCGTCAAAAATGTTTTTGGAAAACTTCTTTTTCCCTGATGTTTTCTTTTCTTCTTTCGGCTTTTCAACTTTCGGTTCTTCGGGTTTTTCCGATTTTTTGAAAATCCCGTTTAATATATCGTATTCTTTTCTTTTTGCCTCATTTGACAGGGTGTCGTAAGCTTTTGAAATGAGCTTAAACTTTTTTGCGCCGGAAGGATTGACGTCCGGATGGTATTTTCGGGCAAGACGTCTGTATGCGGCTTTTATCTGTGATAAATCACTTTCTGGTGTCACTTGTAGAATTTCATAGTAATTCATATTTCTATATTAATCATAAATCCAAAAATTTCAACATATCCTCGTTGAACTTCACATTACTAAAAAGTGAAATGTCATCTTTTAATTTCAGCTTTGCGCGGGAAAGAGTTTTGGCGCAAGCGGTCAATATGACTTTTTTATCTGATATTACAATATCACAGTCGATTTCAGGCGGAATAACAATATCTGCTTTGGATTTTAAAACGCACGAAACCGAAGCATTGTCATTGACCAAAATATCTTCGTATTCATCCGCAAAAAATCCGTTTGCGCAAGCACTCATAAGCTCAAATAAATCTTCATCCAGAGAATTTAAAACAGCTTTGCAATCGACATCGTCAAAGAATGTTTTAAACCCTAAAATTGAAACCCCCTCATCATTTAATACCGCATCAAGTCCCAAAATCCCGCAATATGGTGTTCCTTTTTGGGCTAATGTATTCAGCGCAGATGATATTACGTTTTTAAAGATTTCATCTTGGATTTCACGGCTTACACGATAATCCGGAAGATAGCACCCGCATGGGCTTAAAGCATCTTCAAAAAAGAATTTTGAGCAGCATGCAAAAGGAATATGCTGATAGCCGTCAGTAAACGTATATATGGTAAACGGATGCCCCCATACATAATCTTCAATGACAACTTTGCTTTCAGAGCGCGAAAACAACTTTTCAACAAAATATTTTGCATGCTCAAATACCGTACAGCACATTTTGTCTAAATTATCGTCAGAGCTTACAATAAGCGGATATTGAGCCTCTTTTAAATAATCAAGTGCCAAAGGAAGCTTATCAAAAATGCCGAATTTTGGAGTTTTGGCATGGATTTTATACAAAAATTTTTTGCCGAAAGCTCTGCCGGTTGCAATCTGAGCGCTTTGCGCCGAAGGCGCAAAAATCAACCTTTCATTTGCCTGAAAAACTGACACAATATCTGATTTTATCGCCTTATCACTTATAGCAAAAGTCAGGTCAATATCGTTTTCAAGTGCAAACTTTAAAAGCCCGTGAGCATCATCTTCTCTTAAATCGCACCCCGACGCCGTATATAATTCACAATCACTCAACTTGTCTGCAAATGCAGGCGAATTTCCGACCAGTAAAATTTTCTTCATGTATAAATTATACTACATAAAAAAGAGGATTTTATTAAGAAATTTTAAGATTTTATCACCAATTATGGTATAATGATGACAAATAAAAAAAAATAATTAATAAGACTTCAGTGAGGGTTTTATGGCAAGTATTGTAAATTTATTAACGCAGGTTTTATCCGGTCAAAGCATTCAAACGGCAGTGCCGGTCAGAAGTACAACAGCATCATTGGCGGGCAGAAATCCGTTCGTGAATTATTCAACAAATACTTACGCCAAAAATAATCCCGTAAGAGGCGGTTACTTTGCCGGATACTACAACGGCAAACAAAATATCGTCGGGCAAAGATTGTTTATTGAAGTTTAATAATCAATTTTCCAGTTATTTCCTCTAAGATAAACCAGACAATATAACCCGAGTTCTGCGCCGGATTTGCATTTTGTAACGTCATCCGATGACCTTTGCGGGAGCATTATTTCACCATCTTCATCCACATAGATTAAAAACAGGTCATACCCTGCGATATTGGGCTGATCGGTGCCGTTTGTATCAACGATGAATTTTGCGTAATTAAAAGTACCGTCTGCAGCTATTGAAGCAGGCTGCAAGCAGACTGATGCCCCTGTTGAAATCGAAACACAATAAGAATCATTCGATACACCAAGCTCAACTGCCCCGCCGTTTATGTTTTTATAGGCAGCTGCAAAACAATTTCCGCTTGAAGTTTCACAATCTTTTGTGACTTTAAAATATTTTTTTAAAAATGCTCCCGCAGTATCTGCAACTGTTTCGGATGAACTTTTTGTAAGAATTGTCCTGCTCAATTTTGACGTTTGTTCATCTGCCAAAAGCTTTTTGGAAGTATTTTCCACCGCTTTGTAAATACTTTGTAATTGAGTTGACCAAACACGTTCATAAATCCCCGTTACCAAATTCGGCAGCACCATTATCGCTATAACACCCACAACAGTCAAAGCAATTAATAATTCTGGTAAAGTAAAAGCTTTTTGTTTCATAACAGTAATTTATCACATAAATTAACATGTTGTCCACTTATTAAATTATGTTAAAATTAAATAAAGGAGAAATTACTATGGTTTTAGAAAAAATTAATTCACCAAAAGATGTTAAATCGTTGAATATTGACGAAATGAATATACTTGCGCAGGAAATACGCAATGCGATTTTAAATAGAGTAAACACGGTCGGCGGGCACTTAGGACCCGATTTGGGGATTGTAGAAGCTACAATTGCTCTGCATTACGTGTTTAATTCGCCTGAAGATAAAATTATATTTGATGTGTCGCACCAATGCTATCCGCACAAAATCTTGACGGGCAGAAAACGGGGATTTTTAGACCCATTGAATAATTACGATATTTCAGGGTATTCAAACCCTAAAGAAAGCGAACATGACCATTTTGTAATCGGGCACACATCTACCTCCGTAAGCCTTGCAACGGGGCTTGCCAAAGCACGCGATTTAAATGGCGAAAAGTCAAACATTGTGGCGATTATCGGCGACGGCTCATTAAGCGGCGGCGAGGCTTTTGAAGGGTTCAACAACGCGGCTGTTTTAAACAGCAACATAATAATAATCGTTAACGATAACGAAATGTCCATTGCGCAAAACCAAGGCGGGCTTTACAAAAACCTTGAAACATTGAGAAAAACAAACGGAAAATCCGAAAACAATGTATTTACCGCACTCGGGTTTGAATACCGCTATGTCGACGACGGAAACAATGTTGAAGATTTGATTAATGCGTTTAAGCAGGTTAAAGACACAGACCGCCCGACGGTTGTACATATTCATACGCTGAAAGGCAAAGGCTACAAACCTGCGGAAGAAAACAAAGAGGCTTATCACTGGCAGCTTCCGGGATTTTTGGATAAAAAGATTTCCGGCGGCAGTTGCGAGGACTATTTTTCAATCACAACGGATTATATTTTAAATAAGCATGATAAAAAACTTATTGCCATAAGTCCCGCAACTCCGGGGGCAACAGGGCTTTCAACAGAGTTTAGGGCGGCTTTGGGCAAAAATTACACGGATGTCGGGATTGCGGAAGGTCATGCCGTGGCTTACGCATCGGGCTTGGCAACAGGTAGCGCAAAACCTGTTTTGTTTGTATTGAGTTCATTTTTACAAAGAGCTTATGACCAGTTGTCACAGGATTTGGCATTGAATAATTCGCCTGCGACAATTTTGGTAGGCTGGGGCGGAATATCGGGCGCCGATATGACGCACTTACAAACCTTTGATATACCGCTTATCAGCAACATTCCAAACATTGTTTACCTTGCGCCGACCTGTAAGGAAGAATATTTGAGGATGCTTGATTGGTCAATTGAACAAGATAAATTCCCTGTTGCAATAAGAGTGCCGTCAAACGAGCTTATTTCAACAGGAATTGAGGATAAAACGGATTATTCTGTTTTAAACAAATACAAAATCGAAGAACAGGGCGAAAAAGTCGCGATTATAGGGCTTGGAAGTTTCTTCCCGCTTGCAAAAGAAGTTAAAAATGAGCTTAAAAAATCGGGAATAAATGCGACATTGATTAATCCGAGATTTATAACAGGGATTGACAGAAAAGTTCTTGACGGATTGAAAGCAAACCATAAAGTTGTAGTAACTTTAGAGGACGGGATTTTAGACGGCGGATTTGGCGAAAAAATCGCACGTTATTTCGGTTCATCCGACATAAAAGTTCTCAATTTCGGCGGTGATAAAGAATTCACAGACAGAATTCCCGTCGAAAAACTTTACGAAAAATACAGACTTACAAAAGAACAAATTGCGGACGATATTAAAAAATTGCTTTAAAAAAAGAGGCTTTCGCCTCTTTTTTATAAATCAGCCGTGCAGCAAGGACATTTTGTTGCCTTGATGTCAATTGTTGAAAAACATCTCGGGCATTGCTTTGTTGTCACTTCGCATTCGGTATCTTGAGTTTTTTTCAACTTATTAACCGCTTTTATAAGAATAAATACAGAAAACGCAACCAATAAAAAGCTTATAAGCGTATTAATAAAAAGCCCGTAATTGATAGTTACGGCACCTGCGGCTTTTGCCGCCTCTAATGACGGATAATGAACAAATTCTCCTTTCGTCGGAATTGTCAAATAAAGATTTGAAAAATCAACTTTTCCGAGTAACCAGCCCAAAGGCGGCATAATAATGTCATCTACCATAGAATTAATAATTTTGCCAAACGCAGCCCCAATAATGATACCGACTGCCATGTCAATAACGTTACCGCGCATAGCAAAAGTTTTAAATTCACTCAAATTTCGCTTTAAAAAATCTAACATATTTTCTCCTTTCAAACTTATTATACCACAAGCGCATTAACCAGAGCTTTAATTGACAAATATAACCCGACATGATAATATTATAAAGAATTGGAGATATTATATGCCGCTACAGTTATGTGAAAACGACTTGAAAAACTTAAAATTTGAAGATTTTATAAACACGCAGGAAAATGAAGATTTATTTGATAAAACCTTAAGGCTTGATGAGGTTTTGCAATCCGGCATAAAAACAGGCAGCGAAGCACTGGGTATGATAACAATGAACAAAGTGCAGCCCGATTCACAAATAAGAGAAAAAGACGGTTCGGTGCACGATGTGATAATGCTCGGGTCAAATTCGTATCTGAATTTATCAACCCACCCGCAAGTTATGCAGGGCGCAAGAGAAGCGCTTGAAAAATTCGGCTATGGTATGGGCGCTGTTTCAAATTACGCAGGGATTACGGATATTCACAAAGAACTTGAAGCAAGAATTGCAAAATTTTACGGTACTGAAGATGCGATTGTTTTCCCGAGCGGCTACGGCGCAAACATAGGAATTGTGTCGGCGCTTTGCGGGAAAAATGACATAATCATCAACGATGCCGCAAATCACGCATCAATTTTTGACGGATGTGTTTTATCAGGTGCCGAAATAAAAATTTACCCGCACCGTGATATGAAGTATCTCGAAAGAATTTTATCAAGAATACCCGATGAAAAAACAGGGCGTTTAATCATAACAGACGGCGTTTTCTCAATGGACGGCGACATTGCGCCATTAGATGAGATTGTAAGTCTTGCCGAAAAATACAATTGCAGAATTATGATTGACGATGCGCATGGTGTCGGTATTGTCGGCGAAACCGGCAGAGGTTCGGCACAGCATTACGGCGTAACGGATAAAATAGATTTACATGTCGGAATGCTTTCAAAAGGCCCCGGAGGACTTGGCGGATATTGTGCCGCAAAACGTGAAATAGTACAATATTTAAGACTTTATGCAAGAAGTTATTTCTTCTCAACGGCACTTCCGGCATCCGTTGCAGGCGGGTTAAATGAAGTATTTAAGCTGCTTGAAACAGACAACGCAGGCAGAGCAGAATTAATGCAAAAAACAGAATACTTAAAAAACAAACTCGTTGAAAAAGGATTTGACATCGGGCACTCTCAGTCCGCTATCGTTCCCGTTATGATTTATAACGAAGAAATCTTATTTGAAATTTATGAGAAGCTAAGGCTTTCCGGAGTATATGTAAATATCGTGACATATCCTGCTGTAAGACGCAAAGAATGCCGGTTAAGACTTTGCGCCATGAAAGATTTAACATACGAACAACTTGACAAATCCGTTGAAATAATTGCAAAACTCGGGAAAGAATATGGTATTATCCGGTAAAAAAACAGTCCTGATTACAGGCGCAGGCGGATTTATCGGGTCAAATATCGCAAAAGAATTTCAAAAAGATTGGAAGATTTTTGCAATCGTTAATAAATCCAAACCCGATATCGAAACAGAAATCATAAAAGGCGACTTGACGAACAAAGATTTTATCAAAGAATTGTGCGCAAATTACAAGTTTGATGTGGTAATCCATGCGGCAGGACTTGCATCCGATATAGGCAAAGACAGCGATTTTAAAAAGATAAACTTTGCCCCTGTAACTTTTTTACCGCAAATTGCAAAAGAAAAATTCATCTATATTTCAAGCACCGATGTTTACGGGATAAAAGATTTTAAAAATGCTGATGAAAGCACTCCTTATTTGGAATATCCAAAAAATCCGTACCCGAAATACAAAATTCTTGCCGAAAAATACATCAAAAGCCATTGCAAAAATTACGTAATAATCCGCCCTGCGGCTGTTTGGGGAGAAAACGACAAGACGCTTGAAAACAGATTTTTGGGGTTTTTGAAAGTTTCGCCATACATAGTTCACTTTGGCAAATGGAAAGGGCAAAACAGGTGGCCGCTTGCAAATGTTAAAAGCGTCGCAAAAACTGTTTATGCCGCCTCAAACACTAACAAATTTGATAATCGTGCGATAAATATTATGGATAAAAAATTTACCACAATAGATGAATATTACAGGCAGCTTGCACAAAAATATTTTCCCGAAAAAACTTATAAAACAATTACGCTTCCAATGTGGGTCGGAAAAACAATCGGGCTAATCTCGACCGTATTATCAAATATATTGGGGTTGAAACGCCCGCTGTTTGACCCGACGTTTTATGCCGTGCATCATATAAGTTCAAACCTTGATTTTTCCGGCGAAAATATGGAATGCTGAAATGTTTTAGTCAGAACATTTATGTTTTCCGTCCCAGTGCTACGCACGTAGTCATTTGTGACAGTCTTAGTCAGAGCATTTATGTTTACCATCCCAAGATAAATCATCGCATTTTAGATAATCCATATTGCCGATTTCTATTACCCATGCAGTACAAGCAGCACCATCTACAGAACACTCCGTATCAAATAGGTGGAAAGTTTCATCTTTAGTACCTACAGGAATTATACCCACATTTGTTAAATTAAATGTAAAAATATCTTTTCCAAATACATTTGGGGCTTTTATACCGTTTATGTCATAAAATATTAGTCCGTAAGTGTGAGCAAGTGCGCCTGAACCACGATAGTGTCCTTGTCCGTCTGTATTTTGATTTGCTTCAACAAGTATAGTACCACCATCAAAAAGCTGAGCTGAGGCAGAATAGGCACTAGAACCCGTTGCCCAATTATCAGCTTTGCCATCTAATTGATAATAAACATCAACCCCGCACTCTTTTTGATTTTTAGCATTGTCGCAGACTTTTGTCGTTTTAACATGTTTTAAAATCCTGTCACGAACAAGTATCGCATTCACTGCGTTATAAGTTTCTTCTTCCTCATCTTTACTTCCAGCATCTCTGCCCTCAATTCCCCATTCGCTCGGTCTACCATAGTCTAAAACAGACAACTGATATGCATTTGATAAAATACCGTACATTTTCTTCACTTTTGTTATCGTGACTTTTTCCTGATAATTTTGTACAAGCGTCGGGATTGTCATCGCGGCGACAACGCCGATAACGCCGAGGGTCACGAGTATCTCAGCGAGGGTGAAACCAAATTTTCGGTAGGGCGCCGTGCGAGCGTCAGCGAGCCCAGCCCTACCGAAAATTCGGGTAACGGCTTTTTTGAAGTGAGTAAGGTGAGTAAGGTGAATGAAGTGAGTAAAGTGGTTACTACTAATTAGGCTTTGTGGATTGTCGCCACGCAATCCCCACCCCTTGTGGGCGGGGAAGCGGTTGTTCACGAGTTTACGAGTGTTACAACCGCAGGGGCGGGGTTCGTACTTGCCCATTGTGAGTGACCATTCACATT
>CANQML010000063.1 GCA_947624935.1 Candidatus Gastranaerophilales bacterium
CAATTTTAACGTTATTGCCGAATTTTCCCTCTATCGGCGGGTGTGATGCGCTCAAGAAAGTAGCGCATCGCTATGGGCCGATAGGGGAAAAGTGATGAGGCCTTACACCTAAAAATAGGTAAAAAAGGTATCATCTCGGCACACGCTCTTATTTTCGGCGGGAAGTGCCGGCTTGCGAAGTGTGAGCCGGCGCGGTGGACCGAAAATAAGAAAAATAAATGATGCAAATTTTTCTGCTTGACATTGATTCTTAATGCCTTTATACTCAAGGGCAAGGCAAGTGATGTGTGCCCCGAGGTATGGAAACCTCTCTACTTGTATCCTTGAAAAAGGATAGAATTCCCTTGTTTATAAGGGAAAATTGGTCGAATGGCCGGAAGGCAGTAAAATAGCCTTTTGGTCAATATACTGCACTATATCAAGTAGATAGTTTCCAACTTCCGGTCGCCTCTCATCAAGGCGATTTTTTTGAAGGTGAATCGAAAATATGTATCAAAAAAACGTACGTTTTTTGCAACACTTTTTTTGCATTTTTTCAAAAAAATTTTATTTGGAGGTATTTTTAATGCAATATCAATGGTTTACAACAAGGCCGTTTCACCAAAATTTGAGGGTAATTTTGACCCTGAATCCGCGTTGCATTAAAGGTACGTTTAATTTATGCTTTTTATATCGAAAGGAGTTAAAAAATGAGCAATAAAATAAAGAAAAAACAATTAAAACAAATTCAAAATCAAGCACAAGACGGGCGGAGTATGGTTGAAATGCTTGGCGTTTTGGCAATTGTCGGCGTTTTAAGCATCGGCGGAATCGCGGGATATAGCTGGGGAATGGATAAACATGTTGCGAATCAGATTCTCAACGAAATGAATCTCAACAGTCTGCAACTGGCCATGTTGTTACAAAAGGGAAATCCCGACGGTGTGACGCTTTCATTGGGGTCGCCGTATGATGATGAAAATCCCACATTTAGCACCGTAAATTACGGATTTGATTACGGGTGCGGAGAAAATGATGAAGAACATACGTGTGACCCGAATGAAACAATGTATTCTATAACGGCAATAGGCCTTCCGAAACGGGTATGCAATATGTTAAACGATTCGGTGCTTGATATGGCTTATTACTATAACCACACAATTAACGGCCGCGTGGATAATGAATGCGATGACAATGAGCTGGGCAATACTGTGACGGTATTTTTCGACACCGATACAACGATTGACGGTGAAATATCGCGCTCGGAGGAGCCGGAAACACACACGCCTATGCCTGAGGTGACAGAGCCAACCACGACGACTACGACGACAGAGGCAACCACACCGACTACGACGACAACGGAGGCTGCAACAACGACACAGGCAACAACTACAACAACGCAACAGACAAACTGTCCGACGGGAACAACATGGAATGACACGGAAAAAGAGTGCGAGTGTTCAGACGGAAAACACTTATACGGCAATCAATGTGTAACGTGTGATGAGAGTACGGGCGGCACATGGGACGAAGAAAACAAGGAATGCACGTGTAAGGAAGAGGGCAAATATTGGAGCGATTCGGCCGGAGAATGCATTGAAAACCCGTGCAATAGTTGCGCAGATGATGAATTTTGTTTGAGCAGCGATTGCAATACATGTAGTATTGATGGTGGTGATGGGAGAACCACCGAGGTTTGCAGCACGCATAGTTGTAAGAAGATATCGGAGTATAAAGCAGAAAACAAGGATACGGAGAATCCGGATAGATATATAATGTCGAAGAGCAGCATGAATTGGTGGAGCGCAGAGCGGTTCTGTAAGGCGTTGCCGGGTAATAGACACATGGTGACATTTGCGGAGTTGAATTGTTGTAACCAGAATTTAGGAGTAGGAGGAACAAGATATTGCTATGCCAAAGGAGAAACATGTAGCATGAGTAATGGATTAAGTGATGTAATAAAGGCATTGAGTAAGGCAGAGACCGGGACGGAGACGAAAGGAAATAAGATCTATTGGTTGTATGATCCATTTACAAGTACAAACGCAGGTAGAAATTCCTGCGGCGCGTACACCGTCTACCTCCATAACAGTTACTTCGACTACGCCAGGCGCAACAGCTACAAATACGCCAACGCCTTATGTGAGTGAGGCCAGCCTGCCGTCTTTTCCCCTATCGGCCCTTAGCGGAGCGGCACAATAGCGCCGCTCCACACCCGCCGATAGAGGGAAAAAGAGTGTGCCGTATTACATAAAATATTCAAAATAAAGGTGAAAATTCGCAAATAATGTATATTTTATACAATTGTAGATAGTAAAAATGGCATTTTTATTTCTGCCGATTTCTCATTCTCGGCACATAGCGACAGACGACTGAACGCCGTCTGTCCCACCCACCGATAGAGGGGAAAAAGATGGTTTCATATTACTTCATAACCCCATTCGCAGGGAAATTGAGGCAATAGGCGATAGTTTTCATTCTTTTGATTGCCGGTTGTTGCACCAATTAAACGTACGTTTAATGCAACACTTTTTTTTAAAATTTTAAAAAAATTTTTTATTCAAGTATAATTTTTTGATTTTTAAAGATTTTTCACTTGTTCACTTAACTTTTTATAAGTACTTGAAAAGTGTCGAAAAAATCGTTGCATTAAAGGTACGTTTATTTTATGCTATTTATTGAGAGAAAAAAATCTCTCGATAGGGAAAACAAGGCAATAATGCCTTAAAAAAATAAACGTTTTTCAGACTCGGGGAGTTTGAAAACAACATAAATGAAAGGACAAAAAAATGAAAACAACAAATGAATCCGGTCGGTCAATGGTTGAAATGCTTGGCGTTTTGGCTATTATCGGCGTTCTGTCAATTGGCGGTATTGCCGGTTATTCAATGGCGATGAATCGTTACCGCGCCAACGAAGCACTGGATATGGCCAATAAATTTGCCGTTGTTATTTATTCCGGTTATCATACGGCAGCTGCTCTGGGAAATTCTTTTACAACGCCAACGTTAGCCTCCTCCGGTTTAATTAATTCCGGCTCTGAAACCCCGGGAGGTGCAACAATTACTTTCAGTGATACAACCAATGATTATCAAGATTTGAAAGACGGCATTGTAAAATTGACTATTAAATTTCCGACAGAGGCTGTTTGCAAAGCCGCAGCCAGCATTTTAGGTAAAACCGAAACATGTGGCAATAATACAATGAGCGACATTGAATTCAAACAAAGCTGACACTTTATTTGTCTAAAAAGCACTGCTTTTTAAGGCAAAAAAACAACGGGCAGAATGGTTTTTATAGAGTTTCCATCTCTGCTCGTTGTTTTTTGTAATGTAAATTAACGATTGTTTTGTTTTTGGCGCTGTAAAACCGGAAAAAGATTTTTTTGTTCAATGTTTTTTACGGAACCGAATGTATTATCACAAATGTTTTGCAACGCAATCGACTCTTGAAAAAGATGCAAATTTGATTTTTTATTTGTATTAAAATAACGGCAAACATTTTGAATTTGATGCGCCAATTTTTCATAAGCCGGATATGTTGCAACATAAACAGGTTGATTATTTTGATAAATACCGATTTTATCAAGTACGTTTCCCGTTGAATCCGCCACATCAAGCGATAAAACCATTTTACAAAATTGATTTTGATTGTTTTTTAACTCAAAAACAAACTCTCTTTTCCGATCGGGTTCCAAATAAGAAAAGAAAATATTTAAATTTGTTTTTTGCGTGTTAAAAGTTAACTCATATTTTATATCGGCCGCAACCGTTTGCCCGGATTTAAAATCATTAACCAGTTTTTTTTGCTTGATAATTGTTTTTTGCGCTTTTTTAAAATTTAAACAGCAAAACAATAAATCCCACGGGTGACAACATTCTTCCCACGCGTTAATATGATTTAAAGAAAAATCATAAGGCTTGATATAGGTAACATTGCATTGCGTTAAAGAAAATCCGGCATGCGCATATTGCTTTAAAAAATGTTTCAAGTCGCGCAAGGCTTTTGATTGCCGTAAAATATAACCGACGGCAATTTTTTGATTTTGAATGAGCGGCAAAACCTTTTGAAATTCCGCTTGTGACTGTAATGCGGGCTTTTCAATAAAAATGTTTTGAATGCCGGCTTTTAACGCCTGCTCCAAACAAGATTGATGCGCCGAAACCGGTGTCATAATAAAAGCGGCATCTATTTGCGCTGATGACGGCAATTGCGAAAAATTTTTCAAATAAGTGATTCGTTTTGTTGAAAACGGTTGAAACTTGGGATCAACAACATAAATATGCTTGATTGTTTTATTTTTTTTAAAGTAATCAAGCGTTAATTGCCCCATTTTTCCGATACCGACACATAAAATATGTTTCATTTCTTCCTCGCTCAATTTATTTTATCAAAAATACCGTTAAAATCAACAAAAATTATTGAACAACCGCGCATTATATGTTATGTTTTATCCGATGAAAAAGCCTTTGCCGATTAATATTTTTGAAACCTCCTTCGCGCACGGCAAAAAAGAACCATTAAAAAGAGGGCACAATGGAAAAACAAATTGTTGAAATATCTCATGACGGATTTATTTTATCATTGTATAAAGGATTTTTGGAAATTCAAAATAAAAAAGAGGCAACAAAACAATTGGTCCCGACAGATAATATTTTATCACTTGTTTTGAGTGCAAATGATATATTAATAACCAAAAATATTGTAAGTGCTTTGATTGAACAAGGAACCATTTTAATTTTTTGCGATAAAAATTATTTACCGACGGCCGTTACTTTACCCTATATCGGACATTGGTTAACGGCACCCCGCATACGAACTCAAATTACCTGTAAAAAAACGTTACAAAAACAATTATGGAAAAGCATTATTCAATATAAAATTTTAAATCAGGCCTCTGTGTTAAAACATTTTTACCCGAACAACAAAAACACGGAGCGACTTGTTTATTTGGCACGAAATACCTTAAGCAATGATGTTTCAAATAATGAAGGGATGGCTGCCGGTATTTATTTTAAGTCATTATTCGGTGAAAATTTTATTCGAAACCGAACAGGGCACGATGTTAATATTTTACTGAATTATGCTTATATTGTTTTAAGAGCTGTTGTTGCCCGCGCCGTTGCCGGAAACGGGATATTACCGTATATAGGCTTGCATCATTGCCAAGAAGCAAATACCATGCCATTAATTGATGATATAATTGAACCGTTTCGTGCTTTTGCCGATAAAACGGTTGTTGAGATTATTCAAAACAATTTTTTTAACATTGAAACCGGATTAACACCCGACATAAAACGCCGATTAACATCTCTTATAACAATGCCCGTACAAACGGAAAAAGGGAAAGTTTCATTAAATACGGCGGTATATGATTTTGTTAACAGTTTAGTTAAAAGTTATGAATTAAAAAAGGTTGCATTACAATTTCCCCGATTAACAGTCTGATTAATCTCTGATATAATATTTGTTCCAAACACCAGTAAGGGTGGTTAGTTATAGTTGACAGTCTGATTAATCTCTGATATAATTTTATACCTTCAGACATTGTTTCCTCCTTTGTTATAGTTGACAGTCTGATTAATCTCTGATATAATGTAATAAATTTTTTCATAAGCGCGAAATGGGTTATAGTTGACAGTCTGATTAATCTCTGATATAATATCCACCGAGATATTCCGCACGTTGCAAACGTTATAGTTGACAGTCTGATTAATCTCTGATATAATCCCGCGTTATATATAAACTCTACCACGATAGTTATAGTTGACAGTCTGATTAATCTCTGATATAATTCTTTCGCTTACAACAATGTCTGCAAATCCGTTATAGTTGACAGTCTGATTAATCTCTGATATAATCTGAAATTGAACGGATTACAAGCCCTGAAAGTTATAGTTGACAGTCTGATTAATCTCTGATATAATTTTGAGAAAATTTGCGCCATACTAAGTGTAGTTATAGTTGACAGTCTGATTAATCTCTGATATAATAAGCAAGAGGATGGGCCCCTTGCAAAAAAAGTTATAGTTGACAGTCTGATTAATCTCTGATATAATCGCATTATCCTCTACGGCAAAAATCCGATTGTTATAGTTGACAGTCTGATTAATCTCTGATATAATATGGAGTACAATAAAGACCAAGCAATGATAGTTATAGTTGACAGTCTGATTAATCTCTGATATAATAGCCATTTGCAATAAATTCCAAATTGTTCCGTTATAGTTGACAGTCTGATTAATCTCTGATATAATGTTTAAAATTAGAGTTAAAAGAAAGACTCGGTTATAGTTGACAGTCTGATTAATCTCTGATATAATAAGCAAGGGAATGGGTCCCTTGCTTCACAAGTTATAGTTGACAGTCTGATTAATCTCTGATATAATAGCACGCTCGCCAAGGTGGGCAAATACCGGGTTATAGTTGACAGTCTGATTAATCTCTGATATAATTTCTCACCTCCTTTCGACCAAAAAAACCAAGTTATAGTTGACAGTCTGATTAATCTCTGATATAATGAAGATTAAAAACACTAATTTAAAAAGATAGTTATAGTTGACAGTCTGATTAATCTCTGATATAATGGGAGAGGTGTTAAGGGAACAGAGAGGTGTGTTATAGTTGACAGTCTGATTAATCTCTGATATAATCGCAGTATCCGACTGAAAAGGATTACGAGCGTTATAGTTGACAGTCTGATTAATCTCTGATATAATATAACATGGGTTTATTGTACCCGAATTTGTGTTATAGTTGACAGTCTGATTAATCTCTGATATAATTATCTTGTCTATATCGTGGTAGATGACACCGTTATAGTTGACAGTCTGATTAATCTCTGATATAATGATGACCTTGAAAGCAATATGACAGAACAGGTTATAGTTGACAGTCTGATTAATCTCTGATATAATGTAGAGAGAGGATGTAATTACTGGAATGAAGTTATAGTTGACAGTCTGATTAATCTCTGATATAATTATCATTGGATGAGTTGACATGCACACGAAGTTATAGTTGACAGTCTGATTAATCTCTGATATAATTAACATGCAACAAATTGATTTTTTAATGAAGTTATAGTTGACAGTCTGATTAATCTCTGATATAATATTCGAATTGTAAAAATAATTCTTAACCGTGTTATAGTTGACAGTCTGATTAATCTCTGATATAATAATCCGGTAGCATCCTTACTACCTACTTGTGTTATAGTTGACAGTCTGATTAATCTCTGATATAATGCAAACCTTGTGAATACAACGTGCGAGGCAGTTATAGTTGACAGTCTGATTAATCTCTGATATAATTTACTCCAAATATTACCACCAATATCACCTGTTATAGTTGACAGTCTGATTAATCTCTGATATAATCGGAGTTTTTACCGGAAGTAGCCCGTGGAGGTTATAGTTGACAGTCTGATTAATCTCTGATATAATCGGAGTTTTTACCGGAAGTAGCCCGGCGAGGTTATAGTTGACAGTCTGATTAATCTCTGATATAATTGGGCTCCGTTTGTCCCGGAACAGTTAAGCGTTATAGTTGACAGTCTGATTAATCTCTGATATAATAAGGTTTAAATAAGTGCATCATTTAATTGATTTTTTTCTTATTTAAACCTTATTTTTTTCTTCTTATTTTCCCTTAAAAAAGTAATAATTGTCCGTTTTTTTCACGAGTCGTTTCTTCATTTTCTTCGTGATTCTTTCCAATATAATTTTCTGTCATGGCATATTGTTTGTCGGTAATATATAAAAATGATACCGATGAATTGCTGGGAATATACATCGCAACGGACTTTGTAATCGTTCGGGCAACACCCAGTTCTTTAACGGGTTTAATATAAACGGAAAATTGTTTCATAACAAACCCTTTATCCAATAATGTATTTCTGAAACGCGTTGCTTTTCGCATTTCGGTTTTGGTTCTGACGGGTATATCAAACATACAGATTATCCACATCATTGACCATCCGCTTAATGTGTTAAGACGTTGTTTTCTTGCCATGCCATAAAACTTTGTGCTTTTTCTTGATTCGTCCGAAAGGAGTTAATTCAATTTTTCGCGTATGATGCGAAGTTAAATAACTTAATCCGCGATCATCTAAACTATCAACAAACATATATTTTAAATCTTTATTTTGAGGGCTTGTCATACGAGCGTCGGACATATAATCAATAGTTATTCTTCCTTCGCTAAACTTTTTCACACGCGCGATGGCTTTCGGCTTGTCGGTATATTGTTTCCATTCATCAGGTGTATCAAGTTCCAACAAATCACCCTGCTGAACAGACCAAATAATTTTAGCACCGATTTTTTTCCATTCCGGAACAAAATCTGCCTGATTGGCATTAAATCGACTAATAACCTCCCACCCGATTTTTCCGTTGTGCTCATAAAAATCAACACGATGATTGTTTCCGCTTTGATAAGCGACTTTGTGTTTCGGAATATAAATAAAAGCATTTAAAATTTCATACATTTTAAAAGAATTTCCTTTCCATAAACCTTTTTGTTGCACCAATTGAAAAGCTTTTCTGAGTATGCGTGACTCCGTCACCGGAATTTCTTTTTTTCCTATTTCCGATACCTCTTCATTTTCTGCAGTCAATATTTGATGAGCTTCATCAAAATGCGCTTTAATATCTTGTACCAATTTTTCTTGAGCAAGCCTGTCTTTACCGATATCGGGATGCCAATTATCTTGAATGGTTGTGCCGATAAGCAGCTTTTTCAAATCATCAGACTTTTTAAGAACGGTTAAAACTTTACGAGAATAAACAGTGATAACCGATTTTTTATCATTTGGATTTTCACACAAGACGGCCCTTCCTGTTTCTTTGTGAAACTGGCCGGCAGAATTGTGATCCGGCTTATGAGAAACACGAATATTTTTTAATACAGTCAATACCCGATTTCTAAAATCGTTCAGAGCGGATATATCCGTTAAAGGAAGCGGCGTTTGAAAATGCCGTAAATTATATTCATTGGCCATTTTTTGAACTAAAGATCGTGTAATACAAGCTATGGTTATGGCATCTATAGCGTGATGCCGATGATCAATACGAGGTTTGGAAAACCATTCTTTATTTTTGATTGTATCACAAAATTTCCATTCACCATCCGTGTTCGGTTTTTCATATCCGTCTTTAATTTCACCGGTATTCTGCTCAATCCAATAGGGCGCACAACTCAAATAACGCGGAACCTGATCGGTTAATCCCATTAAATCATATTCCAATCCCTGTAAATTCCACCGCCGACGCAATTCCGCCGTTTGCGCACCTTTTACGGACAAAATACGATTGTGAATGACCTCATCGGAATCAACACAATCAACAATAGCCCGCAAATAGCGTGCCGCCAATTTTGAAACATATCGTGTATCGGTTAAATATCGAGTAGTTTCCGCCTCATCTCCCTGTTCATTATATCGCTCTTTGGCATCTGCTTCAAAACGCCAAGATTTTGAATCCGGCAGCTTTCTGGCATTTTTTAATATTTCTCGAATAACTTCGGGCTCGTTTCTATAAACATTTTCAAAATATTGATATGCAAATTGATCTTTTTTCGCCAAGTTATGCTGTCTTGCGGTTAAGCACAAATTGCTGTATGTGTTTGTTCCGCCTTTGGCACGCGGAATAATATGTTCAATTTCAAAATTTAAAAAAGTGTTTTGTGAAATTTTATTTTTAGGATCATACGCATCAATCCAAGCCTGTTCTTTTGCCAGTTTATATTTTAAAATGTTGGCGGCATTCACCTTTATCTTATGATTTCTTAAAAAAGCAACGGCTTCCTCATTAGCGGCTTCATTTTTACGTTGTTGTAAATCTTTCTCTGCTTTCTTTTTTGTTGATAACCCGACATCTCTGCCCAACTCAATATGAATTTCATAGGGGCGCCCGTAAATATCAATAATTTCATTGACCACTCTTCGCAACTGATTCAGAATCATATGTACGGCCGGATTAGCTATTTTTCCCCACTTCATTTCATCGGCATTTAAATGCGCACTGTTATTTTGAATAACAAACGGCGGCAACGGTTGCGTATCAGATTGCAAAATTTCTCCGTAATACGGCAAATGTTGATATGTGCCTTGCGACATTCTTGCCTGTTCTTCCGCTGCCGTAAAATGCGAATCCGTTTGCATCAGTATATCGGTTACTTCCCGATGAGATAAAACCGATTCTTTTAATTTTTCCAAAATAATTTTTGTAGCACTGATACCTAACATTGAGCGCTTTTTCGGTATTTTTGTCAGTATGGCACCGATTTTCTTTTCATCATTACTCTTAAAAAGAGGTTTTAAATGATTAATCAACTCATCTTCGGTATATAAGCGTTTTTGCAAATGATTCTCATTAACGGGATTGCCTAAAAACTCAATAAACCGACACATTTCATCTTGTGACAAGTGTGCTAGATATTCATTATCGGCAAAAAGCGGGGTTGAATACAAATAAGCTTTAATCGGCCTTTCTTTTTCATCATCGGGTATGGATATTTTTTGTTGACCCGATAAATTTAAAAGTGTTTTAATTGATTTTTTACCGGCATTTTTACCTTTTAAAAGCAGTTCATTGATAATTTTATCTCTTTCCTCTTTTGTCAAGCGTCGCTTTTGCATATCACTCAAAATACGAATATTATTCACTTCTTCATAAATTCGACGCATTTCCGAAAGCGGATGCACTTTTAATAATCTGTCTTCATTATGAAAATAAATGCATTTTCCGACAGCATAAGGGGCGGCAGCGCGCTCATAAAACAATATATCATAAACTTTTTGTTTTAACCCTGCCGTTCTCATTTGAGAAAAATATTTTGCCTGACAATCCCAAATTTTATTAAACTCATCTTTAACCAAATAACGCGGAATGGCATAATCAACCGCATAAGGTGACATATGATTCTCTTTTTTTTGCAAAGAGAGCACTTTTGATTCTTTTTGCCGAATCGGCAAGTGCAAATTATCGCGATCGCGTAATCGTTTATAAAAAAATTCTCCGATTGTGAGAGACTGACTTTCTTTCAAATAATCAATCATTCGATCATAATCTGTTTTTTTGGCTTTTGATTTTTCTCCCTCATCTAAAATTTCTTCCTCCGCATCTTCTTTTTCCGATACATATCCGGCACCTCTGTGTTTTGCCAAATGTAAAACGGCACGACCGATATAATTTTGATTATCTAACTTTTTATAAAGTGCATTTCGACGAATGGTATAAGGACATTTTGATTTTAAAATATCCGTCCCGTCCGGTGATTCACTGACCCACAAACCGTTTTCATAAAGAAGTTTTGCTAATAATGTTAACCGCTTTTTTCGATGAATTAAATTTTTTCGCGCCGTTCGTTTTGCCCGTCGTTCAACGGCACCCTCCGATACGTTAAAAATTCTGACACCGGCATCTTTTATATTTTTGGCACTGTTATCATTATTTAATTCAACAACAGCCGCACCGATGGAACCGACTCCTAAATCTAAACCCAAACAATATTTCATGATAAATTCCTCTCTTTAATAAAACATGTAAAAAGTATATAATATTTTTATTGACAAGACAAGATGAATTTCATTATAATATAATGTGTGTGACAATGATTTTTTGTCAGAGATTAATCAGATTGTCAACAGAGATATAACAAGGCTGAAAATGCCGTCAGATTGAGGGGGTACTTTGTTACCCCCATTATTTTAACAAACAAAATCTGCCTGCAAAAAACGTAACAGGTGCGAAAAACGGTAACAAAAAACCACCTTGAAAGGTGGTTTTTAAATGGTGAGCGCGCTGGGATTCGAACCCAGGGCCACCTGATTAAAAGTCAGGTGCTCTACCA
>CANQML010000064.1 GCA_947624935.1 Candidatus Gastranaerophilales bacterium
TCTGTTACTATATAAATTTTATTTATCCAGGGCAGATATTTTTCAACCGAACGCAAAGAGTATTTCAATTCATCATTATCTCTTGTTCTGCATTCGTCCAGTGCTTCTGTGCTGTAAGATTTATTTTCAGACTGTAGATATTTTTGTTTTTTTTCAAACCAATTTTTATCCGAACCGTCTACCCAAAGGTAGACCAAATCTATAGGATATTCTTTATTCATAATCCTATTTTATTTAAAATAAATCTGTATATCAATATAATGTTAATAATGTTTAAACTAAGCCTTCTTTGAGTGCTTTTACGGCAGCTTGGGTTCTGTCATCGACAACAAGCTTTTGGATGATGTTACAAACATGCGCTTTTGCGGTATGCTCCGATATTGTTAATTCTTGTGCAATTTCGTTGTTGGATTTGCCGTCAACCACAAGTTTTAAAACTTCGTATTCCCGTTTTGTCAAATTTGCATGCTGCTCTTTAAAAACGGCACGTGACATTTGTCTTGGCGGGACAACTCCGCAATTTTTCTCTCTTAAAATCGGCACTACCTGCGGATCAAGCCACATAGCACCGTCTTGTATTGTCATTATTATCATCCTTAAAACTTCAATATTTATGTCTTTCATTACATAAGCACATGCTCCGGCATGTAAAGAATCCAAAACATCCTGTTCGCTTATATGTGATGTAAGCATAATTATTTTTGCATTGCTGTTTAATTCCAAAATTCTTTTCGCAGCCTCAATTCCCGATATGTCAGGCAAACCTATGTCCATTAAAACTATATCGGGATGTGTGATTTTGTATTTTTCAACGGCTTCTTTGCCCGATTGCGCCTCTGATACCACTTCTATATCATCAAGCTCGTCAAACAATGACTTTAATCCTACTCTCATAAGTTTATGATCTTCAACAATTAATACCTTTATCATAATTTCTCCTTATCATCAGTTATAAGTTTTCCATGTCCGCTTTTAATCGGTAAACTTAAATCGATTTCAGGCTAATATTATGTGCGTATTACTTTTAATTTGTATTTAACTTTTAATTTTATTTTACTTTATAAAAATTTTATCTCTAACTACTGGAAATCCTAAAGAGTTTGTTTTAAAATGTTTAAAAAAGGGATGAGAAATGAAATACTCCAGATATTCTACGGTTATAATAGGAAGCGGTATTGCGGGTTTGTATGCCGCATTGAAGATAGAACAGCAGACAAATCTTAATGACGGAATACTTTTGATTACGAAATCAAAACTCGGCGAAAGTAATTCCAGATACGCACAAGGCGGTATGGTCGGCGTTTTGAAAGAAAACAAAAAAGATTCCACAACCTCCCATATTGCTGACACAATCAAAGCAGGCGCAGGCTTGAGCGAATTTAATACGGTTAAATTTATCTCGGAAAATTCCGACAGCGTCATCAAAGATTTGTTGAAGTTCGGCGTTGAATTTGATAAAAACGAGAAAAACGAATTTAACTTTACTCTTGAAGCTGCTCACAGTGTAAACAGAGTCCTGCACTCAGGCGGTGATGCCACGGGCAGAATGATAGAAAAAACCTTGACAAAAGACGTTGAACAAAACGGTAATATTGATGTCTATGAACAAACCGTTGCCGTTGAACTTTTGGTAAATAATAACGAGTGCAAAGGCGTTATAGTATTTAACGATTTAACGGGCGAATACGAGGCAATATATTCATCAGCCGTAATTCTTGCAACAGGCGGTATAGGACAACTGTTTAAATACACTACAAACCCCGGTGTTGCAACAGGTGACGGAATTGCGTTGAGCTACAATGCAGGCGCTGTTATGCAAGATTTGGAATTTATACAGTTTCACCCGACGGCACTTGCTCTCGACGGCGGTGAAAACAGATTTTTAATATCGGAAGCGGTCAGAGGCGAAGGCGCTAAACTGGTTAACGCAGACGGGGTTGAATTTATGCACAAATACCATGAAAAACGCGAGCTTGCACCTCGTGACATCGTAACACGCGCAAATTATAACGAAATGCTCCAAAACAATACAGACCATGTTTACCTCAATGCCGCCTGTATTGACAAAGATAAACTTGCAAAACGTTTCCCCAATATCTCAAGAATTTGTCTTGAAAACGGCATAGATATTTCAAAAGACTTTATCCCTGTTGCGCCCGCAGCTCACTATTATATGGGCGGAGTTAAGACTAATATCGAAGGCGAAACCTCTGTTAAAGGTCTTTATGCAATAGGCGAAGTCGCATCAACAGGTTTGCATGGCGGAAACAGACTCGCAAGCAATTCACTTTTAGAATGCGTTGTCTGCGCTTATGAGGTTGCAAATTATCTTAAAAATAAAGAATTAAATCCGCCAAAACAAATTGATGAAAACCTAAAAACCATTATTGACAAATATTCTAAAGAACTATATATGGAAGAACTTGACACAGAAAGCCTGAAACACGAACTTCAAGATATAATGTGGCGCGGCGCGGGGATTTTGAGAAGTGAAGAAACTTTGACAAACGCATTAAATGAGATAAATGAGCTTTCAAAAAAATTCCCCAGAAGTGTAAAATGCTTGAACAAAGAAGAATACGAATTTAAAAACATGCTGAATGTTTCAAAACTCATTATAAATGCAGCACTTCAAAGAAAAGAGTCCAGAGGCGCGCACTATAGAACAGATTTCCCTAAAACTTTTGAAGAAGGCACGCACACAATAATTAAAAAAGGAGAAATGAGCCTTGTTAAGTAGTTTTTATGTAAAAGACCATGTCAAAGCGGCATTGGCGGAAGACATCGGATTTGGCGATATTACGACCGAAAATTTGGCAAGTGAAACGGATTATCTGAAAGGTGCTTTAAATACAAGGTGCGACGGTGTTCTTTGCGGAACTGATGTGTTTAAAACCGTTTACGAAACCTTATCATCCGATATCAAAATAAAATTTTATTTTAAAGACGGCGACAGAATAAAAAAAGGCGATAAAATAGCTGACATTGAAGGTCCTGCCAAGTATTTATTAATGGGCGAACGTGTCGCATTGAATTACATACAAAGGATGAGCGGAATTGCGACCGAAACAAGAAAATATCAAGACAAAATCGGAGATTATCCCGCTAAAATAGTTGATACACGAAAAACCACACCGAACTTTAGGGCGTTTGAAAAATATTCCGTAAAGGTTGGCGGCGGCGCACTTCACAGATTTAATTTGTCGGATTGTGCCATGATTAAAGACAACCACATACGACTTGCAGGCTCAATCACAAATGCCGTCAAAAAATTGAGAGAAAACATCTCCCATGCCCATAAAATTGAGGTGGAATGCGACACGCTTGAACAGGTAAAAGAGGCACTTTCAACGGATTGCGAGATAATCATGCTTGACAACATGGATATTGATTCCATGAAACGTGCATGCCAAATGATTAATCATAAAGCTATAGTTGAAGCCAGCGGCAACGTAAATCTTGAAACCGTTAACGACATTGCATCAACCGGCGTTGATATCATCTCATCAAGCGCCATTGTTGCAAAAGCCCCGACTTTGGATTTGGCACTCGATATATAAAACTTTACAATATTAGTGTCACTTTAACACTAATTGTTAAGCAAGTTTTTTACGATATCATTGAGGTTTGAGCTAAAAATATATTTAATTGTAAAGTTTTTTGAAAATAAGCGCAAAAAATTTTTTGTTTTGTTTTAGAATAAATGTATAAGGTGGTATATGAAAGTTCACACAATTCAAAATGATATAAGTCGTGGCTACAAATTGAAGCCCGGATTGCGCGAGAAAGAGACGAGTGCGGGGTTGTGTGAGAATAATAATAGCATAGTTACATTTAACGGCAGCAGAGCGAGTAAAAAAACGAGCGAAGCTGCCGTTAAGGTTTTTAATAACTTAGGTCATACGGTATCTGACAAGTTATTCCAAAGTAACAAATTCCAAAAACTTGTAGAGATTTTTGAAAACAAAACGGTAGTAGCGCAGTCACTTGTTGCACTTGTGGTGGCAGGTATATTTAGACCCGCAACGAATATGGCAATGGCAGGCAAAGAAGACAGAGAAGACAGTATGTATGCGGCATCTCATGCAATTGCCTCCGCAATTATAGGTTTTGTTGTTTCATCAATTGTTATGGCACCGTTTGATAAAGCGTTTAGAAAAGTTAAAGACAATCCGAAAAAATATCTGCAAGGTTTAGAAAATATACTCGGTGTTCCTGAAATCGGCAAACGTAAGCTTGAAAAATCAAGACCGTACAAAAACATAAGCAAAGTTGCGCAAATGATACCCGACACATTAGTTTTAGGTGTTCCAAAAGCGATGCTGACAATAGCACTTATTCCGCCGATATTAAAATATGTGTTCGGGTTGGAGAAAAAACCAAAACAGCAGAAAGTTCAGCCAAATTCTCAAATATCACAAATCGTATTCAATTCAAAACTTAGAAATATGATAGGAGGCGCAAAATGATGATAACTCCGGTCAACAATTATTCATTTACGTCGGCTCCTAATACGGTTGCAAACAAAGTTATAAAATCAAAATTGTTTACTCCTGCCGCACAAAAATATGATAAGTTAACGGATTGGCTTGCCGATAATTATTACAGCAAATTTTTCCACAGCAAATTTACACATTGGTTTGCGGACAAAACCAAAAACGTGAAAAACATGACAACTCACATGGCAGCGCTCGGCTCGACATTGATTTCGGCAATGTATGCGGTAAAAACACTGCAAAACGATAAACTTGACAGTGAAAAACGTAAAACTCTTGCGCTGAATGATGTTTTAACGTGGGGATTTTCAACGGCAGGCTCTTACCTGATAGACAACTCTCTGGCAAATTGGTGGGAAGGTATTACAACAAAATTTGCCGCAAATTACCTTATGAAAAACCCGAAAGCGAAACGCGTAAGAACTTTAGGTGATTGGAAACCCAAAAATATTTACGAAATGATGGGTAAAAAATTCTCAAAAGATGCAAATGCCAAAAATATTGATGCCGTAATCGAAGATGCTAAAGCAAGAGGTTATGAGTACGAATTAAAAGACGGTAAATACAATTTCAAATTGAACGGAAAATATGCCGAAAAAATTAACGCAAGAATAGATAAGATAAATGCGGCAATAAATTCAGAAGGGTACAAAGGTTTGAGAAAGCCGTTGGGAAAAATTAAACCTGATGCCATTACAAATATTCGTGATTTCAACCTTGATATATTAAAAAACAGACAGTTAACAACATTAATTGACGGTATGGGTGTTCTCAAGTCATTATTCGTATTTGGTATGGTATACAGATACTTGGTTCCTGTACTTGTTATGAAACCGGCAAACAAGATTGGTGCATATTTCCATAAGAAAAGAGAAGAAAATAATAATACTAAAGCGGCTTAACACCTAACATTGTAAATGTCGGGATATTGATTATGCTTGAAGTTTGGCTTTCGTTGTAAAATGACACGTTGCCTGAACATACCGGAATTTTAAGTTCTTGACAGGCATGTTTAATATCTTGGATCGTTTTTTTAAATTCATACATTGTCGGGGCGATTTCGGGGTTTGCAAAATTAAGACAATTAGTTATGCCAAGCGGAGTAAAGCCTTTGGATTTTAAAAATTTTGCGGCGTCAATGAGTTTGTTATAGGTTGTTTTGACAGTTGATGAGAAGGTGTAAATTCCCAAAGAACAGTTTTCCTCATAAAGCCAAAGCGAATTAAACTGCGGATTGTCACAAGAGTTTAATTGGGTTCTTGCACCGACCGTGTGGTCATAGCGTTCATAGATTGATTTAGTGTTTATAGATTTTAGTTTATAATCTTTCAACTTGCTTGAAGTGAAATCGATTTCGATTTTTGGAACGGTTACGAGAAGCTCTACGGGAAGATTTGCAAGTATTTTGTTGTTGTTTTTTACCGTGTAATTGTGATTTGCGGTAATTTTACCTATAATTGAATACGGAATTTCGTATTTTTCAAGGATTTTTGAGATTTCTTTCTCTTTGTCGGTTACAAAAAGCATTCTTTCTTGGGTTTCCGAGAGCATAATTTCAAAATCTTTAATGGATTTATCGCCGATATGAATTTGGGATAAATCAATTTCGACCCCGACATTGCTTTTATAAGCTACTTCGGAGGTTGAAGATAAAATTCCCGCCGCGCCGCAATCCTGGCAAGTTGTTACAAGATTTTTTGAAAAAATTTCAAGGCATGCTTCAATGAGTTTTTTCTTCATAAAGGGGTTTGCGATTTGAATTGAGAGTTTATTTTTATCTCCGCTAAGTTTTTTAGAGGCAAAACTTGCGCCGTGCAAGCCGTCTTTCATGGTGTGAGAGCCTACAAGCATCAATTTTTGTCCGATTTTTGCTTTGTTTGACGTTAAAATCTTGTCGTATTCAGCAATTCCGATACAGGTCACATTGACAATCGGGTTATTTTCAAAAGCATCGTTTTGCAAGACTTCGGTTGAAACTGTGGGCACGCCGATACAGTTTCCGTAATATGAAATGCCTTCAATTACGCCTTCAATAACTTTTTTACCGAATTTTAACGAGTTGCAAAGCGCGATTGGTCTTGCATTCATAGCCAAAACATCTCTTACAATCCCGCCAATTCCCGTTGCCGCACCGTTAAACGGCTCGACCGCACAGGGGTGATTATGAGATTCTGTTTTAAAAAGGATAGCGTGATTGCCTATTTTTACACCCCCCGCATTTTCTGTCGGATAAATTGCGCCAGCTCGCGGAAGCTCTTTTAGCAGCTCTTTTGAATGCAGATACCCGCAGTGCTCGGAGTATGTTGCGCTAAATAAGTGCAATTCAAACTCGTTCGGTTCTCTTTTTAATTTTTCTTTGATGTAAGCTTTATATTTCATTTTTTATAAACTCGAATATTTTTCTGCCGTCTGTCAAGCCCAATTCGTCAAAAACAGCGCGTTCGGGGTGTGGCATCATCCCGATAATCCTGTTTTTTCTATCATAAATTCCTGCAATATTATCGTCAGAGCCGTTTTCGTTATGGGTGTATTTTAAAATAACTTCTTCACTGCCAAGTCCTGTGTAATTTCCCTGATGATGCGCAATGGGGATATTTAAGCGTTCGTTGAAAAACTCAAGCTCGCAGACTTTTGAGATAAATCGCAGATTTTCGTTATGGGTTAAAGCGCCCGATAAAAGCCCCGCTTCGCAAAGGATTTGAAATCCGTTGCAAATCCCGACGATTAATGATTTTCCGACTGGTAATGATTTAACCGCGGGGGTAAGCTTTGCAAGTCTGCCCGATGATATGTAATCGCCGTAAGAAAACCCGCCGGGCAAAAATATCACGTCATAATTTTTGGTTATTTTGTCGTTTTGCCAAATAAATTCAGCCTCCCAGCCCAAAAATTCCAGTGCGCGTTTTGTGTCATATTCGCAATTTGTTCCCAAAAATGTTATTATTCCTGCTTTTACCATTTTATTTCGTATTCTTCTATAACGCTGTTTGACAAAATTTCGTCGGACAATTTTTTTATAAATTTTTCGGCATCCGTTTTTGATTTGGCTTCAAATTCAAACCAATAAACATTCCCTGTCCTGCATTTAAGACCTTTAAACTGCGAGGCGAGTGTTTCGCCTTTTACGTCTTTTATTTCGGGCTTTAATTTTACCGTTACTTTTGCTTTGAATGTTTCCATAAATTAATTTTATCACGAATAGCCCAAAAATCGTTTTTGTAGTATTATTAAAGTGCTATGTTGGACTTCGAGCAAATTGCAAAAGAATGTAAATTGTTTGACGAAACCGATGCTGCGGTTAACAACATTTCTGCACTTGATGATGAATATTCAAAAGAGGATTTGGTTTTAATATACAATTATATTTTAAGTGTCAGCCAAAACCCCGATATTTTGATGAATGTAATCAGGCTTGCCGACAGATTCAGGTTCAAATCCACGATGAGTGTTTTGTTAGATTTATTACTAATGAAATATGACAATATAAATTCTGATGAAAAATTTGTAAATGTACGCTCGATGTGCGCAAAAGCGATAGCGAATTACAAAGACACAGATGCCGTGACGCCTTTGTTGTATTGTTTGAATAATAAAGTGGAACATTACAGAGTAAGGCTTGCATGCGCAGATGCTTTGGGTAAAATAGGCGACAAATACGCCGTTGCGCCTTTGATTGAAGTTGTAAAAGATGAAAGTGAAAAATCGGTTTATTTAAGAGAATCGGCGGCATCAGCGCTCGGACTTTTGGGCGATATGAGAGCAATTGACCCGCTGGTAAGCATTTTGGAAACCAAGCAGGGCTTGATGAATAAATTTACGTTTTTAAAAGAAAGAGTAATTGAAGCGCTTGCCAAACTCAGACTTGACGATAACGAAAGGGTGTATCATGCGCTGAAAGCGTCTTTGTGTGATGACTCCAAACAGGTCAGAATTAACGCCATAGAGGCTTTGATGGAAAGCAGTCACCCCAAAGCCGAAGAAACGATTAAAACCTGCTTGCAGGATAAAGACGAAGAAGTCCAAAAAAATGCGCTTATCGCACTTTATAATATTGTCGGGAAAGACATTTTAGACGAAGTTTTGAGTCTGCCGATTTATCAGCAGTCATTGAAAGACGAGGCAAAAGCCCTGATGGAGGAATATGAGTAAGGCAATAATTCTACTTTCGGGCGGTTTGGATTCTCTGGTAAGTTTGGGGCTTAACAATGATATCGTAAAACTTGCACTCACTTTCGATTACGGACAAAAATCCGCCAAAAAAGAAATCGCAGCCTCCAAAAAGATTTGTGAATATTATAATATTCAACACGAAATTATAAAACTCGATTGGCTTAAAAATATAACAGACACGGCACTTGTCAAAGGCGATATACCAAAAGGTATTCAAAAGACTTCAAATGCGGTTTGGGTTCCCAATCGAAACGGCTTGTTTTTAAATATTGCAGCTTCTTTTGCAGACGCTAAAGGCTATGACGTCATAATTATAGGCGCAAATAAAGAAGAAGCACAAACTTTCCCCGATAACACGGAAGAATTTATCAAGCGGGTTAACCTTGAATTTGAATATTCAACCAAAGTGTGCCCCAAAGTTCTTGCACCCTTGATTAATTTGGAAAAAAATGATATAGTAAAACAAGCCATAGAACATTCAATTCCGCTTGAATTGGTTCAAAGCTGCTATAGAGAAAATAAAGGGCATTGCGGAACTTGCGAATCCTGCGTAAGACTTAAAAACGCATTAATTGCAAACGGAAGAAAAGATTATGAAAACATTATTTTTAACCGAAAAAATTAAATACGAAGGACATCAGCTTTCACCGCATTGGATTTACAAAAATTTTAAACTCCAAGGCGATTCGATAGTTGCATTCTGCGGCGAGTGCGAAGTTAAATTGACCGAAATGGTTGATATTGAAGATGTTATAAATAACGAGCCAATCTACAGCAAAGATATGCTGAGTTTTATAACGGAGCAGTTTAATGTCGGCTTAATTGAAGGGGTTTTCAGACAAAGGCTTTTGATATGTATTATAAAAGAGGCGTTGGAAAGCCGCAATATAAAAGTTGAAAGAAACGGCGATGATTTATTCTTTGACGGCAAAAAATTAACAGTATCCATTGCGACAAAATCTCTAAATTCCGTACTTATTCACACCGGAATTAATATTGATGCCAAAGGTGCACCCGTCAAAGCCTGCGGACTTCAAAGCGATTTGAATATAGCGGATGTCGAAAGTTTTGCAAAAGAGATTATGACAAAGTATTCTGATGAAATTGATGATATAATAATGGCATCAACCAAAGTAAGAGGAGTTTGATATATGGCAGACGAAAAACCGACACATGTCAGTTACAAAGAGTATAAGAAAAAATTGGAAAGCAACCCCAATGAAGGTTTAATCCTATTTGTATCAGCATTTTTTGTTATGCTCTTGATATTTTTGGGTGTTGTAAAACAGCTTTCACCTGATGTTGATGTGACGATTTCAGATAATCAGGAAGAATTTGTCGATGAGCGCTCAAGCGTCGATGACAGATTAAGAGAAATCCAAATGGAGGATAATTCGTTCGGTCAAACTGATGAGATGTTTTCACCCGAGCTTGAAGAACGGGTACTTTTGCCGAAAATGAAAAGAAAAACGGTCGGCGAAGAAGAAGTCGCAACCGATGAGCCGAAAAATGTCGAAGAACCCAAAAAAGTTGAAACACCAAAACCCGAGGCGCAAAAACCCGAAGCACCAAAGCCTTCGATGAGTGCAAAAGTTATCGTCGGGTATTACACAACTGCAGAGCAGGCTAATGTTGCAAAAGATATTGTTCAAGAGGCGGGATTTCAGCCGTTTGTAAGAAATATCGGCGGAGCTTACACACTTCAAGTGGGCTCTTTTTCATCAAGAGAAAAAGCCCAAAGCGTCGCTAACGACCTTTTAAAAAGTAATTTTCCCGCAAGGGTAATCGTTGACTAAATCCAGTCGCAAGTATTGCCTTTGCATAAAATTTCCGTCAAATCCGCCATGGTTTCTTTTCTTGTCATTTCGTAAGTGACGGGTGTTATAGAAATTTTATTGTTTCTGACGGCTGCAATATCGGTGTTTGCGGTCGAAGGCTCGCTTATCAATTCGCCTGCCATCCAGTAATAAATTTTACCTCTCGGGTCAATTCTTTTTTCGTAATTGTCCGTAAACATTTTGCGTCCCAATTCGGTTATCGCAACCCCGATAATATCATCATCGTCAAGCGATGGAACATTTACGTTTAAAAGCATCTTAGACGGGAATTGGAAGTTTTTAAGCTTGTTCAATAAAGCCGCAGTGAATTTTGCGGTGTATTTAAAATCTTCAAACTCTGAATGCATGCTTGCCAAAGATACTGCAATACTTGGAACGCCAAGCATAGCGCCTTCCATAGCACAGCTTACCGTTCCCGAATACAAAATATCAGAGCCCAAGTTCGGTCCGTGATTTATCCCGGAAATTACAAAATCGGGCTGTTCTTCGGGTGCCAAAATTGCGTTAATCCCAAGCTTTACGCAATCCCCCGGTGTTCCGTTTGTAACCCATGTGCGTTTTGCACCTGATTTTGATTCTTCTATCTCCTCAACCCTCAAAGGTGTATGAAGTGTCAGCGAATGTCCTGCGGCGCTTCTTTCTCTGTCCGGAGCGACAACATATACGTCATGGTATTTTGACAATTCTTCCGTTAACGCTCTTATTCCGTTTGCTGCTATTCCGTCATCATTTGATATAAGTATGTTCATAAAAATTTCCTCTCTTTTTCTATCATACTTGCTTTTTGTTGAAATTCAAAATCCTTCATGTAACTTTATTAACTTTTGTAACAAAAATAAAATAATATATAAAAAATATAGCAATTATATATACTCAAAATTTTTTATATACATGTAAACACGAGGTAAGCTTAAAATTGAGGAATCGAAGAAATTTTAAGCACACACTACACTTCACACTATTACGAGGAATAATCAAAAGTTATTCCAAAGGGTCTTAATTGTAAGGCCCTTTTTTTTAGTCGTTAAGACGTTAGGACGTTAAGCCGGTTACAGAAGTGAGTGAGGTGAGTAGAGTGAGTAAGGTGAGTAAAGTGGTTAATAAAGCGAATAAGTTAATAAGCCAATAAGCGAATAAGTGCTTATCATGAATTAGGGCCTGAGAATTGTCGCCACACAATCCCCACCCCTTGCGGGCGGGGAAGCAGTTGTGCGAGCGAAGCGAGCTACAAATGCAGGGGCGGGGTTTATATTG
>CANQML010000065.1 GCA_947624935.1 Candidatus Gastranaerophilales bacterium
ATAATCTCATGGTTAGAAGATATAATAGAAGAAAACAACAGCCGAATAGAGAGAAAAGAATGGAAAAGCAAGTATAACAGTTATGTGGTTTATGATTATGAACCGTTTTGTACAGACGGATTTGAGATAAACCTGGTTATCACCTCACATGATGCGGCGTATTTGAATTTTATAAAATATTTATACGACGAAAAGATAAGCACTATAGAGTACTTAAACAGTTGTATAAACGTATAGAGTTAACCTTCGTTCATTTTGGCGAAGCATTCTTTGCAAAAGACTTCTCTGCCTTCGATGGGTTTAAAGGGAACTTTAGTTTGAGCACCGCATTTTGAGCAAACGGCGTCATACATTTTACGTTTATGGTTTTGTCTGCGTTTTTTGCGGCATTCGGGACAGCGTTTTGGCTTATTTACAAGCCCTTTTTCCGCATAAAATTCCTGTTCGCCGGCAGTAAAAATAAATTCCACGCCGCAATCTTCACAAACAAGTTTTTCATCTTCGTACATATAATTTCTCCTATGGGTAAGATTATACATTATATTTGAAAAATATGCAAGAGGGGGATTTTAAAAATATAATGACTTGCGCAAAAAATTTTTTATGATAATATAAACGTAAGCCCTGGTAGCTCAGCTGGATAGAGCAACCGCCTTCTAAGCGGTAGGTCATGCGTTCGAATCGCATCCAGGGTATTTTTTAATTCAAAAAGTCGCCACAATGTTACATTTATTTTTATAAGAAAGTATATTATGGATTCAGAGGATAAGTCCAATATTGGTATCGATGAACTATCAAGCGTAATAAGAAGAATCGGGTACAAATTTAGACGACAGTTTGAAAGCGATTATGGTATTGATGCTCATATAGAGATACGGTTTAATGAATCATACCCCACAGGTAAATTAATAGGTGTACAGGTTAAAGTTGATAAAAGCGATTGTACCGAGGCTAAGGAGCATTATAATTTCACCTCAGATTATACTCATCTTAATTATTGGTTAAATCATTCATTACCCGTTATAATCGTTCATTACGATACGCAAAAAGAGGAATTAAATTGGGTTCATGTGATTGAAGAGAATATTGTTCGGAATGAAAAATCTTGGTCAATTAAGATACCTAAAAAGAATATAATAGACGAGTCTTGCAAATACGAACTTGCCAAAATAGCCGAAAATGTTAATATACAAACAAGAAAATATAATATACTTCAAGAATCTTTAGTTTTAATGGAAAACATAATGAGGGGTAATAAAGTTTGTATTGAATTTCAAGATTGGGTTAACAAATTTTTAGCAATCAGAGCTTTAAACATCAACATATACTCTGATGATGAACTAATAGATAGTGTCAAATGGCCATTTGATGTGTTCCCGAATGATTTAGAAAAAGGGCTTACAATTATGTTTCCTTGGGCAACTTTTGAAAATGATTTGTCTGAGGATGAGGAAGATGATGATTTAATAGATGAATATATGAATGAATGGGGATGCAAAGATGAAAATGATATTGATTGGGATGATTATATAGAATGGAAAGAACTTAGGTTAGCTTCCATAGGAAATCTAAGACCATATAAAAATGAGGCAGGCGAAGTTAATTTTTATAAAATACGGGTAGGTTTAAATGAATTAGGAGAAAGTTTTTTAAGATTAAATAAATATTTAGATACGATGAATGAATTTATTCGTTAATATAACTACCCGCAAACAGACCGATTACGGTAAGAACTTGAAAAATATACTTTATTTTTATTCCTCAGTGCTTACAAAATAAATAAAATCACCGACGGATAAAGAACGGTATCCGAACAACTCTGTTTTATTACCTTTCATATCTTCAATTTCAACAACTATACTTATATTTTTCGGGTCACCTTCTTTTATTTGTCCATTAAATATCATTGTATCTTTTTCTATATTTATCTGTTTAATTTTTATGCTTTTAACCTTAATGCCTTTGTAATATTCATGGCTTAACAATAATTCCGTATCCATGTCAATTTGCAAAGTGTCATGAATCGTAACATCTTTTGCAAAGGTGCCTCCTGTGCAAAAAATAAGTAAAAATAAAATTGTTAATACTTTTTTCATAAAATCCCTTAATTTTTTATGTTATATTTTGACAAAAATTGCAAACTATATATAACAGCTTCTCTTTCTATATGGGGCATAGGCTGTGGTCTATGTACCATTGTAGCTTCTTGCGGGCATAAAGTCAAAACACATCTATATAAAACAGTTTCAATAAATTCTGTTTCATCAGCAAGTGTATAATTTCTTTCTTTTGCAAAAGCAAAAATATCATCAACAAGCTGACCCATATAAGGCACAATACAGTTATAACAAACTCTCGTATGCTTTAAGTATTGAGCACCAAAATTTACAAATGTGCCTCGTTTATTTACTGCAACACTCACTGCGCCAATTCCTGCAGTGATAAATTTGAATATAAATGCTATTACAAAAAATACTATAGCGATTAAAAGTTTAACCATAATACCTCTTATTCTTAATTTTATAACTCTGATGAATTGCCAAACTTATACAAAGGTTTTTCTTGCACATAAGTTGGTTTTTGATAGCTGTCATTACTGTAATAAGTTGGTCTATAAGAATTTTGCTGTTTAATTTGTTGCTGTATCTCATATAATCTTTGGTTTTGGTTTGCCCTTTGGTTATATTCCATAGTTCTATTAAATTCTTTTTGCTGTTCTTTTAAATAATCTGACGTATTAAATTCATAAGCATAAGCCATGCTGCAAGTTGTAATCATTAGTAATAAAATTAAAATTTTTTTCATCTTTAAACCTCGCTTAGTTTTAGTTTTATTATCCTTACATACTAACCATTTTGAGAATAAAACGCACGGTCAGTTTGTTCATATATTTGTATATTAACACGAAAATATAGAAATGAGCAAAAAAGATTTACAAAAGTTTGGAAAACGACTAAAAGGGCTAAGGGTGGAGCGTGATTTAACCCAGCTTGAGTTGGCTGAAATTCTTGATATGTCGCCTAATTTTATTGGTATGATTGAGCGAGGAGAAAGAAATACAACCGTTGAAAATGTGTTTAAAATTGCACGTGCACTTAACATAAAACCTTCTAATCTGTTTGAAGAACTTTAATTGCTTTATTTAGCTTCTTGTTTAATGTTCTGAAATATATGTAATAATCGTCACTGCTTTTGTTTAACTGCAAATCATCATCAATAATATTAGAATCACTTGCGAGGGCGCCGTACTTCAAGAACACTTGCAAGTCGTATAAAATCATTCTTGCATTTATGATATTATTTTTGAGCTGCTTTATTTCGTTATTTTCGCACATAAAAATTACCTTTCATGTTTATACGTTTATAACAAGCTGCTTTTATGTACTCATTTTACGGTATCTCGATTATTTTGTGCACCATGTTTATTTTTATGAGTAGTAAATATAGGTAATAAAATATGAGTAATGATATTAGATTTAATCATTGATTAAATGTTCAATTTTCATTATTAAATTTGTTATCCGGCGCAAAGCAAAATAATAATCGATGTTATCTTGCATTTGTAATTCATTATCACCTATGCAAGAATCGAAAAGCCCACCCAATTTTGCCATACATTTTGCCTCTAATAAAAGGTGTCCCACTTCTCTTAAATTTTCTTCCTGTGCTTCATTTTTAAAATTTTATCGTGAAAGAAAATTTATCAATGCAGTAGTGGCAAAATTTTTGCAAATGTTTGTAATAAAGCCAATATAGGACATTTGAAATATTCAAAAATTATGAAATTTTTCTATGGTTCAGAATGAGGGTGGCTGTTTATGTTTTTGTCCCCCTCCCCGCCCCTTTAAAGTGGCGTTGAGGGAACATATTTAAAGGAGGAAGTTGCATTCAAGTTGCGAAAAAATTACAAATATTCTGATAAACAAATATAAATTATGATAAATAGTGAGAATAAAATTCGTTTCTAATTCATGCACCGCAATAAATAGAGATAAATTCTGATAAATTGTGGTTACATCTGAAAACCCTTGAGAATAGGGCGTTATACAACTTCTAAGCAGAGGGTCGCGCGTTCGAATCGCGCCAGGCGTATTTTTTGTGCCAAAATTGCCAAAGTTGCAAAACATATCATTAAAATAAAAGCTTTTTTATATTTAACCTCTTATTAATACATCAAATTATTGTTTATATTTCTTAGGTTATTATTTATATTTTGCAAATTATTATTCATCTGTATTTGATTATTATTTATATTTTGTAAGTTATTATTCAACTGTATTTGGTTATAATTGTTAATACTATTCTGAATCGCTTGCTGCTTTATCATATTTTCCTGTAACTCAAGTTGTCTGTCTTGTGCGGTTTTGTTGATTTCTCGGTTCGTAAGATTTATTAAACAATTATTTTGTTCTGAATTCGGATATGACATACATACATCATAACTGTTTTTAAATTCAACTTTTCTTTTAAGCCAATAATTTGTAAATGGTACAACTTCTCTGTACAATTGTATACTCATGTTGTTTATCATATTTTGAGGTATAGGCTCAATATTTGCATTTACGGGGGCAATTTGTTTCCAATGTAGGTCAAATTTATCTTCTACTTTTTCAGGAACATTAAATTCTGCTCGCGGGATTTCTATTTCACTTTTTTCTTTTCCGTATTTAATTACAAGTTTAACGCTTGTCCCCTCTTGTCCTCGAACTAAGTTCGTAACTTGGTTTATATTCATTTTTTTGACTTTTTGACCATCAACTAAAATTATCTCAGCCCCTTCTGGCAAACCGGTTTTTGCAGCCATAGAATCAGGAAATATTTTAAATACAAAAATTTTTCTATTATAAGGATCCTTGACAAGTTCTGCACCAATTCCGCAATATTTTATATCTGCCAATGCAAACCCCGTGCTAAACATACCAGCTATTATTAAACTAATTAAAATCTTTTTCATTTATAAACATCTCCCAGTATTAGTTTTATCATCCTTACATACTAACCCTTTTGAGAATAAAACGTACGGTCAGTTTGTTCATATATTTGTATATTAACACGAAAATATAGAAATGAGCAAAAAAGATTTACAAAAGTTTGGAAAACGACTAAAAGGGCTAAGGGTGGAGCGTGATTTAACCCAGCTTGAGTTGGCTGAAATTCTTGATATGTCGCCTAATTTTATTGGTATGATTGAGCGAGGAGAAAGAAATACAACCGTTGAAAATGTGTTTAAAATTGCACGTGCACTTAACATAAAACCTTCTAATCTGTTTGAAGAACTTTAATTGCTTTATTTAGCTTCTTGTTTAATGTTCTGAAATATATGTAATAATCGTCACTGCTTTTGTTTAACTGCAAATCATCATCAATAATATTAGAATCACTTGCGAGGGCGCCGTACTTCAAGAACACTTGCAAGTCGTATAAAATCATTCTTGCATTTATGATATTATTTTTGAGCTGCTTTATTTCGTTATTTTCGCACATAAAAATTACCTTTCATGTTTATACGTTTATAACAAGCTGCTTTTATGTACTCATTTTACGGTATCTCGATTATTTTGTGCACCATGTTTATTTTTATGAGTAGTAAATATAGGTAATAAAATATGAGTAATGATATTAGATTTAATCATTGATTAAATGTTCAATTTTCATTATTAAATTTGTTATCCGGCGCAAAGCAAAATAATAATCGATGTTATCTTGCATTTGTAATTCATTATCACCTATGCAAGAATCAGAAGCCAAAGCTCAGAATGAGGATATCTATAAATGTTTTTGTCCCCTCCCCGCCCCTTTAAAGTGGCGTTGAGGGAACATATTTAAAGGAGGAAGTTGCATTCAAGTTGCGTAATTTGTACCATCCTTTTTGTTTTTTGTTTATAGGTTTTACTTAATTGATTTAACAATAGCGCCGGTAAGGTCGGTTCCACCATACAGAACAACACTCTTTGATAGCACTACATCATATCCCTTGGTTTGTGCCTCTTTCGCTATCACAGCTGTGATGTCTCTATCAATCTTTTGCAGTTGCTCCGTGTAATCCTTTTGCATCGCTTGTTGCTTTTTCGCATATTCAGCATCGTACTTCTGGATTAACTTCTCTTTACCGTCTTGCGTTTTTTGTCTGTCAACATCAGCTTTCGCCGTCGTAACCCATTTTTGCAATTCCTCGGCTTTACGTTTCTGTTCTTTCTTCAAAGCCATAACTTGCGAGGATTGGCTTAATACTCCGTTGACATCTATTACCGCGACCTTTGACGGTATGTTTGAAATAGCTGCACTGTGTATGCCAAAGCCGAGTAATATCATTATTGTGTATGTTATTATGTTTTTCATTTATTTTCTCCTGTTTTTTTTGTTTTTTTTTCTATCTGATATTACTCAACTTTAACTCTGTTTTTTGTCTTTCCGGAACGCTACCTTTTTTGATTGCGTTTCCGTTTTTGCCTAAGTTGACTCTAAATCCGAGTTGGAAACCTACACCGTTTCTTCCGCCGTTTGTAAAGTAGGTTTGGAAGAAACCTGTAAGTCTTTCGCCCCAAGTTTTACGAACACCTAAGCCGTATCTTACAAACGGTTTTACGCTCAAATCCGGTAATGATGCATCGTTTGCTTGGAATTTCGTTTTATCCATAAAGTTCATTACTACGCTTACACCTGCGTATGGTTGCCAGCCGTTTTTCAAGTTACCGATAAATTTAATACCCGGTTCTACCTGTATTGCATTTAACGGGTCTGAATTTATATGTATACCTGCCGCATTTGTATAATCGAATGTATTAACGAATGAATAAGATAACATTAAGCTTGGCTGGATAATGAATTTACCGTCGGCAAGTTCTATGTTATATCCTGTTTTGTTAGCGATACCTGCCATAAGCATTGTGAAGTTATCCTGACCGTAGAAGGTGCTTGCTTCGCCAACATTTGCTCCTGCGTTAACGGTTAAGCCTGTGAAGAAGTTTCCTTTATATGCCATGCCGACCAAGCCTAAAGTTCCGCCGTTTTGGTAAATACCTATTCCGTCGTAAGCTTGGTGAGAACCGTTATATCCGGCATAAACACCATACATACCGTCCCAGCCGTTGCCTAAGTCATGCAATTCGCTTTCAATGCCGAAGAATGAACCGTAAGCAACGTTTGATACTCGAGGACCGCCTTTTAGTGGTACATTTTCAAATGTTGCGTAAGGTCTTATCCATACAGCACTTTCATCATAAGGTGTATTTGTAGGATCAAAGATTAAATTCCCGTCTGCTGCCGCGTATTTGTTTCTCAATTTCAGTGCCTTACGTTGTTTTTTGGTCATCAACATGTACATGTCCATGTTGCGGAATGCCTCGTCGTAAGAATTGAGTTGATTTAAGTAACCGCCGATTTGTGCCGCAACAGGGCTTGCCATAACCGCAGGGTTGAAGTCCTTGTAGCCGTTACCTGTCGGTCCGTATGTGATTCCATCTTCTGTACTTTGTATCGAGAATCTTCTCAAAGGTGACATAACTTGGTGTGAAACACCGCCTTTGATAGATAATTCAGCCTCATCACCAAGTCCTAAAAGGTCTTTTAATTGTTCTTTAGATATAGAACCCGAATTACTGTAAAGTGTATCGGGAATAAGATTAAAGTCATCTAAGGTAACATTGCCTGTAGCAGTTCCAAACACGTCGGTTTTGCCTGTTTTTGCACTGACATCGGTTTTTAGGCTTGCACCGTCTTGAAGTGTAACATTATCGCTCCTATCATCTAATGCACCATCTCTTAAGTCCAAAGTACCGCTCATATCAACCTTGGCGCCTTCTGCAAATTGTGTTCCCGTGCCCAAGTGAAGTAAGCCATTTTTTTCTACCTTTACATCGCCTTGTAAAGTACCTTCGTTATTAACGGTAGCACCATCCTTGATTGTAACACCTTCAAGAGTACCGCCGTTATTGTTATTGAGGGTTAACTCACCTGTCAAATCTTCGACTTGCGCACTAATATCACCTTTAATCGTACCGTCGTTGTTGACAGTTGAGTCAAATAAATGAAGTCCGTTTTCAATTGTACCGTCACTCATGTTGTTTACCGTTGAATTAGAACCATACAATGTTCCTTTTATTTCACCCGAGTTGTTAAGTACTGAATCACCGATATAAGGATTATCGGTTATTGTACCCGAGTTATTAACTGTTCCGTTTAGTGATAACAAATTATTCAATGTACCGGCGTTGTTTACTGTAGCTCCAACATTCGTTACTTGACCGCTTACCGTATCATTATTATTAAAAATACTTCCACCTGCATTTGCTACATCTTTTACTGTGCTGTCATTTGTAAATGTACCGCCGTTTTGGTTTATAACCGCGTCAATTGAACCTGTTAAACTTTTTTCTTCATCTTTTGTATTCCAAACATTACCGCCATCATTGATTAAAGTACCTTTAATACTGCCCGCGTTAGTTAACTCACCTGTGCTTGAGTTGGTTAAATTACCGCCGTTTTGGGTTGTTAAAGAACCGTTGTTAGTCATTTTTCCGTTGTTGGTTAAATCGCCTTCGTTTGTAATGCTACCATCGTTCGTTAGCGTACCGTTAGCATCATTTGAAAAAATGCCGTATTCATTGTTTTGGAAAGTACTCTTCTCTTTTATATTTACATTACCGCTATTATTAAAGTATCCGTTATTTGCCATTGTGCCGTTGCTGGTTATTTCACCTTTATTTACGATGTCACCTTCGTTAGCACCTGTAAAATTCATATTACCATCACTTGTAATTGAGCCACCTTCTTCATTTGTTAATTTACCCGCGAAAAACATCCCGCCGGTTTCTTCTTCTGAATCGTATTTTTCTACGGTAATATTTCCATTATTAATAACCTCACCTTGAACGGATTGGAACAATCCGTCAGTTACTATATCGCCGTTATTTGTAATTTGTCCGTCATTCATAATAGTGCTGTCTGTGGCATTGGATAAAGTACCGTTATTGGTGAAAACTCCACCCTTCTTATTATATATATAGCCGTCTTCACCTTCATTCGTAATTATACCATTGTTAAACAGCATACCTTCGTTATTTAATGTGCCTTTGTTTGAAACAGATGAACCCTCGCCGAATGTGAGATCTCCATTGTTTTCTATTTCACCTGTGTTTGTATTTATGACTTTTTTGTTAACTGTTAAATCACCGTTATTTTCAACAACGGATTCAGATCTTCCTGTTGCATATAAATTATCAACTTTAGCATCCTTGTTATTGGTAAATGTACCGCCTCTTACTTCTACTGATTTCTGCTCCATACTACCATTATTTGTAAACGTCGAATCTCCGTCTACCCAAAATTTTGAAGAACGTTCACTATCGCCGGTTATATTTCCATTATTTTCAAAGCTTGAACCACTTTCTAAAAATACATTAACATTATTTTCAAAGTTACCATTATTAGTAAACTTACCGGAATCTTCTAATGTCATTTTGCCTGAATTTGTAAAATTATTGTTATTGGTAATATTTCCGCTGCTTGTAAATTTACCGCCTGCATCGTTGCTCATATTTCCATTATTGTTAATGCTACCGCTGTTGTCAAAAATTCCGCTACTTTTAATTGTACCGTTGTTATTTACCGTACCCGAGTTAGTAAAACCTTTGGTGTTTAAAGTATAATTGCCTTCAGTATTATTGTTAAACAAACCTGAATTATCAAACTCGTTTTGCAGGTCTGAATTTGCAGTACCGTTAATTGTAAGGTTGCCGCTATTTTTATTTTCGTTTGATTCACCGTTTGTATTCAGAGCACCTACGGTTGTATCTCCGTTATTAGAAAATTTACCAGTAGTTGTTAATGTACCGCTGACATCTAACGTCCCACCTTTATTTAACATATCACCTAACGAGTAATTCCCATTAAGAAGTTGAGCCTTACCTTCTTCTATAACTAGATTCCACGCATTAGCGGGAAGAACTGCTCCATACTGAAATGCCATGCCCATTAAAAACGCAGCTATAGCTATTTTTCTTTTTTCCATAAATTCTCCTTTGCTTAATTCCAACTTATAATCGCCTTACATTTTATCTGTTTTGTAAGACATTTTTAAAAAGCTTGATATAAAAGGGTTTTAGGGAGAATTATTTTTTTTATTTCTCGTTTTTATATAAACTTGACAAATCAGATATTATATTATAGTATGAACTTGGATAATCGTTATACAAAACAGATAAAATGTAAAGCTTTAAAAGTGTATCGAAAGCTTTATCTGATGCCCTTTTTTAACTGTTAAAATTAATTCGATTTTTCAGACTTTTGAAACCAATCAATCAGAGCTTTGACTTCGCCAAATTTTATGTTGAAAACTTCTTCAATATCAGGGCTTGTAAGTGCGTTATAGCCCACGTTATATGCAAGCGGCTCTTTGTCAACCCCAAGCGCCTTAAACTTTTCCAGTGAGATTATGCGAGTTTCAGGGTCAAGCACGTTTGAATAATTCAGCCCCTTGAATGCGCAAAACGGGATTTTTGAATTTGCGTTTTGTCTTATCGACATCAGCCCGAACGAACGGCAGATAACCCCGCGATAATTGTACACCGAACATTCGTTGTTTATCAAAAACGGGCATTCGTGCAAAAATGTGCCCTCCGTTTTGGATTTTTCTTCCAGCAATTTATTTACTTTACCAAAAATCTGCTGTTTTAAATTTTCATCAAGTTTGCTAAATCCGAACATCAAAAAATCAAATTCGATTTGAGAAAACGGGTATTCACCGCTTTGACAGCACAATGCACAACCTTTTTTGCAAAAAATATACGGCGACTGCGCCTCAAAAAATTTTTTCAGTTTATTTTCGATATATGAAAGGTATAACAAATAATTATCTATCATACCTATAAGTATATTAATTATTTTGTCTAATGTAAAGAAGTTTAAAATTTGTTTAAATAAGTAAAAGGAGGTTTGTAATGTTCTATAACGTATTAAAGGCAAAAGACATTGTGAAATTGGAAGAAAATGCAGTGGAGAAAGAAATTTTACTGCAAAATAACACGAGCTCATTAACGATTATAGCGTTAAAAAAGGATGAAATTATTGATACACACACAGCGGAAGAAGACGCAGCAGTATATGTTTTGGACGGTGAAATTGAAATCCATTTTGATGCGGAAAAATTCACACTCAAAAAAGGCAGAATAATCCTTTTCAAAAAAGATGTTCAGCACAAAGTTTTGGCACTTAAAGACAGCAAATTTTTCGTAATCAAGACATAAGATTACGTTTCGGGTTTTGTTGCGGGATAATCCCACTTTGAATACATTTACGGTAACTTTTTCTTGATAATTTGCAGGATGGGTGGAACAATTGTCATTCCACCCCTCAATAATTTATTCTTTGTGGAGTGCTACAGTTATTAGGAACTTGTTCCCTCCCGCCCTTGAGGGGGAGGGTTAGGGTGGGGGGATTATCGTTGCGGTTTGGCAAGCCATTTGACCCCTCACCCCGCCCCTGTGGTTGTAGCACTCGTAAACTCGTGCACAACCACTTCCCCGCCCGCACGAAGGGCAATTCGGCGGGGTGGGGATTGCGTATACGTCATTACGAGGTGGCAAGCCACTTTCCACATTGGGTTTTGCATAATAGCATTCGTCATTGCGAGGAGCGGATTTTGACAAGTGCGCCGTGTGGCGTAAGCCACCCAGCACGTCCAAACGAGCAAAACCACGCTTTTGCGAGTTGTCAAAATCCAAGACAACGAAGTGACGAAGCAA
>CANQML010000066.1 GCA_947624935.1 Candidatus Gastranaerophilales bacterium
CCTTTGAAAACCTTTTCGGTTTCACCTTCAAGCGGAGTTTTCAGCTTTAAGCTTACACGTCTGCCCTTGAAGATTATGAACTCTTTTTCGGACTTGAATTTCCGCTCCAACCCCGGAGATGAAACCTCCAAAAAGTATTTGACAGGAATTAATTCGTCCAAAAAATCGCTCAGACTGCGCGTTACGTTTTCACAATCGTCAAGCGTAACATCTTTTTCACGAGAGTAAAGATAAATCCGCAAAAACCAGCGGTGATTTTCCTTTACAAACTCAATTTCTATCGGGATGTACCCGAAACGCATGGCGGTATTTTCAATCAACGGTGTGATTTTTGCCAAAATTTCATGCCTGTTAATATCAATCTTCGCCATAGTTCTCCTATAGTTAAAAAAGAACGGGGATTCCCGTTCTTTTTTGTCTGCAATACTGCTATGAGATTATTATAATATGATGAAAGAAATTTGTAAAGCCGTTTGTAAAAAAACGTTAACCTTGCATTAAATCGTCATAGTTAATATGATGTTCACGAGCATAGTTGATGAATTTTACTTCTTTTTCGCTAAGTCGTTTTGTGAATTTGAGCACGACTCCGTTTTTGGGTTTTCTGCCGGAATTTTCACGCGCACCACCCCAACGGATATTTTCGATTTCAATTTCCGCTTCTTTAATAATTTTTTCTGCATCTGCTTTAGAAAAACGCTGTTCAATCAATTCTTTAGTGGTAATTTTATTTCTCATCAAATAACTCCTTATTTTCATTAAAATACTTGTCAATATTATTGTGGGCTTGTTCAATAAATCTCTTAGGTGCTTTTTGGGATTTCTTTAAGACAATTAACCCTATAATTATAATTCTGTTTTTAGCATATTTAAAATAGGCTCGCACATTATCAGGTTTTAACTCAAAAAGCCCGTTACCTAAGTCATTTATATTTTTATATTTAGTCCCGACTTGTTCAAATATATATATAGCTTGTGTTATTTTTTTGAACTCACTGTCTGACAACTCATTAAGTTGTTCAATGGCTTCATCGGTAAATTCTGCTGTGTACAAATTACTCATACAAACATTATACATGATTTCGTTACAAAAATCAAGATGCGATTAACCGTAAAGTACCAACGTTAACCTTGACCGGAACGCCGCTTAAATTCTTCTTCCGTAACATTTTTACCGTCGATTTGATAGATTGTTGCGCCTTTGGAGTTTTGACCAGTTGTGAACACCTGTCCGCCTTTGACCACGCTCTTTCTATCTCTTGTTATGTGGTTTAGCGCATCAGCATTGTTCGCATCCACAGTACTTTGTGCAGTCGTTCTTTGCTCAATCATACCATTTACATCAGATATGTCTTTATTATTTTTAGATACAAGACGCCTTTCTTTTCGACTTAAACCGTCAGATTCATCAATTTTGGAATTTCTACCCTTAATTTTATCCAAACCGTCATCTATATCGTCGTTTAAATCTTTCAAATTTTCATTATCTTTTTTTTCAAGTTTGGCAAGTCTTTCTTGCTGATTTTTAATCTCCTTTTGCAAGCCTTCTTGTTCTTTTTGTTTGGTTTTTAAAGTGTCTTGAGCATCCTGATAATCTTGGACAACACCTTGTGCAGAAGATTTTTCCTGTTCTAATTTTTGCAATTCTTTTTCAGCTTCACCTTGAGACTTAATAGCATTTTCAAGCTTTTCTTGGGCATCATCAACTGCTTTTTTAGCATCAGCTACCGCATCTTTTGCTTCGCCAAGTTCTGATTCTGCCTTGTCTAGTTCAGCTTTTGCCTGTTCTTCAGCCTGTTTTGCTGCATCAAGTTCAGCTTTTGCCTGTTCTTCAGCCTGTTTTGCTGCATCAAGTGCTGCTTTTGCCTGCTCTTTGGCAGGATTAGCAATCTCTCTACCGTCGGGTGTTGTTATGGTATCGGGCACACTGTTATATTGTGATTGTGCGTTTGCCAAAGCTGCACCGGCGCTTTCATGTTTTGCCGTTGCATTAGCCGTATTGGTCTTTGCGTCATTATAATTTGAAACGGCTTTTCCATAGCCTTCATTAATGTTATTTAAATTAGCTTCTGCAGATTTACGTTTCATTTCACATCCGTCTACAGCCTGTTTACCTTCATTAACTTTTTGTTTTTGGGTTTTGACCTCGGCTTCTTTTTGTTTAATAGTAGTTTCAGCTTCATCAGCTTTTTGTTTTAATCCTTCTAAAGAGCCTTGAATATTCGTAATTTCGCCACCTAATTTATCGGATTGTGCTTGTGCAACATCAATAGCAGCCCTAAGGTCGACTACATTATCGGCGGATGCCATGCCTTGTACAGCTTTTGAATCAGATGTTGGGTTAGAACCGGATTTGACTTTTGCTCCGTCACCGCCTAATCCGTCGGGTTTATTGCTTTTTAAGCCCGCAAAATCCTTAACTATACCTGCGATTGTAGTACCTACCTGCAATCCCAATTGGGTATACATGAGGGCTTTAGTCAGTTTGTCACTGCCATTACTATAACCCGCTTGCTGCGCTTGATAGAATATACCTCTATCTCCTCCGATTCCTCGGTTTAATCCCGCTCGAATATTCATATTCCGTTGTATTAAACCTGTTTGAGTATCAAAAGGATTTATTCCGCCAAAGCCTTTTCGCCCGCCCAGCGGTCTGGTATATGTTGTGATATGTGGATGGTTGTTGTTTGAATTTATACCAGTCATAATATACTCTCTCATGTATATAAAAACATGTTGTAGCGCCCGATTTCACATGTTTTGGCGTTTGTTACAATTGTTTACAATAAGCTATTAATGCAAAAAAATTGCCCTCTTAACGAGGGCAAAATCTTTATTGTAAAGTCGGCTAACTGTGAACCAAAGCCAGCATGTCATCCATAGACAATACTTTATTATTGCTGTCTTTGAACGAACCGTCAGATTGTCTTGTGTATTTATCATTGCCGATTTCAATTCGTTTGCAATCCATTGCAAGTATTTTACCGCAAATTTCCTGCAAGTATTCATCAACTCTTGCTTTGTCACAAATATCTTTTCCGACCATGTAAACCGTTTCGCCTGTTTCAGTCGTCTTCATTCTGATTTCAAGTTTATCCGCTTTTATAAACGGTTTGACATCGGACATTTCTGATTTATTAACAGTAGGTTTAGCCTCAACCGGTTCTTGAATTGTATTAATCGTTTCAAATACATTTGCTTTAGAAATCGTTTCTGCAACTTCTTCCTGTACAGGAATTTCCATATTAACAATTTCGTCAAGTTTAGATTTTTGTTTTTGAGGTTTAACCTCGGGAATAACCATATTAGCAAGCTCAATATCAGACGGTTTGTGTTCTTCTTTTGGTTTATATACAAACCTTTCTTGAGCTTTCTGCTCTTTCTTGCCATCTTTCTTAACGTCTTGGACGACTTCGACATTTTCGATGTTTATTTCAACTTCAACAGGAAGCCAGCTTGAGAAACTAATCGAGCTTGCATATCCTTGAGTAAACGTAACCGATTTTTCGACGGTCGGCAATTCTTCTACTGCCGCCTGCATAGTCGGGTTTATAACTCTTGTTTTTGGTTTTTCATAACCGGAACTTTTTACCAGCCCCGGCGCCACACTGTGTTTTTCTTGTTCTGCCATAATACTTCTCTCGTATATATAAAAAATATATATTCCCTAAAATTTACTCATTTTAAAATTTCTGTTACAAAAATTAACACCGCATTGATTTTTGAAAATTACCGTAATATTAAAATTGTTACGCTTTGTGTTATACTTGCGAATTTAGCCGTGCATGACTTCTTTCAAGATTTGCAATATTTTTTTAAGAATAATGAACCGTTTTTTTGTAAATTTTTCGTGTCAAAATTTTAATCTTCAAAACAGGCGGTAAATCACGATTTTTGTAATTGTTAAAAAATATTATGTAAAGACTTTGGCATGCAAGAGATAAATCGCTTTATTTTTTTTAAATTTACTTCTATTATGAGAATTACACAAAGGAGATTTGGGGATAATCAATCCAAAGAAGGATTAAAGTTTAGGAGAAATAGTTTAGACTGAACATGTTAGGAGATTAAAGTTGTTAGAACACGGTTACATACAAATCTATACGGGAGACGGCAAAGGTAAAACGACGGCATCGTTGGGACTGGCTTTAAGAGCATTAGGGCATGGCTGGAAGGTTCTTATTATTCAGTTCACCAAAGGCGACAGCGCAACTTCTTACGGCGAAATTGTTTCTTCATCAAAATTCTTGCCGAATTTAGATGTTGTTCAATTTGGTATGGACAGAGTATGTTACTCTCATAACGTGTGTATGGAAGATTATAAGGAAGCCAAAAGAGGTTGGGAATATGCTAAAAAAGCAATCCAATCGGGCGAATACCAGCTTATAATTTTGGACGAAATAAACATTTGCACCGCAATGAACATGATAAAGGTTTCGGATGTTAAAGAGGCTTTATTGAACAAGCCCGAAAACCTTGAAATAGTTTTGACTGGACGTTACGCGCACCCTGAATTAAAGGCACTGGCGCATCTTGTAACGGAAATGAAACCGATAAAACACTATTTTGATATCGGTGTTATGGCAAGACAAGGTATTGAATACTAAAAAACGGGCTTTTTAGCCCGTTTTTTTTAATCTTGTGCCGCAAGCGGCGCGATAAAGAGTACAATCCCGCAACAAAAAACCGCCCGAATTGAGCGGTTATTTATGTCGTTTGAACGAGTTTATTTTATTACTGTACCGTCTGAGTTATATCCGATTACATCTTTTTGAATACCGTTTGCATCATAGATATAGTCTCCGTATCTGATTACCGAGCCGTCGGCTTCACGGCTAATCACTTTTGTTTCTTTACCATTTGCATCACGGATACAGTCTAAGTAACTGACTACCGAGCCGTCAGATTTACGCTCTATTATTCTTATCCTTTTACCGTTTGCATCAAGGACATTCTTAACAAAACCATTTTGGTCATATTTATACGACAATCCTGTTACAGCGTCTTTAATTGTTTTTCCGGCATTTTCAATATTACGTTCTGTTTCTTGGAGTGTCAATTTACTTACTTTAGGTAAATTTGTGTCTTTTAAAGGTATTTCCGTTGCCTTAGCCGGTTTTGGCGGAACTTCCGTATGCACAGATTTTTTAAATAAATTTTTAATTCCTTTACCCTTCAATAAAAATGCCGCAACTGTTGCCAGAGCTATGGCTAAGCCTGACCATAACAAAACTTTTTTGGTCTTATCTTCTTTTTGGGGTGTGAGCAAATTTTGCGGTTCTGTTACCGAACCTTGAGTCCTCGGCATATATGACTGATAACCATAAGCATTTACCGGTGAAATGTACATTTTCTCGTCCTTTCTACGTTTTTACTCAAATTACTACCTATGTATTAATTAAAACATAAACCCCTAAATTCTTGCTACAAGCGCACTACGGACATAACATAACATAACATACAGCATTATGACAGGGTTTCAGCCCTTTTAAAAAAGTTTTTACATTTCTTTACATTTACAATTTATCATGTTTGTAATATTATATTATCGGTTACACTTGTCCGATAGGTTTTGCCCTAGTTCTTTTTAGAATGGGACAGTTTAGCCCGTAGCACAATACATAAACGAAAAGGAGAAAAACCGATGCCAACAGCATCTATGATTGAACTTTTAGAAGCAGGTGTACATTTCGGACACCAAACACAAAAATGGAACCCTAAAATGAAACCGTATATCTACGGTGCACGAAACGGGATTTACGTACTTGATTTGCGTAAAACCACCGACTTACTCGACGAAGCTTACGCAGTTGTAAGAGAATTTGCGGCACGCAACAAAAACATCTTATTCGTCGGTACAAAAAAACAGGCTGCCGAAGTCGTTGCAGAAGAAGCTGCACGCTCAGGCGCGTATTACATCAACAGAAGATGGCTCGGCGGTATGCTTACCAACTTCGATACAATCAGATCAAGAGTAAGCAAACTCAGAGAACTTGAAGATTTTATCTCATCAGGTCATGCCGAAAAATTACCGAAAAAAGAAATCGCTCAATTAAACCGTCAGTTAGGCAAATTAAGCAAAACATTAGGCGGTATTAAAGATATGAGAGGTTTGCCTGATTTAATCTTCATCGTTGACCAGAAAAAAGAAGATATCGCAATCAAAGAAGCCAACAAGCTTAACATTCCGGTTATCTGCTTGGCTGATACAAACGCTGATCCCGACGGTATCAACTATATTATCCCCGGAAACGATGACGCTATCAGATCAATCAAGTTAATCACATCAAAACTCGCAGATGCGGTTTTGGAAGGTAAACAGCTTAGAGAAAACAACGCAAATCAAAAGGCTAAAATTGAAGAAATTAAAGCCGAAGATGCAGGCGTTACAGAAAGCGCCGAAAGCGTTGAAGTTACAGCCGAAAAGGAGAACTAATGAACATTACAGCACAAATGGTAAAAGAACTTCGTGACAAAACAGGCGCAGGCATGATGGATGCCAAAAAAGCACTTGTAGAAGTCGACGGAGATATGGAAAAAGCAACCGAAATCCTTCGTCAAAAGGGTATCGCGTCAGCTGATAAGAAAATGGGCAGAATTGCCGCAGAAGGACTTGTCGCATCATACGTTGACGGAAATGTCGGCGCAATGGTCGAAGTTAACTGCGAAACAGACTTCGTTGCAAAAAATGACGAGTTTAAAGAACTTTCAAACTGCCTTGCAAAATCAGTTGCAGACTCAAACCCCGCTGACGTTGACAGTTTCGTAAATTCAACATGCCCCAAATGCGGCAAAACAATTTCTGAAGTTATCAAAGAAAAAATCGCATCAATCGGCGAAAAAATAACTTTTAGAAGATTTGTTCGCTATGAAGGCAATGTTGCAACATACATTCACAACGGCAAAATCGGTGTGTTGTTGAAAACAGACAAAAAAGATGACGAATTAATGAACGACATCTGCCTGCACATCGCATCAAGCGCACCAGAATTTGTTTCCAGAGCAGAAATTCCCCAATCAGTTATTGACGAAGAAACAAGAATTGAAATGGGAAAAGAAGATTTGCAAAAGAAACCCGAACAGATAAGAGCAAAAATCGTTGAAGGCAGAGTTAACAAACTTATGGCATCAAGAGTTTTGCTTGAACAGCCGTTTGTAAAAAATCCCGATGTAACAATCGAACAGCTTATTGAAGGTAAATTGAAGATAGAAGCGTTTACCAGATATACGCTTGGTGAAGGGCTTGAAAAACGTCAAGACAACTTCGCCGAAGAAGTTATGAATCAGGTAAAAGGTTAAATGGGAAAAGCGCCGCAAGGCGCTTTTTATTTATTCAAATCAATAAATTCCAAATTATAATTTAAAATTTTGGCAATAATGCCAGCCTCTTTAAGAGAGAGGCTTTCTCTGTTAAGTTTGCCTAAAAGACTGTTATAAGAGTATGCAATACCTGTATACTCGCTCAATTTTTCAGCGAGTTTTTTAAGAGTCATACCGCGAGATACCGCAAGCATTTTAATCCTATTTCTGACGTTCATAACAGAATAATTATAGCCTATATTGACTTCTAACCGAAAATAATTTATAATAAAATTCGATATAGAATAATTATATTCATATACGAATATAATTAGTGCAAGACAATAGCAATTAATGTGCACATTAAAAAAGTCGTTAAGAGATAAGTCAGTTACAATGTTGAGCTTTCAGCCCAACAAGAAAATGAAAGGATAAAAACATGACAAGAGAAAAACAATCAAAGGTAACAAATTTGGTAGCAAAGAAAGCCCCTCTCCCCTTGCGGGAGAGGGGAGGAGCGAAGCGACGGGGTGAGGGGTCAAATGGCTTGCCAAACTGTAACGGCAATCCCCCCACCCCAACCATCCCCCTCACGAAGGTAAACTCGACGGGCGGGAGGGAACAAGTCCCCAATAACAGTGGCACTCCACAGAGCTTAATTAATGATAAGGGCTTATTCGCTTATTTGCTTATTGGCTTATTCACTTTTATTAACCACTTCACTCACCTTACTCACTTCAAGAAAGCTGCCTTTACATTGGCAGAGGTGCTGATAGCCCTCGCCGTTATCGGCATTGTTGCCGTGATGACCATTCCAAATCTTGTTCAAAGCTACAAGAAAAAAGAAGTTGAAACTAAGCTTTTAAAATTTTACAGCATGATGAATAATGCCATAAGAATGGCAGAAGTCGATTACGGACCGCAAAACACGTGGACTGATTACTATGTAGATCAAGATTATGATGATAATGGTAATTTATTATATGACAAAGGTGATAAGATTGATGTGATTGTCAAAAAATATTTTGCACCTTATTTAAAAATAACCGGTTCCAAGGAATTTAAAGAAGTAAGCTCACCACAAAAAGTATATTATCTTTCTGACGGGAGTGCATTTGGTTTTTACTTACACGCAAACAGGGAGTTGTTGTTTTATGTGGAAGATCCTGAAAGGTGCGTAAATAAGGATAACACTGCAAATACTTGTGCTTATATTTTTGCTTTTATTCCTTATACAGCTAATGTCAATCGATCACTTTTCAAGTACAATTTTTCCAATGGAATGCAACCCAATTTATATAAGTGGGACGGTGAGAAAGAGAGTCTTGTATCGGGTTGTAAAGACAATTATTATGGATATTGTTTAGAATTAATCAGACAAAACGGTTGGAAAATACCGGAGAATTTCCCGATTAAGTTTTAACATTTCTGTCGAAAAATTTAACCTACAAGCTTTTATTAACTTATCCACTTTTGTAACTTTAGTTATTGACACATTGCAAAAAATTCATTATAATGGACTGGTAGTAAAAAAATTGGAGGATACTAAAATGATTTTGAAACAGAGAACCTTTAACAGGGGGGGGGGGTACGATAGTTATCCTCTAACCCAAACAGCATTTACTTTAGCCGAAGGTGCTACGCACGTAGCCATTCAACACAATAATCGTAAAGCCGCCTTTACATTGGCAGAGGTGCTGATAACCCTCGCCGTTATCGGCATTGTTGCAACGATGACCATTCCAAATCTTGTTCAAAGCTACAAGAAAAAAGAGGTCGAAACAAAACTTGTTAAATTTTATTCCACAATAAATCAGGCGATAAAGCTATCAGAAGTCGACAATGGCGACGCCAAAACTTGGGATGAGTTCACTATGGAAACTATTGAACGAGATGATGGTACAAAGTATTATAAATCGGATATCAAATTTGTCGAAAAATATTTTGCGCCATATATAAAAAATTTGAAATTATCACTTCCTGAAAATACAGCTGGGAGTACTTATCCCGTTATGGAATTTTATGACGGAAGCGCAGTGATTTTCCGTCCGTCAAGTACTTCTATACATTATTTTATTGACCAAAAAGCGCTTAATGATTTTTTAAAATTTCAAATAAAATCTGATGGTACATATACATATAAAAAGCTTATCGGGACAAAAATGTTTACATTTCAATACTTTCCGAAAGAAGGTCGTATAGAACCTTGGAGGTGGGGTTGTCAAGGAACAGATGAAGAATTAAGAAATAATAATGAAATGGGGTGTAAGAAGGAGGGTACTACAAACGAACCTGCGTGTTGTACGGAACTAATCCGCCGCAACGGCTGGAAAATCCCTGATGATTATCCTTTCAAATTTTGAGGGGGTATGGATTGCCGCGTCGGGCTGCGCCCTCCTCGCAATGACGTGTACCGCAATACCCCCTCGCCCTACGGGAGAGGGTTGGGGTGAGGGGGCATGTCCTAATAACCTTGACACTTCGCAGAGCCTAATTACTGATAAGAACTTAACGTCTTAACGTCTTAACGACTTTATTAACGCACTTATTCGCTCTAATATCTGACATTCTAAAACTGTTCCAGAAATCTTACGTCGTTGTTGAAAAACAGTCTTATGTCGTCAATGGCGTATTTCAGCATGGCAAGCCGTTCTACGCCCATGCCAAATGCAAAGCCCGAATAAACGTCAGGGTCAATGCCGACACCGCGTAAAACATTCGGGTCAACCATTCCGCAGCCTAAAACCTCCAGCCAGCCCGTGCCGGAACAGGTTTTGCAGCCTTTACCTTCGCACATTATACATTGAACATCAACCTCCGCAGAGGGCTCCGTAAACGGGAAAAAGCTGCTTCTAAAGCGTGTCGGACGGCTTGCGCCAAAATATATTCTGATAAATTCGTTCAAAACACCTTTTAAATCGCCAAAAGTTATGTCTTTATCGACATACAACCCCTCAATTTGGTGGAAAAAGTTGTTTTTGCGCGCGTTTATGTTTTCGTTTCTGTAAACTCTACCGGGCGCAATCACTCTTATCGGCGGGTTTTTGCCTTCCATTGCGTGGATTTGCGCACCCGAGGTTTGACTTCTTAATATAATATTGGGTGCGTTTTTTGTGTAAAAAGTGTCCTGCATATCGCGTGCGGGGTGGTCTTTTGGAACATTTAACATATCAAAGTTGTAGTATTCCGTTTCAACCTCGGGCGAATGCTCATCGGGCACAACGGAAAACCCGAGACTTTGAAATATTGCCACAATCTCGTTTGTGGTTGATGTAAGCGGATGAATGTGCCCTGTGGGTGTGTATTTTCCTGTTAAAGTCACATCCAAACGTTCTTTTTCAAGTTTTTCGTTCAGTTCTTTTTTGTAAAACTCTTCATATTTACTTTTCAAGCTCGTTTCAAGCTTTTGTGTAATTTCGTTTGCAAGTGCGCCGATTGTGCGTTTATCCTCATCTGGCAAATTTTTCAAGCCTTTTTTTATTTCGTTAAATTCGCCTTTGCGGCTTAAATATTTCCCTCTGATTTCGTCAATATCGTTTATTGACGATGCTTTGTCGATTTCCAGAAGTGCACTGTTGTAAATATTTTCGAGTTGTGTTTTCATATTCTGCCTTTCAGATTATTTCGTTATGTGTTTTTTCATAGCCGATTGTCGTGCTCATCCCATGCCCGGGGAAAACTTCGGTTTCATCATCGAGCTTAAAAAGAATATCTTTTACGCTGTGTTGAAGTTTTTTGAAATTTCCGCCCGCCAAATCGCAGCGACCGACACTTTCTTTAAATAAAGTATCGCCCGAAAAAAGTTTTCCGTCAACAAGATAGCAAACGCCGCCTTCGGTGTGACCGGGGGTGTGAATAACTTTGATTTCGCTGTTGCCGAATTTAAAAACTTGACCGTCTGTTAAAAATTCGTCCGCAACGGGAATTTCAACCCCGTCGACTCCAAAGCTTTCCATAATTTGCGGGCTTTCATTCATTCTTTGAACATCGTCTTTGAATACGTAAACCTTTGCGCCCGTGCGCTTTTTCATCTCATTAACTCCTAAAACATGGTCAAAATGCCCGTGGGTTAAGAGGATATATTTAAGGTTTTTGATATTGTCAAACGCACCTGAGCAGTCGATTAAGACCGATTCTCCGTTGTCGGTTAAAAGATAATTATTAGCCTGCAAAGGTCCTTTTTCGTATATTTTAATGTCCAATTTCAAAAATTTCCTTACAGTGAGCAAAAAGTTCTTCGGCATCTTTAAGTGCAATCATGTTAGCCCCGTCGCAAAGCGCCTTGTCGGGATTTGGGTGAACCTCAAAGAAAAGAGCGTTTGCGCCCGCAGCCATAG
>CANQML010000067.1 GCA_947624935.1 Candidatus Gastranaerophilales bacterium
GTTGTGCACGAGTTTACGAGTGCTACAACCACAGGGGCGGGGTTCATACCCGTCACTATCAAGTAGCCAGCCACATCGGGTTTTGCATAATCGCACTCGACAATGCGAGAAACCCCACACCCCCGTCGCTACGCTCCTCCCCCTCTCCCGCAAGGGGCGAGGGGGAAAAGCCCCCCACCCTAACCCTCTCCCGCACGAAGGTCAATTCGACGGGCGGGAGGGAACCTTGACAGTAACCGTGGCACTTCACAAAGCCTAATTAATGTAACGTGCCTATTCGCTTATTTACTTATTTACTTATTCGCTTTATTAACCACTTCACTCACCTTACTCACCTCACTCACTTTACTCACTTTGTAAAGAACTTAACGTCCTAACGTCTTAACGACTTATCAACCACCTTACTCACCTTACTCACTTTACTCACTTTATTAACGTGCCTATTCGCTTATTGGCTTATTCGCTTATTCACTTTTATCCACCTCACTCACTTTGAAAAAAAAAGCGGAACTCACGTTCCGCTTTTTTTAATTTGGTTTGTAAGTCAAACTTATGAACCTGACGGTGCTTTGTCGTTGCCGTACAACACTGCTCTTGCAGCATCTGTTGCAGGTTCGATTTGCTGACCATGAATATAAACAGGATAAATATCTCCGGCACCTATAGTGTCGTTTGTAACATAGCAAGCTTCTGCAGACGATGCTTCCTTACCATTTTCCGGATCTGCTTCTGTTGCTCCTTTGTCCATTACTTCGCCTTTGGGTTCAGTACATTCAATCTCCTTGTTCGGACCTTTTTTACCGTTAGCATCAATAAAACCTAAACACGCATCTGATAACTCTTTACATGTTTTCCCATCCGCAGCTGCTACCGGATATGAGAAAGAAGTTCCGTCCGGAAATTCGATTGAATGGAAATTAGTACTGTTGATAGTTATCTTACCTAACTCTGAATTTTTATTACCAGTCGGAGTAGCAGTAACGTCTTTGTACAAATCTTCAGTGTATGTACCCATTGTGCGATGTGTTAAAATGTAACGCAATGATCTTGAGTCAGCGTCATCATCAGTTGCACCGTCATCAGGCATAATTGTTGAAAAATCCGTGTCTTCCAACGCAACATTCATTACAGCAGCCTGATTCAATACTGACAGTGCCTTTTTGTAAGCTGTCTTAAACTGCGCACCGTTTGTGTTTGAAATAAGTGTAGGGATTGTCATTGCAGCTACAACACCAATAATACCAAGTGTAATTAACACTTCTGCAAGAGTAAAACCAAATCGTTTCGTCATAATTTTCTTACCTTTCTTCTTTTTGCTACGACTATTGTTCCTTAAAGCGGAGGAACTCCGCATACTTTTTGCATGACCCCATCACGATCAAAGTTATCGAAAGGTGAAATCAATAACTTGTAATATTTAAATTTGTTCATAGCTAAATACGACCGTAATGAGGTCGTGCAAAAAGTACAAATTTCCTTGAGAAAGCTTAAAGTATAGTAACCCCCCCCCGCTTTTGGGTTTGAGCATCACTAATTTGTTTAAAAAACTTTCTCATATTTTCCATGCCTTTATTATATTAATTTTTATTTTTTTTGTCAAGATACCAATTTGGGAAAAATATAATTTTCCATTTGTTACAATCTGCAACGAACTACTCGACAAAGAGTTATGTTTGTTATAATATTCAAAACAAAGGAGAACTATTTTATGCAAGTTATATTAAGAAAAGATGTACAGAACCTCGGCGAAGCAGGCGATATAGTTAACGTTAAAGACGGTTACGCAAGAAACTTCCTGCTCCCGCAATCAGTCGCTGAAATCGCAACAGAAGGCGCACTTCAAAACAGAGAAAAAAATCTCGCAAGAATTAAAGCTAAACAAGAAAAATTACACGCCGAAGCTTTGGCTAAAGCCGAACAAATCGAAAAATTCGGAAAACTTGAACTTTCCGCTAAAGCCGGCGAATCAGGCAAGTTGTTCGGTACAATCACCACCAAAAAATTGACCGAAGAACTCCAAGCTAAATCAGGCATTGAAGTTGACAGAAAAAATGTTTCTCTCAACGCCCCGATTAACAAAATCGGCGAATACAAAATGCTTATCAAGCTTACATCTAAAGTTAAATGCGAATTGGCTGTTATCGTAACAGCATCAGAAGTAGTTAAAGAATCTATCGAAGAAGAAGTTGAAGAAACCGTAGAAGAATAATGGATTGTTTGGCTATAGGTTCACTACCTCATAAAAATCCGCAGGACGCTTTAAATATTGCCCAAAACTTTGATATACCGTTTTGGCCGCAATTAACAAAAAGAAATGAAGACATGACTTTCCAGTTTTTGGAAGGCATGCCTTCTTTTTTAAGCGGCACCGCCATAAATTCCGAAAGCATTCTCGAAAACCTCGAACAATTCTTTATGGATTATGAAGAAATTATGAGCGGTAATGAAGATTTGCTTGAAAAATATGCCATTAATGATTCATTAACTTTCAAGGGTTTTTTAGAACTTGCGCGAGGGAAAAAATTTGCAAAAGGTCAAATTGTCGGGCCTTTTACACTTTCTACCACTTTGACCGATGAAAGCGGAAAGTGTGCGATTTATGACGAAACTTTGCGCGAGATTATCGTCAAACTCCTTACCCTGAAAGCGCTCTGGCAAATCAAGCACATAAAATCCGTCGGTGCAAAGCCCATAATCTTTATCGACGAGCCGTCACTTTCGCAGCTTGGAACATCAGCTTACATAACAATTGCAACAAATGAAGTGATTGACATGCTAAAAGAAATTACCGACATCATAAAGCAAAACGGCGCAATCCCCGCAATCCACTGTTGCGGCAAGTGCGATTGGTCAATCCCCATTAAAACAGGAATAGAAATGATTAGTCTTGACGCATACACTTATGCAGAAAATTTGAGCATATTTTCTTCAGATGTTGAAAAATTTCTGCAAAATGGCGGGAAAATCGTCTGGGGCGTCGTTCCCACCCTCGACAAAAGCGCCCTTGAAACCGCTGATTTAAAAAAAATTATTGAGAAATTTGACAATGCCGTAACTTATTTGACTAAAAAAGGAATTAATGAGAAACTTATAAAAGACAATTCTTTAGTGTCGCCATCGTGCGGAGCAGGAAGTCTTTCCGTCGATTTGGCACAAAAAGCAATAGATTTAACCATTGAATTGTCAAAGTATTTAAAAGAGAGGTATGATGACAACTAAACTCGCAATCACCGGCAAAAGCGGAAGCGGTAAAACTACTATTACAAAAGCATTTTTGAATATAATAAAACAAATGTTTCCCGAAAAATCAATACTTTTGTTTGATAACGACCTGTCAAGCGAGTTAGGGCACAGTTTCGGGCTTGATATAAGAAACACGATTTACGGTATCAGGAGCGGAAAGCACGAATATAAAACGGGAATACCCGAGCACATGTCAAAGCAGGAATTTATTGAGTGGGCTATGGAAGATATTTTGGTTCCGCTTGATGAAAATATCGACATCGTCGTTTCGTGGTTTGTCGGTTCAAAAGACTGTCGTTGTCCGATAACGGGGCAAATTAACGATGCCGTTTTAAAGCTTATCGAGCGCTACGACATTGTGATTTTTGATTGCGAATTTGACTTAAAATACCTCAACCAGCTTGTCGATACTGACATTGACACGACCTTAATCATCGCAAATCCGACAGAGGCTTCCGCGCATCTTGCAAAACGTATTGAAGAATTTAGCGCAAAATACGCAGCAGGCGGGCAATTAGGCGTAATTGTAAACAAAGCCTCCGGTGACATGCCGCAAGTGTACGAGTTATTGAAAAAATATGACCTCGATGTGCTTGGCGTAGTACCGTTTGACGAAAGTATTGATTCCGTTAAAAAAGAATCCAAAATAGTTGAAAATGCAATCAAAGAGTTTTATTTTAGATTAAATCTTCCGCAGATAAAGAATTAGGTGGCAAAGGGACTTTCCACATAGGGCTTTACGAGCGACCAACGGGAGTGTCACAATCGCAAGATTGGTAAAATCAAACGATTATGCGATTACTACGTCGCTATCGCTCCTCGTAATGACAGAAACCAAATCCCAACCCCGCCGAATTGACCTTCGTGCGGGAAGCCCCCTCACCCCAGCCCTCTCCCATAGGGCGAGGGGGTATTTCCTAATAACCGTAACACTCCACAGAGCCTAATTAATGTAAAGGGCTTATTCGCTTATTGGCTTATTAACTTATTCGCTTTTAGTAACCACTTCACTCACTCCACTCACCTTACTCACCTCACTCACTTCATTAACGCACTTATTCACTCATTCACTTATTAACCGACTTAACGTCTTATCGTCTTAACGTCTTAACGACTTATGTAACCACCTCACTCACTTCACTCACTTACTCACTTTTATGTTATAATTTACTCAAATGGCAATTATATTAGACGGTAAAAAATTGAGAGATAAAATCCTCGTCCAACTTAAATCTAAGCTGGATTCATTAGACAAAAAACCTACACTGGCAGTGATTTTGGCAAACGATGACCCCGCAAGCCTTATCTACGTTAACAATAAGAAAAAAACCGCCGAAAAAATCGGCATTAATTCCTCTGTCTACACTTACCCAAAAAATGTCGACGAAAAAACCCTGATAAACAAAATCCGAGAACTTAATAACGATAAAAATATTACCGCAATCCTCGTTCAGCTCCCACTGCCCGAGCATATAGATAAACAAAAAATTATAAATACAATCGCCCCCAAAAAAGACGTCGACGGGCTGTGCGATTATAACTTCGGTAAACTTTTTGCAGGCGAAAAACCCTACGTCTACCCGTGCACACCTAAAGGCGTCCTATTGCTTTTGGATGAATACAATATCGAGCTTGAAGGTAAACACGCCGTCGTCGTCGGGCGCTCAAACCTCGTCGGTAAACCTCTGGCTCAAATGCTTTTGAATAGAAACGCAACCGTCACAATCTGCCACAGCAAAACCAAAAACCTCCCCGATATAACAAAAACTGCAGATGTTCTCGTTTCTGCAGTAGGGGAAAATATAATAGAAGAAAAAATGTTAAAACCAAATTGCGTTGTTGTAGATGTCGGAATTTTTAAAGACAATGAAGGTAAATTGCACGGAGATGTCGACTTCGAAAATGTTTCCAAAATTGCATCGTACATATCACCCGTCCCCGGCGGCGTCGGCCCAATGACAATTGCGTCATTGATGCTAAATACCGTTGAATTATCCGCCGATTAAGTTCAAGCCGCAAGTGTTCTTAATGTTGTTGTTGACAAGCGTCTTGACACTCGAAATCTCGTTGTCTAATAATTGTATCTGCGAATCCAAAGTGTCTTGCTTTGATTCCAAATACTCCTGAGACTGTTGTAATCCAATATAGTACGGATCATCATCAGCTTCCCAGTCCGGATCAGCTTCCTCTTGCGTATCTGCCCAGGCAGTCATTTCATCACTAATCCTTTTCGCTGTGTTCATTACCAATGTTTGTTCAAATTGCAACTGGTTCCGTTGTAAAATAAATAAACTCTTTTGCGCATCTAATGCTAAAAACGACATCTCTGCTCTCCTTTTGGTTTTACTCTCTCATGGTTATAAAGTTTTTTTATTCGCCCGAATTTCAAAGTTTGTATTTTTTGTTACATTTGTTAATAATTAGATCCGCACAAAAAAAAGCGCCTTCTTGAGGCGCTTTTTGAAATTATCTTTTTGAGAATTGGAACCGTTTTCTTGCACGCTTACGTCCGTATTTCTTCCGTTCCTTAACCCTCGGGTCACGTGTCAGTAAACCTTCAAGTCTTAATACATTTCTGTATTCTTCATTAGTTTTTACTAATGCTCTTGAAATACCATGTCTGATAGCTCCGCATTGTGATACCACTCCGCCGCCTACTGCCTTAACTCTTACATCATATTTTTCCTGATTGTCAGTTAAAACTAGAGGTCTGTATACCAACATCTCTATGGCAGGTCTGTTACCGATGTAATCCTTTAATTTCTTACCGTTAACAAATATTCTGCCTTTTCCTTTAACCAATTTTACTACCGCAATAGAGGTTTTTCTGCGTCCTGTTGCCATTACTTCTGCCATTATTTACCCTCCTTTTCAAGTACAATCGGTTTTTGCGCAGCATGCGGATGCTCACTGCCATTGTAAACTTTCAGTTTTGTAAACTGAGTGTCACCCAATGTGTTGTGCTGTAACATGCCTTTTACCGCTTTTTCTATCAAAAGTCTTGCGTCTTTTTCACGTAATTCCTTTACGCTCGCTGACTTCAAACCGCCCGGATAACCGGTGTGGTGATAGTATATTTTATCTGTTTCTTTTTTGCCTGATACTTGAACTTTTTCGGCATTGATTACTATTACAAAATCGCCGGTGTCTACGTTCGGTGTGTATTCAGGTTTGTTCTTTCCTCTTAAAATATTGGCAACACGTACCGCTAATCTGCCCAAAGTTTCACCTTCGGCATCTATCAGGTACCATTTTCTTTCTACTTCAAGAGGTTTTGCTGAATATGTTTTCATGCTTTATCTCCATATATTACTTCTAACAGTGTCAACCCATACGGACTGACGTTTTGCCCTGCGCGCTTTCTGTCGCATGAGTCTAAAACTTCTTTCATACGCTCTGCGCTCAGGTTGTGCCCTTCTATCTCTAAAAGGGTTCCGACAATCGCTCTTATCATATTATACAAAAACCTGTTTCCTATAATATTAATAAAAACTCTGTCGCCGACTTTTTCGGCTTTCGCCTCATAGATAGTACATACCGTGCTCGGGTTCTGCGTTCCGGAACTTTTAAATGCAGAAAAATCATGCTCGCCAATCAGATAGTTTAAGGCTTTTTGCATCCTTTCCATATCTATATCATACTTTACTCTCAACAAATCCCCGTCAAATGCGCTTTTGTATTTGCGATTGACAAATTCATACACGTAATGACGCTTCTTTGCCGATTTTTGAGCATGAAAATCTTGGCTGACTTTTCTTAAATTATCCACGGATATGTCGGGTGGCAAAATTTCATTTAAGTGATAAACAAACTCTGAAGCAACAATTGGTTCGTCTAAATCAAAATGAACAGTCTGCCCTTTGGAATTAACTCCTTTGTCCGTTCTTCCGGAAAAGTATGTCCTAATCTGTCGTTTTTTTATCAATGTACTGATTGCTTTTTCAAGCTCACCTTGTATTGTCGGCTCATCAGTTTGGATTTGACTTCCAAGATAATTCTTGCCGATATACAAAACTTGCATGGCATAACGCATAAGTTATACCAGCTGGATTAATGCCATTTCTGAAGCATCGCCTCGTCTTGGCGGCAAGCGGTAAATTCTTGTATATCCGCCTTGACGGTCAGAATACTTTTTACCGATTACTACAAACAGCTTTCTTAAAACTGTTTCGGCAGCCAATTTTTTGTCCGCTTGAGGTGCGTCAAAAACTTCGCCCGTTGCCAAATCCATATATTTGCCTGTTTCTTTATCAAAAATGTACTTGGCAGCCTGACGACGGCTGTTTAAATCACCTTTTTTTGCAAATGTGATAATCTCCTCAGCGTATGGTCTTAAAGCTTTTGCTCTTGCCATAGTTGTTTTGATTTCACCATGCATAAAAAGTTCGGTCGCTAATGAACGCAACAAGGCTTCTCTTTGGTCTTGTGCTTTTGATAGCGTGTGTTTTTTTGTTTGGTGTCTCATTTTATTTTTCCTTTCTGTTGTTATCCTATTTCTTCTTCAATTTCGGGGCTTGGTGCAAGCTCTAATCCAAAATGGTGTAATCTTTCGATTACTTCATCAGATGACTTTTTGCCGAAATTTTTAATGTTCAATAAATCATGTTCTGATTTTTTGAGCAATTCAGACATAGAATTGATGCTTGCACGTTTCAAACAATTATATGCTCTGACTGACAATTCCAATTCTTCAATAGTCATTGTCGGCGCATTTGCATCATCTTCATCTTCATCTTCTGCGGCTATTGCAGGAATTGCAGCCGGCTGTCCGGTGATTGATGCTATTTGCATAAAATGTTCAATCAAAAGATTTGATGCCTGACTTAATGCGGATGTTACGTCAATCGAACCGTTTGACCAAATTTCCAAAGTCAATTTGTCAAAATCAATCATATCGCCTACACGTGTATTTTCAACGTTATAACTTACACGTTTGATTGGCATAAATGTCGCATCTATAGGCAATACATCTATTGAAAGTCCTTTTGAATCTCTGGGAACATCGTTTGCCACGTATCCTTTGCCTGATTCAACGATAACATCGGCATGGAACGAACCGCCGTCAGCTACCGTACAAATTAACCAGTCGGGATTGACAACTTTTACACCTGCAGGTAATTGAATATCACTTGCAAGAACCGCTCCCGGACGGTCAACATCTATTCTTAAATGTTGTGCCTCTTTAGAATCGGTTTTTACAACCAAACCTTTGAGGTTAAGCATAACATCAATAACATCTTCCAAAACGCCCGGAATTGCTGTATATTCGTGGGTTATACCTTCAATTCTTGCTGATGTTACCGCAGTACCTTCAAGACTTGATAAAAGCACACGTCTTAAAGAGTTACCAATTGTTGTACCAAATCCTCTTTCCAACGGCTCAATGATAAATTTACCATACTGTGAACCGTCTGAACTTGTTGTTGTATTAACGCATTTAATTTTTAATTCCATTTGTTTTCTCCTATTAACTGACAAATTGTTTCGCTTAATAGCTAAGCACTATTTAGAATAATATTCAATTACAAGGTGTTCCTTGATTTCCGGATCAAGTTCTTCTCTTTCCGGGATTCTGTCAAACGTAACCTTGAGAGCTTCCTTGTCAATCGTCATCCAAGCAGGTGCGCAAGCTAAATCTATCATTTCCAAAATGTTTTTCAAATATTGTGAACTTCTTGATTTAACCGTTATAACATCGCCTGCCTTAACTAAGTATGACGGGATATCGACTTTTCTACCGTTAACAAGAACATGACCATGATTTACGATTTGTCTTGTTTGCTTGCGGGTAATACCAAAACCTGCTCTGAACAAGATGTTATCCAATCTTGATTCCAAAAGTTGTAACAAAATTGTACCCGTTACGCCTTTTCTTCTTGCAGCTTCATTGTAGTATTTTGCAAACTGTTTTTCGCTGACTAAATAAGTAAATCTGATTTTTTGCTTTTCAGCCAGGTGGATTGCATACTCGGAAAGTTTCTTTCTAAGCGCACCATGCTGACCTGAAGCCGTTTGTCTCATAGAAGATGTTAACTTTCTGTTAGACAAATCTTTAACTTTTTTGTTTCTGAATAATTTATTTGAAGGTCCTGTGTATCTTGACATTTCTTCTCCTTTACCTTGTGCGGGGCATCTATGGCTTTTTAAAGCCCCCGCTTTTACTATACACGTCTTTTCTTAGGCGGTCTGCAGCCGTTGTGCGGGATTGGAGTGACGTCTTTAATTAACGTGATTTCCAAACCTGCAGCTTGAATAGCTCTGATAGCCGTTTCACGACCCGAACCCGGCCCTTTGATGTAAACTTCAACCTTTTTCATGCCCTGGTCTATGGATTTTTTAGCAACAAGCTCCGCAGCGGATTGAGCCGCAAACGGTGTTCCTTTTCTTGCACCTTTAAATCCGGTAGCACCAGCCGTTGCCCATGCAATCGCATTACCCTGGGTGTCCGTTGAAGTAACTATTGTATTATTGAAAGTTGATTGAATGTGAACAACTCCCTGCAATACGTTTTTCTTGTCTTTTTTCTTTGTTTTTACCGGTCTTGCCATTTTTATTTCCTCTCTACGCCGTCTTCTTCTTGGTTATTGCCAAGCCTTTTTTACCACGGCGTGTTCTAGCATTAGTTTTGGTTCTCTGTCCTCTGACAGGAAGATTACGTTTGTGACGCAAACCTCTGTATGAACCGATTTCTTGAAGACGCTTGATATTCATTGATACTTCACGTCTTAAATCACCTTCAATGTGGTAATTTGCCAATTCGTTACGAAGATTTTTGATATCTTCTTCGGTCAAATCATCCGTTCTCAAATCGGGTGAAATTTTTGTAGCTTCAAGAATTTTAGCACTTCTTGTAGGGCCTATTCCGTAGATATAAGTAAGCGCTACAATAATTCTTTTGTTACGGGGTAAGTCAACCCCTGATAATCTTGCCATTTGTGTTGTCCTTTCGTTGTTGTTAGATTTTTTATGAGGCGTAAATCCTCACCACCTGCCGATAGGCAGGTTCTGCAATTACCCTTGTCTTTGTTTGTGTTTCGGGTTTTCGCAAATTACGGCAATTCTGCCTTTTCTTTTAATACATTTGCATTTGTCGCAAATTTTCTTTACTGATGATCTTACTTTCATTTCGCCTTTCCTTTACATTTATTTAAGTCTGAACGTGATTCTTCCTCTGGTCAAATCGTATGGGGTCATTTCAACTTTTACTTTATCGCCGGGAAGAATTCTTATGAAATTTTTTCTTATTTTACCTGAGATATGAGCCAAAATTTCGTGGTCGTTTTCAAGTTTTACACGAAACATTGCGTTTGGCATAGCTTCAAGTATGGTACCTTCTAATTCTATTACGTCTTTTGACATTTTTCCTCATTTCGGCTTACGGGTAATACCCATATAAAAAAATTATATTCGCAAAAAATTTGAATGCAAGCGGTATTATTGAATTTGCATGTAATTTTTATACTGCGCTTTGTGATTGTTTTTTTAATAAAGGCACATTTTCAATAAAATTCGGTATTACAAAAAGTCGGATTTAAGAGAACTTTCCGACATTTTGTAAATTTTTCTTAACAATTTTAATTATTTTATTTTTAAATAATTATTAATCAGAGCATTTATGTTTCCCGTTCCAGCTTAGGTCATCGCAGTGCAAATAGTCCATATTTTCGTTAATGATTACCCACGCTGTACAGGCAGCACCATTGCTCCGCTTTTCAGACGATAAGTTACAATATTTATCAAATTCATTACCCACAATCACATCATTTGCTCTACCTGCAGGATAAATACCATGGTTTCTTGATATTGTAAATATAAATACATCCTTACCAAAAGTATATTCACCGGCTTTTCCGTCAATATCGACTTTTATGTTACCTAACTCATCGTCAGTTGAACCCATTTTCATATATACCCACACATCGACACCGTCCGCCATAACAAATTTAAATTCTGTCTGTATGTTATCGTAGTCACAATATTCGTTTCCGTTTAAATCCTTAATATATCCGCTTGTCAAACAGCCCGAATTAAAACCGCAAACTTTTGAGGTCTTTATATAAGGCGCAATATATTCATAAAGTTTTTGTGCATTTGTCCGCGCATTATCACCAAATTGATCTGAAAGACTGCCATTTTCATATTCAGCCATTTTAAAAGCATTTGCCAAAACCGCATAAGTTTTTTTAAGCTTTGTAACCGTAACTTTTTCTTTGTAGCTCTGCACCAAATTAGGTATGGTCATGGCGGCAACTATGCCGATAACGCCGAGGGTTATTAAGACCTCGGCTAACGTAAATGCTTTGCATTTACGAGTGAATAAGGGAATAAGGGAATAAGCGAAGTCTTGCTCGCTCGCGTTAAACGGGTCTGCGCTTGTCGTCTGCAATGAC
>CANQML010000068.1 GCA_947624935.1 Candidatus Gastranaerophilales bacterium
AGCGACGGGGTGGGGGGGGGGGCAAACCCGTCAAAATTTGTAAGGGTAGTCCTCAGGTATTTTCCAGCCGTTTTGTTTTATCCACATAGTGCAATAAGCATACCCCGAGACTTGACCCGGCATCATTTCATCTTTCTTTTTGCACCATGCTTCAGCATTATTTATATTTAAGTTAAAGTTATAAGGTTCAACACCTTTGTTTTTTGAATATCCAAAATAAGTGCCGCCTTTAGGTGCAAAGTTAAAATTAAAAAAGCATCTTGCGGGTTTAGTGCAGGATGGGTTTATATAAAACGCCATATCATGAGAATTATTCACACGTAATGCTGTTCCGTCCGAGAAATATAATTTTATGCCATTTGTGGATAAGAATTCTTTTTTTGTTATTTTTACATAAGGAACAATATATTTTATCAACCATGCGTCCAATTGACTTTTCCCGCCTAATTCGGTAACTTCCGCATCCGTAAAATCGTTAGGTTCAGACCATGTGGTTTTATTACCGTTATCAATTTCAGAAAGCGCTATGGCATTGTTTATAACGCTGTAAAATCTTAAAAGTTTTGTTTCAACTTCTTTTTTCTTATAACTTTGAACCAAATTCGGAATAGTCATTGCGGCAACAATACTGATGACGGAGAGGGTCACGAGAACCTCTGCCAATGTAAACGCAGGGCGTTTACGAAAGTGAGTGAGGTGAGTAGAGTGGTTAATAAAAGTGAATAAGCCAATAAGCAAATAAGCGAATAAGCCCGTTACATTAATTAGGCTTTGTGAGTTGACATTGTGGTTTATGTGCGAAATGTTGTTTCGGAACGATAGCGAGAGCAGAGCGGGAGCGTGTTTCCGAAACAATTTTCCGCGCTCACCCATTGTGAGAGACCCCTCACCCCGTAGCTGCGCTCCTCCCCTCTCCCGCAAGGGGCGAGGGGGTAATTCTGTTCCCTTTGCTCCGCACGAAGGGCAATTCGGCGGGGTGGGAATTGCGTCACGACTACCGTCATATCTATTTTCATTAACTAAATCTTTTACACTTTTCTGTTCTTCCATTTTGCTTTCTCCTATATTATGTTTGTATATTTTTATTTTGTAATCGACTTAACGTCCTAACGTCTTATCGTCTTAACGACTTTTAATAAAGTGCTTATTCGCTTTAGTAACCGTCTTAACGACCTTCCTTATATAAATAATACACTTTAAGTTGATATTTGTCAACTAATAGTAATATAAAATTACACTAAAAGTGTAGCAAAATATTATATTCTATATTGAAAGGCAGTATTTATGGAAATTATAGGTCAACGTATTAAAGAACTTAGAATAGAAAAAGGATTAACTCAAAGTCAACTTGCTCAAAGATTATGGCTTACAACTTCCGCCGTAAGCGCGTATGAGTCCTTTACACGTTTGCCGTCTTTAGATATTCTCGTTAAACTCGCATACATTTTTAACGTTTCTACTGATTACCTTTTGGGCAGAAATGACAGCAAAAAAATTGATATTTCTAACCTTACTCCCCAACAATCCGAAATTATTACCAAATTGATTGATGAATTTACTAATCCTCAGGGATAAAAAAGTCCGCTTTTTCCAGTAACTCTCGTTTATGCTCCATACAGCATGCCCCGTAAGTCACTTCCTGATAGTGCCTTACAATATTTATCACATCGTCTGCATTCATTTTTATTAGCCTTCTTTTGCCCTCAATTATTCTCGCCATTCTTGCCTCCATATTTCATGTCGGCAAAAAATCAGAATACTTTTACAAAATCATCCGTAATATTTATAAATTTTTATTCAAAAAAAAAGCCTCATTTGAGGCTCCATAAGAAAAAAATATGAAAAGAAAAATTTATTCTTCATCGTCAAGCGTGAAGTCAGGTGAACCAAACATGCCTTCGATTTCTTCCAAAATCGCAGACGGTTTTCTTGCTTGATTTCTTTGTGCGACTGCACGTTTTCTTGCTTCACGTTCTTTTTCTTCATTTGCGTTTGTGAGGTGGTGGAAACCTGTACCCGCGGGGATTAAACGTCCGATAATTACGTTTTCTTTTAATCCGCGAAGAAGGTCTTTCTTACCGTCAACCGCAGCTTCTGTCAAGATTCTTGTCGTTTCTTGGAATGATGCTGCCGAAATGAAACTTTCGGTGTTCAATGACGCTTTTGTGATACCTAACAACATATATTCACATGTTGCAGGTGCTTTTCCGTCGCTTTCTGCTTGTTTATTTGCTTCTTCAAATACTTGAAGCTCTACAAGCTCGCCGGGAAGAAGGTTTGTATCACCCGCATCAATGATTTTTACCTTTTTGGTCATCTGGCGAACGATAATTTCAATGTGTTTGTCCGCAATTTCTACGCCTTGTGAACGGTAAACACGCTGAACTTCGTCTACCAAATACTGTTGAGCAGCTTCAACACCGCAAAGTCTTATGACATCCTGCGGGTTCAAAGGACCGCTTGTTAAAGGCTGACCTTTGGTGATTTTCTGCTTGTCATGAACTATGATGTTTGCATCAATTGCGTATTTGATTTCGGTTCTGCCGTTTTCGGTTACAAGATATAATCTCGGTAAATCTTCATCGGTTTCAATTTCGGCAACGCCGTCTTCTTCAGCCAAAATCGCACAGTCTTTAGGTTTACGACCTTCAAGAAGTTCTTCAACCCTCGGCAAACCTTGTACGATGTCGCCTGTTTTTTGTCTTTCAAATACCAATGTCGCTAACATATCGCCTCTGAGTACCAGTGCGCCTGATTCAACCTGCAGCATTGTACCGGGGCTGATTAAGTACGGACGACCCGTTCTTATTACCACTTCATCTTTGTTTACGGCTATTACCTGACCTGAAACGGTTGATTTTTCACCGTTTGATGAAAGTATTGAGTCTGTTTTTACAAAGTCGCCTTTTTTAACGGTTGCTTTTGATTTGATTGATATTTTTTCTTCGTAAGTTTTACTTGTCAACAGTAATCTTCTGTTGTCGGATCTGTTTTCATCAATTGCCGCAACACCGTCATTAATTGCCAAAACTTGTGTTTTTGCAATCGGTGTTTTCGGTGCGATCGTTTGACCGTCTTTTACAAGAAGTTCTGTTTGAAGTGATTGAGTTGTTTTTGCGTTACCTTCAAATTCACGACGAACAATCAGGTTTTCAAGTACAACTATTCTCAAGTTGCCTTTGTCGTCCAATTCAACCATACCTTTTAAGTGTGACAAGTAACCTTGCATTTGCAATACTAAACTTGTTCTGGTAATTGTCGCACCGTCAAGGTTTCTTACCCTTGCACCGTCTTTGTATTGAAGCTGTGTAACCGGAACTATATCTATCAAATCATCTGATGTGTTGAATTTGATTGATACGTCTTTTTGTTTAACGTCCAATACCTGTACGGGGCGGATAAGTATTTGTATAGGCTGATTTGAAATGTTGTCCTCATCTAATGTTAGACTTGAATCGATTTCTTCATCCAAATCATCAATTTCAATATCGTCTAAAGATGAATCCATAATGGTAACGATTGATGTAGACTTAGCCTTAATGCCTTCTGCAATAACCGTACCTTTTTTAACCACTTCGCCTTCATCCACCTTAAGCTCAGATACGCTTGAAAGCGTGTGAATTTCTCCGGGACGTATTGTAATTTCGTGAATTACGTCGTTGTATTCTTTGAATTCAACAATACCGTCAATGTGGCAATATACGTCTTTTACAACTTCCGTTCCGGCTGTGACGAATGTTCCGTTGTCTACCATTTTTAAAGAACTGTCTTTTGAAATCTGGTGGATTTCTTCGGGGATAAATACAACCGTTCCGGGTTTTGTAATTATTTGATTTTCGTCAACTTCAACGTCAACGTATCTTATTTCACCCGAACTTGTAACGGCACAATCATCGTCGATAAGCTCGGCTACTATCATTCCGTTTTCAACAGTCGTGTCAACAGGTGCTTTTACAATATATTTTTCACCTGAAGATTTAACTGTCCAGATTTGTTCTTTTTTGGTTTGCTCAAATGCAGCGTTTTCAGGCATTAAGGATGCGATTACAATGGTAATTTCTTTACCTTGTACAATCTTTTTAATCTTTTTGCCTTCAAAATTAACGTCTTCCACAACCAAATCTTCACCGAAACGAACTTCACCGCTGTGTTCCGAAATGGTTAAAGTTTCCGCTAATTTTTCGCCTTCTTTGATTTTTTGACCGTCTTTTACAAGAACTTTTGAACCGCCGGGAAGGTTATAAACATCCCCGCCGAGTACCCAAACAACACCTTGTTTGTTGGTTGTTCTTGAAATGTTGCCTTGTCTGTCTTTCTTTTCATCGGCAACAAAGTCTTCATAGATAACTTCTCCGCTTAAATCGGAATTGATATCTTTTGTTGCTTTTTCGGTCAAACGTGAACCGTCACCTTGCGATGCGGGTTCGTATGTTGCAAGAGTGAAACCTTTTTCTACCTTCATTCCGTTAGTGAAAAATACGGTTGAACCTGCGGGAATGTGGTATTTATCGGTTCTTTTTGCACCTTTGATTTCAATATCCGCTTCGTAGTTTGCAACGTTTACGATATCACCGTGACGGGTTCTTAATTCTCTTGTTTTAACGTTTGAAACGACTTCGCCGGCGCTTTTTGCATCAACGTGTTTCATTGCACCTGAGCCTTTGAATACACCGCCGGTGTGGAATGTTCTCATCGTAAGCTGTGTACCGGGTTCACCGATTGACTGCGCTGCGATAATACCGATTGCTTCACCGATGTCAACAAGTTTTTGCGTGGTCATTGCCCAGCCGTAGCATTTTTGGCAAATTCCGTATTCCAAACCGCAAGTTAATCCTGAACGGACTCTAAGTTCTGTCAAATTCAAGTGCGCGACTTTTTTGATGTCTTCTCTGCTCATAGTCGTTCCCGCACTTACAAGAACCGTTCCGTCAGTGTCCTTGATGTCTTCGGCGATTGTTCTACCCAATAATCTGTCGATTAAAGGTACAATAACGGCATCACCGTCTACAATCGGTTTCATATTGATTGCTTTTGTCGTATGGCAGTCGTCTGCTCTGATTATTACATCTTGCGCAACGTCAACCAAACGTCTTGTCAAATATCCGGAGTCTGCTGTTTTAAGCGCCGTATCTACAAGACCTTTTCTTGCACCATAAGATGAAATGATGTATTCCGTTACCGACAAGCCTTCTTTAAAGTTTGATTTAATCGGCAAGTCGATGATTTGCCCCTGCGCATCAGCCATCAAACCACGCATTCCGACTAATTGCGAAACCTGTGATAAGTTACCTCTCGCACCGGAAAATGCCATCATATATACAGGATTTAATTTGTCAAAGTTTTCAACAACCTGCTCGGTCAATTTTGCCGTTGTTTCCGACCATGTGTCGATAACTTTTGTGTATCTTTCTACCTCGGTGATTTCACCTTTTAGGTATCTGTTTGTTGATTTTTCAATTTCTGCTTCTGCTTCTTGCAAAAGAGCTTTTTTAGAAGGCGGTACCTGCAAGTCGGCAATTGAAATAGTTGTACCTGATTTGGTCGCATATTTGTAACCTAAGTTTTTCAATGCGTTGGCTAATTCTGCCGTTTTTGCTCCGCCGTATTCCAAATACATTTGCGCAAGCAGGTTGTTCAATGCTTTTTTGTCCATTTGCTTGTTTATGTATTCGGGTGTTTTTTTACCATGTGCGTATGTAGTTTCCATTTTTTATCCTTTTTCTTGTTATGCCAGAGCATTTTTAACTGTTTCGTTAAAAATAATTCTTCCGACTGTAGTTTCCATTCTTTCACCTTTTTCGTTTCTTACAACGATTTTGTCGTGTAAGTCGATTATCCCGACTTCAAGTGCAGATATTGCATCTTGGAAGTTGTAGAAGTAGCCTTTCGGCTCCTGTTCGGGATTTTTCAGGATTGTCAGGTAATACATACCCAAGACCATATCCTGTGAAGGTGTAATAATAGGTTTGCCGTTTGCGGGTGCCAAAATGTTGTTGGTTGCAAGCATTAACATTCTTGCTTCCGTTTGCGCCTCAATAGAAAGCGGAACGTGAACAGCCATTTGGTCGCCGTCGAAGTCGGCGTTGAAAGCCGTACAAACCAGCGGGTGAAGTTGAATTGCACGCCCTTCAACAAGTTTAGGTTCAAATGCTTGAATACCCAATCTGTGAAGTGTCGGTGCACGGTTCAACATTACGGGGTGCCCGTCAATTACTTCTTCCAATATATCCCAAACTATTGCTTCGGAACGCTCTATTTTCTTTTTAGCTGATTTAATGTTTTGAACGTATCCTCTTTCAATAAGTTTGTTTACTACAAACGGTTTGAACAATTCAATTGCCATTTCTTTCGGCAAACCGCATTGATTTAAGCTCAATTGCGGACCGACAACGATAACCGAACGTCCCGAGTAGTCAACACGTTTACCTAACAAGTTCTGTCTGAAACGACCCTGCTTACCTTCAATGATGTTTGAAAGTGATTTAAGCGCACGGTTGTTTGGACCTACAACCGTTCTTCCGCGTCTGCCGTTGTCGATAAGCGCATCTACTGCTTCTTGAAGCATACGTTTTTCGTTTCTTACGATAATTTCGGGTGCACCCATTTCAAGCAGCCTTTGTAAACGGTTGTTTCTGTTGATTACACGTCTGTATAAGTCGTTTAAGTCGGACGTTGCAAATCTTCCGCCGTCTAACTGTACCATAGGTCTTAAATCAGGCGGTGTTACGGGAAGTACATCCATTACCATCCATGTCGGATCGGTTTCGGATGAAATTAACGCATCCAGTAATCTTAAACGTTTTATAAGTTTGCTTTTTCTTTGAATTGAAGTTACGTTGCCGTTGAGTTCAGATCTGATTTCTTCGGCAAGTTCTTTTACCTTGATTTCGGACAAAAGTTCTTTTATGGCTTCTGCGCCGATACCTACCTTCAAGTTGGTTTCTTCGTTTTCTGCCATGTAATCTTCGTATTCTTCTTCAGATAACAGTTGGAATTTCTTGAAGGGGCTTTCGCCGCCGTCTATTACAACGTAATTGTTGAAATAGATGATTTGTTCCAAATCTTTCAAGGTCATATCCAAAAGTAAACCTAAATATGAAGGAATACCTTTCAAAAACCAAATGTGAGAAACAGGTGCGGCAAGTTTAATATGCCCCATTCTGTGGCGGCGGACTTTGGAATCCGTAACTTCAACACCGCATCGTTCGCAGATAATACCTTTGTGTCTTACTCTTTTGTATTTACCGCAATAGCATTCCCAGTCCTTTGTCGGTCCGAAAATCCTTTCGCAGAACAAACCGTCCCTTTCAGGTTTAAGGGTTCTATAGTTAATAGTTTCCGGTTTGGTTACTTCGCCGTATGACCATTTCAAAATCCTTTCCGGTGAAGCTATGCTTATTCTTATATAGTCAAAATAATCTATGCTTGTTGACATTAGTTTCTCCTTATAATTCTCCGAAAGTCGTCGGTGTTTCAAAGAAGTTGATATTCAACAACTCCGAATCAATGTCAGACAATGTGCGTTTTGGAGCAGATTTTCTCAAATCGTCCATATCGCTCATCAAGTCGACTTCTTCACCGTCTTTTTTCGCTACTGTTATATCCAAACCGATACTTTGTAATTCTCTCACCAAAACCTTGAAAGATTCGGGGATGCCCGGTCTTGGAATGTTGTCACCTTTAACAATGGATTCGTAAGCTCTGTTTCTGCCGTTTACATCGTCGGATTTGATTGTTAACATTTCCTGTAATGTATAAGCGGCACCGTAAGCTTCGAGCGCCCAAACTTCCATTTCACCGAACCTTTGACCGCCGAATTGAGCTTTGCCGCCCAAAGGCTGTTGTGTTACCAGTGAATACGGACCTGTTGAACGGGCATGGATTTTGTCGTCAACAAGGTGGACAAGTTTAAGTATGTATGAAAGACCAACCGCAACGGGTTCGTCGAACGGTTCACCCGTTCTGCCGTCGATAAGTCTTACTTTACCGTCTTCCGTTACCCAATCGCATCCGCTTTCTTTGATACCTTTCAAAAGTTCGTATTTTGTTGCGATTTCGGATTGAGCATCGCCGTACATTTCGTCAAATGACGGTGCCTCGTAGTAATTTCCCGTTAAATATGCCGCCAATCCAAGCAGCAATTCGTAAGTTTGTCCTACGTTCATACGTGATGGAACACCCAAGGGGTTCAACACGATATCTACGGGAGTACCGTCAGGCATAAACGGCATATCTTCTTTCGGTAATATTCTTGATACGATACCTTTGTTACCGTGACGTCCGGAAAGTTTATCACCGACCGAAACTTTACGTTTTTGTGCGATGTAAACTCTGATTACGGTATTTGCACCGGGCGGCAATTCGTCGCCTTTTTCTCTGTCAAATACCTTGACGTCGATAACTCTACCGCCTTCGCCGTGAGGAACTCTCAGTGAGTTGTCTTTTACATCTCTTGCTTTTTCGGCAAATATCGCACGTAAAAGTTTTTCTTCCGGCGGATGTTCGGATTCACCTTTCGGTGTAACTTTTCCGACCAAAATATCGTCTGCATAAACTCTCGCACCGATACGAACAATTCCGCGTTCGTCCAAGTGTCTCAAGGCATCTTCCGATACGTTCGGAATTTCTCTTGTAATTTCTTCCGGTCCGAGTTTTGTTTGTCTTGCGTCTATTTCAAGTTTTTCAATGTGAATTGATGTGAAGATGTCGTCGTGAACGCATCTTTCGGATAACAGGATAGCATCTTCGAAGTTATATCCCTCCCAAGGCATATATGCTACGATAACGTTTTTGCCGAGTGAAAGCTCGCCACCGCAAGTTGATGCGCCGTCCGCGATAACATCGCCTGCTTTAACCTTGTCGCCTTCGTTTACGATAGGTCTTTGGTTAATACAAGTATCCTGGTTGCTTCTTACGTATTTCATTAATTGATATACGTGAGGATTTTTCTGTTTATCTCTGATAATGATTTCTTCGCCGACTACTCTTTCAACGACGCCGTCAACGTCTGAAACTATTACCATTCCGGAGTCTTTTGCAGCTCTTGATTCTAAACCGGTTCCGACAACAGGTCTTTGAGTGATAAACAAAGGCACTGCCTGACGTTGCATGTTTGAACCCATCAAGGCTCTGTTTGCATCGTCGTGTTCAATGAACGGAATCATTGAGGTTGCAACAGAGATAATCTGTATCGGACAAACACCGACAAAGTCAACTCTCTTTGAATCACTCATCGTAAATTCCGAATGATAACGGATAGGAACAAATTCGTTTTTGAATGTTCTGTCTTTGTTTAATTGAACGTCAGCAGGTGCGCAACGATAATTTTCGTCCTCATCTGCCGTCATATAAACAACTTCGTCTGTAACTTTGCCGTCTTTTACTACAAAGAACGGTGATTCAACGAAACCGTATTCGTTAACTTTTGCGTGAGTAGCCAATGAACCAATCAAACCGGCGTTAGGACCTTCGGGCGTTTCAACGGGGCAGATACGTCCGTAGTGTGACGGGTGAATGTCACGAACCGCAAATCCCGCACGTTCTCTCATCAAACCGCCCGGTCCAAGAGCCGATATACGTCTTTTGTGCGTTAATTCTGCCAACGGGTTTGTCTGATCCATAAACTGTGATAACTGTGAACTTCCGAAGAATTCTTTTAATGACGCTACCAAAGGTTTGGTATTCAACAAATTCAACGGAGTTAAAGTTTCAGAGTCTTGCAGGGTCATTCTTTCCTTGACAATTCTTTCAATTCTTGAAAGCCCTACTCTGAATTGGTTTTGAAGAAGTTCGCCAACCGAGCGAATTCTTCTGTTTCCCAAGTGGTCGATATCGTCCAATGTTCCCTCATCATAAGTTAAATTGATAAGGTATTCTATTGACGCAACGATATCTTGAACCGTCAATGTTCTTTGGTTTTTAGGAATATTCAAATTCAATTTTTTGTTCAATTTGTAACGACCGACACGTCCGATGTCGTATTTCTTTTCGTCAAAGAAACGAGCTTCCAAAATAGAGCGTCCGCCTGCGGCAGATGCCGGATCGCCGGGTCTTAATTTCTTGTAGACTTCTATCAAAGCGTCGTCGGTAGTTTCCGCTGTGTCTTTGTCCAAAGTCTTTTTCAAAAATTCAAAGTGCGTGAATAAAGTTTCCATTTCGGAAACGGTTATTCCCATAGCTTTTAATAGTGTTGTAGCAAGGATTTTTCTGTTCTTGTCTATTTTGACATAGATTAAATCGTTGCTGTCGGTTTCTATTTTTAACCATGCACCGCGGTTTGGTATCATAGTAGCGTTGTACAAGCGTTTTCCGGCAGGAGAAACTTCACGTTTGAAGTAAACGCCGGGAGAACGAACGATTTGAGAAACGATTACACGTTCCGCACCGTTAACGATAAACGTACCTTTGTCGGTCATAGTCGGAATATCACCGATATAGACTTCCTGTTCTTTGATTTCGCCGCTGTCGCGGTTTATCAATCTAATCATCACGCGCAATTGCTTTGCATAAGTTGCGTCATGAATTCTTGCTTCCTCAATTGTGTACTTCGGATTGTCGAAAGTATAGTTTGGTAAGAAGTGCAGCTCTAATCTTCCCGTATAGTCTTTAATAGGGCTGAAAGACAGTAATTCTTCTTTCAAACCTTCTTTTAAAAACCATTCAAAGGATTTTTTTTGCACTTCAATAAGGTCGGGTAAATCATCCAAACGAGTATGAGGAATACCCATCGGAGTTACTCTTTGCGCATATTTTGTCTTAGACATCAAATTACCTCATTCTTGTGTACTTACTAATAAAAAAATTCTAACTTGAGGCTGTTAACCTTTGCCAATCGGCAATGAGTTTTTGGCAAATTACGCCACATTAACTCATTACAACATAATATTACATCAATATTTTTAGTCAAGAAAAAATTCATATTTTTTTAAAAAAATGTTAAATTTTTGTTACAAGTCAAAATCTTACGTGGAAATCTACATGTGGCAAAATAATTATTCTTGACAAAAGATGAAAAAGTATATATAATGTACGTATGGAAAACGGAAAGCTGAAAACACAGAGTATAAGCAAGATTTGGGAGTGTACCCCCCCCCCCAATGCTCATAGAGTGAGTTTCGGCGAATTTATGTGTTTAAAACGCTTGCTACGATTGTGTAGGAGGCGGAATTGGTGTGCGGGAAAGGTGGCGAAATCTTGCTCGCTCGCATCCAACGTGAATAAGCGAATAAGCCAATAAGCACGTTAATAAAATACATGTAGGTTGGGCTTTCAGCCCAACAAGAAAATGAAAGGATAAAAAAACATGACAAAAGAACTTGAAAGTAGAAAAGATTTAGTTGATGAAAAAGCAACAAGGCATGACGGTAGTCAAGAAAACTCCCTCCCGCCCATGAGGGGGAGGGTAGGGGTGGGGGGTAATTCCCAACATAAACCCCGCCCCTGCGGTTGTAACACTCGTAAACTCGTGAACAACCGCTTCCCCGCCCGCACGAAGGTCAATTCGTCGGGGCGGGGATTAGGTTTCAGTAACAGTGACACTCCACAGAGCCTAATTGATGTAAAGTGCTTATTCGCTTATTCACCTATTCGCTTATTCACTTTAAAACATGTAGCCTTCACTTTAGCGGAAGT
>CANQML010000069.1 GCA_947624935.1 Candidatus Gastranaerophilales bacterium
CCGCCCCTGTGGTTGTAGCACTCGTGAACTCGTGCACAACCACTTCCCCGCCCGCAAGGGGTGGGGATTGCGTGACGACAATCCATAACCCAACTTAATGTAAAGAACTTAACGTCTTATCGTCTTAACGTCTTATCGTCTTAACGTCTTAACGACTTATGTAACCACTTCACTCACTTCACTCACCTTACTCACTTGCGCGAGCGAGCTGAGGGCGAGGCTTGACGGCAAAATGACGCAGTCATTGCAGACGTCAAAGACCCGTTAAATGCGAGCGAGCAAGACTTCACCTATTGACTTATTCGCTTTGTAACAAACTTAACGACTTAAAGCACTCACATATTTACTGAGATTAACATTAAAAAAAACCACTCACAAGTGAGTGGGTCGTTTTCTGCATCCTAATGGTCTCTTTTAGTGTTTATTATTTAGGAGTTTATATGTTTTGGGGTTAATGAATCTATTTATATTTAGTGTTTCGACTACACTTAAATCTTACTTAATTATTATCGCATGAGAAAAAATAAAAGTCAAGAAATTGTTTAAAACATTTTTTTAAAACCCCGAAAAGCAAGCAATAGTGTACATTTTACACTTTACAATTCTTAACATGGTCAAAATTCGCACCACAAAAAGGGAATAATATTATTAGACAAAAAACTTTTTTCAAAAAAGGCAATTATTTACTTTGTATATACTTTATATATATACGAGAGTATAAATAAAGGAAAAGGTATGAGCGGACAAACTGCAATATCTCAGGCAACAGGTTACATTAACCGCCAAAACATAACGTATATTAATGGCACACGTAATGCCGAGCGTGATACGGTTCGTGCATTCACTGCCGTTGAATTGCCTTGGGGCGAGGGCGGAAATACTTTTGGCATGAACGGCACAAACCTCAACAGAGGTCTTAGAACAGACAAAAACGGATATGAAGAAGTATTGGGCGGAAATCTCAATTTCTTCTGTTAAAGGATAAATTATGGCAAACGGTCAGGACAATTTAACAATAGGCGGATATAAGGACTTATCAATGGCGGTTTCAAATCAGGAAGGCGCCAACATCGGTTCTGTGCCTGTGACTTTGCCGCAAAGCCCAGTATATAATAATTTTCGTACAGGTCATAACGAAGGCGCGGACAAACAACAAACAGGTAATGAAGCCGGAAGGCATGGAACAAACAGAAATCCGTTTTCTTCACAAATGTTTGATTACTTATACGGAACACAACCTGGTACAAATAACATAAAACCTGAAGATAAAATGCTTGCGGACTATCAGAAAAACGGCATTGGAAATAATTTATTCAGTTTGGCATAAAAAAGCCCTCTTTCGAGGGCTTTTTTTATACACCTATTTTTGATTTTGATTTTTCAATGCAATCAATCAAAGTCGAGGCGACCGTTCCTTGTTCTTCTTTCGTCAATTCGGGGAACATCGGAAGTGAAATTACCATTTCGGTATTTTTTTCCGATACGGGCAAAGACCCTTTGCCTACACCCAAATATTCGTGAACCTTTTGCAAATGGAGCGGAATAGGATAATAAAGCATTGCCCCGATTCCTCTGTCTTGAAGCATTTTGTGGACTTCGTCACGGTTAGGAATTTTCACCGTATATTGGTGATAAACGCAATACGTGTTGTCGAGTTCTTTTGGAGTTTGAACTTCGGCGCAGTCTTTGAACAATTCGTTGTAGTAATAAGCGTGTTCTCTGCGTTTTTTGTTCCATTCGTTTACGTATTTAAGTTTAACTCTCAAAATAGCGGATTGAATTTCGTCTAATCTGCTGTTAACGCCGATTTCATCGTGGTGATAACGAACCGCCCCGCCATGGTTTCGAAGTGCTATAACTCTATCGCGCAATTTTTCGTCGCTTGTCATAATCAAACCGCCGTCGCCCATTCCGCCTAAGTTTTTGGTCGGATAGAAGCTTAAACAGCCAAAATCGCCGAAAGTTCCGACCATTTTGCCTTTGTAAAGCGCACCGATTGCCTGACAGCAGTCCTCTATAACATGCAAATTATGGCGTTTTGCAACATCCATGATAACATCCATATCACAAGGCTGACCGTAAAGGTGAACGGGGATAATTGCCTTTGTTCTCGGTGTAATTGCGGCTTCAAGTTTTGAAGCATCAAGGTTAAACGTGTTTTCGTCAATGTCGACAAAAACGGGTTTAGCACCGACAATTCCGATAGCCTCGGTTGTTGCAACAAAAGTGAATGCAACCGTGATAACTTCATCGCCCGCACCGATGTTTAAAGCTCTCAAAGCCAAATGCAGGGCATCCGTTCCCGAGTTCAAGCCGACTGTGTATTTACAGCCGATAAAATCTGCCATTTCCTGTTCAAAAGCTTTTGTGTTCGGTCCTAAAATGTAAGACCCCGAACGTAAAACCTCGCAAACAGCATTTTCAACTTCTGCACCGATTTGTGCATACTGACGTTTTGAATCTAAAATTGGTATCATATAAATTCTCCTTTAACTCTATATTAACACAGCTAAACCATGCCTTTATAAAAGTTTTACATCAGCCAAATTCGGAACGGGTTCAAATTTGTAAGCCGAAATAACGGCAACGATTGTCCAAAACGCAAACTGAATTTGCGGTCTGAAAAATACCGTATCGACAAGCCCGTGAAACATTACTGCCAAAACAGAAATAACACAACATGCCGTAAAAATAATTTTTTCCGTATCATCGGAATTTAATACGATTTTGACCCCGTCTTTTATAAGCACAAACAAAAATCCCGCAAACGCAATAAGTGCAAAAATACCGCTTTCAACGGCAATTTCAAGAAAAATATTGTATGCGCTTAACGCGTCAAATCCCGTTTTCATATAAAGCCCATAGATTTCCCTGAAATTTTTGTTACCGACACCGATACCTAAAAGCCAGTTGTCCGTAAACATTTGAACAGATGAGCGGTAAACGTTAAATCTGAAAGAGTTTGACGAATCCGCACGCATCGCAAAAATCGACAAAAACCGCATTCTCAATGACGTTATAAATATCAAAGCATAGCTAAAAGCAAGCACTGCAAAGCCGATTAAGGACAAATAAATTGTTTTGAATTTATGCCAGAAGAATTTTGCGCTGACCAAAAACGTCAACACGATAATCAATAATAAAGCCAGATAAGCACCCCTGCAGCCAGTTGCAAAGAGTGCGCAAGTCGAAGTCAGGATTAAAAAAGCTGCTGCAATTGCCCTTTTGTATTCAAATTTTGAGATAAAATAAGCGCACATCCCAATTATTGCAGGGATTGAAACCACAAAATATCCGCCCAAAAGGTTCGGGTTAAACGGTTTTAAAGTGCCGTAAACGCGCGTCATAATTTCTTCGGGGTTAAGATTTGAAGTGTCCTGCCATGTTGAAATAGCTTCAACATGTGCAAAATTTTGAACCAATGCCACTATGCTTTCAAACCCCGCACAAAGCCCGATTGTGCCCAAGACAAGCGGTATATGCTTTTTGTTTGATTTCAGATAATGTGCGGTTGAAAAATAAAACCCGATATAGATAAACGTCTTTAAAAACCCCTTAAGGCTGAGTGCAAAAAGCGTTGAGCCTGCAAGGCTTATCAAAACCAGCATAAAATATGCCGTCAAAAAGGCTTCAAACGTGTTAAACGTGAACTTATCGCCTTTATGGGTAAAAATCTTAACGGCAGTCAAAAACATTGTAATAAGTGCGACAAAACCTATGTAATCCGACTGGGCAAATGTCGAAAACACAATTACACCGATTATTGATGCCAAAATAAAAACGTCAATTTTTTGCAAAAACAAACTGTTTTCACGCAAAAAGCTTAATTTATCCTGAATTTTAAACAATAAACTACTGAACATCGTAAGTCGTACTTTGGTTGTTAATTACCTCATTTGCATCGGGCAAAAGTTTGATATCTGAAACAATGCCGGTGAATTTGTAATTTTCGCCCTCTAAAACAATCGGCAAGCCCATTTTAATTTTGTTGCCGCCGACAACGGCACCGTCTTTGGTTATTTTGGCTGTGTCCTCAAGCGTTACGACAACATCATACAGGTTTGCCTGCGAAACATCTTCCACGACAACAACTTTTTTTGAATTGAATGTCGGAAGCACCGTTTTTTTTCTGTCGGCTTTGACATCAACTATTTGCAAATCGGTGTACGGCACGTTTCTTATGCTGATAAATGTTTTAGTGTCTTTTGCAATCGGGAAATTTTCGCCCGTCAGCGTTACACCTCTTATAAATACGTCAAATCTGATTTTAGAAACTGCCTCAATTTGTCTGTCAGCCGTTTGTCTGAACTTTGTAAACGTAAAAAATCCGACAATAAGCGCGATAACAATACCCGCAATAATAATAAAATCAATCGGTTTAATTCGCATAAAACTCTCCTATCAAAGCGGCATTTAAAAGCTCGGTTATGTTAGTTGTAGCGCAACCGAACTGCTTAACAACGATACTTGCCGCTATATTTCCTATCACTGCCGCATAAGCATATTCCGCACCCGCCGCAAGCGCAAGTGTGTAAACCGCCGTAACGGTATCCCCCGCACCTGTCACGTCAAAAACTTCCGATTTGTTAAATACGGGGATTTTTGTGTATTTTCTTTTCGGCTCAACAACAAACATACCATCCGCCCCGCAGGTTATCAGAACGGCTTTTGCCTTTGTTTCCAACAACAACTTGTTGCCCGCTTTTTCCAAATCCATGTCGGTTTTGATTGCAAACCCTGCGGATTTTTCCGTATCGGGCAAATTCGGAGTTAATGAGGTAACGTTTTTGTATTTTGCCAAATCTCTTTGAGCATCAACTACAATAATTTTTTTATATTTATTTGCAAGTTTGATTGCCGTATCAATAATTCTATCGGTCAAAGTTCCGATATGATAGTCGGACAAAATTACCGCATCATATTCGGGGATAGCAATTTTAAGGTTTTCGATGATTTTATCTTCCGTAATTCTTGACACAGGCGAATTGGTTTGCCTGTCAAGCCTAACGATTTGCTGTGTAATTGACGTTGAAATCGAGCCTGAAATACGTGTTTTTGTGGTGGTTTTACGGGTCGGGTCTTTTACAATATATCTGCAATCGACGTTAGCTTTTTCAAAAGTTTCAAGAAGCTGACCTGATTGGTAATCCTCGCCGCAAACACCGATTACGCCGACTTTTCCGTTATTTAAAGTCGAAACGTTATGCGCCGCATTGGACGCCCCACCTAAAATCAGCTTTGTTTTTGTGTGCTGCAAAATTAAAACGGGGGCTTCTCTTGAAATCCTTTCAGCATCGCCGTAAATCATTTCATCCAGTGCTAAATCACCAACCACAAGAATTTTCGGCTCAGTAAGTTTTTTTATGTATGAAACGAGTTTTTCTTTGTCTATGTTCATAAAAACCTCGTATAGTCACTATACCACAAAAATAAATTTTGCAAATCACAGGTGACGGACAACAGGATTAATCAAGAGCTGAGCGAGTTTGTCGGCACCTTCAAAAGTTCTGATTGATAAAATTTGTGCGGCAAGTTCTCGGTCGTAATCCACAAATTTATGTTTTACGGTGAATTTTCCGTCATTAAAATCAATTATGGCATAACATGCCATAGGAGAAGGCGTCATCGGACGTCCGACGCTTCCGACATTGACTACTGTTTGCTTTGTGGTCGTTTGATAACCGCAAGGGATATGCGTATGCCCGCAAAGGATTAAATCCGCATCCGTGTCGGCAATTATTTCTTCCACTTTATCTAAAGGCATATTTGGCAAAATATCCTCGTTGTTGGCTCTGGGCGAACCGTGAACCAAAAGCACCTTTACGCCCTCAACTTCAAACTGCAGCATCGGCGGCAGGTCTTTTAAATACTCCCTGCGTTCTTCCTCGACGTAATACATATCGTCAACAATTGCATTTGCCATAATCGGGAATTTTTCTTTTAACATTTCAATTACATCAGGCCCGAAATCCGCAATAAGTTTATCCGTGTTTCCTTGAATAACAACCCACTCGGGATGTTCCTTTAAAAAATCAATAACCATACGAGGTTGAGGCCCCGCAAGTATTAAATCCCCCAAACAAAAAACCTGTTCGCAATTTTCGGCTTTAATGTCTTTTACAACCTCCTGCAAAGCACAAAAATTTGCGTGAATGTCCGATATAACCGCTACTCTCATATTAAAACTCCTTTTTTTAAATTTTAACATTTATAAAAAATTTTTGCAAATAATTTGGTCTTTGCCGGCTTTAACTATCATAAAATCCGATTTGCACAATATTTTTTCCGAATTTTTTTTCAAGATTATCAAAGCACTTTGAAAGTTTTTCTTTTTTGTCCGCATTTTCATCTTCAAAAAGCATAAGCTGTATTTGGCTGTTTGGGTATAAATCTTCCAATATTATTCCTGTGCTTCTGTATAAAATCCCGCTTTGATAAATATTATCAAACAGCTTAAAAGCTATATCCGATATTTCAAGCTCAAAAGATGTAGGCGCCTGCAAAACTTTTTTGTCATAATAAACTTTAAAATCTTTTGTTCTTAGCATTACACCGATAACCTTTGCTTTGCAATCCGTTTTTCTTAATTTTCTGCAAGCACTGTGAATGTGATAATTAAGCTGATTTTTTATATAATTCCCGTCCGTGGTAAAAATCCCGAAAGCACTTGTTTTTTGAATAGATTTTGGAAGTTTTTCTTCATTAACTACAGGTGAAACCATCTCGCCCAAAAGCTCATGTTTCATCTCCAAACCCCTTATCCCTATTTTTTTGTCAAGCCAAACATCATCTTTTTTAACCAAATCGGACGCCTTGAGTATCCCTGACCTTTTGCACAAAAGCGTCAAATTTCTTCCGATACCCCAAATTTCTTCGACATCAGTAACGGAAAGCACCTGCGGAATTTTTTTTGCACCGATTAGATAAACTCCGGTATCTTCTTTTTTTGCCTTATCAGAAGCCAATTTTGCAAGCGTTTTTGTCGAGCTTACACCGATTGACACCGGAATATCAATCTTTTCTTTTATCTGCTGCCTTATATAAGATGCAATCTCTTGATAATTCATCTTGTAAAGCCGCTTTAATCCCGTCAAATCCACAAAAGCTTCATCGACAGAATATACCTGAACTTTCGGACTAAATTCTCTAAGCAACAACATCACCTGCTCAGACACTTCGCCGTAAAAATCATGCCGGCAAGATACATAAATCGCATCGGGAAACTCTTTTTTTGCCATAAAATACGGCTGCCCCATCCGAACGCCCATTTTTTTTGCCTCTTTAGAACGGGATATCACACACCCGTCTTTGTTTGATAAAACACACACAGGCTTGCCTTTCAATTCGGGATTTGCCTTTTGCTCACACGATACAAAAAAAGAATCACAGTCCACAAGTGCTATTGCTTTCATAATAATATTATATTTTATTTATCTGTTTTAATCAATCACAATTTCTTTTTCATGGCTGTAAGTAACATAGCCCAAATTGGCTTTTGGCGGTTTTTTAAGGTGTTTGGCAAAAGTATAAATAACTTTTACTTTGGAAGAATTTGCTCCGCTTGAATTTTCTTTTGCGATTTTGGCACACTGCAAAATTAGCTCATCGGTTTTATTTTCGGCACGTAAAAGCACGTGAGAGCCCGGACAGTCTTTTGTATGAAACCACAAATCATCATTACGTGCAAGCTTTGACACTATATAATCATTTTGTTTGGAATTTTTCCCGACAAAAATTGTATAATTATCACTTTTAATTTCCGTGACAATATTTTTTTTCGGCTCTGAATGACTGCCTTCAACTTGCGGCAAATCATTTATATCGTTTGCATTTTCTACAAAATACAACTGCTCCATCAGATATTTTATCGTATTTTGCAATTCGTCCGAAAGCTCTGCTTGTTTGGCATCCGCCGTTTTATACTTGTTGTATAGCTTGTAAAATCTGTTTGCATTTTCCTTTAAAGTTTTTGTTTCATCAAGTTCTATCGTGATATTTTTATTGCTTATATAATCAAAAACCTCAATATTTTTTTGAAAATCCGAATTGCCGTAAAGGTTGGACATTATTAAATCGCCTTTGTGTCTGTAAATTTCAAAATCTTTTTTACGGCTTGCATTAATTTTTTCAAGAGAGTTTTTATTTCTCTTTAATTGACGGTTGATATTTAACAAAATTGATTGTTTTTGTTTGTTGAATTTATCCGAGGCGATAAGGTTGGCATAATATTCATCAATTCTGTCATTAATGTTTTGCAAATCATTTGCAAGGGAATTTTCGCACTTAAACCAACTATTTTTACGAACAGGATATACATAAGGCAAACCGCCCGCCATTTCACGTTCTCTGCTTTTTTCAGCACCCACATTGTGCGCACAGCCAAGAATTACATTGGTATCATGGTTATACAAAACGATATTTGAATGTTTACCCATTAATTCAACGGCAATACAAAGATAAATTTTTTCGCCAAGCTCGTTGTATGTTTCCGTATAAAGCTCTAAAATCCTTTCATATTCCGGCTGGCAAACCTTAACAATACGTGCGTTTTCAATGTACTTTCTTAACAGCATACAAAACATCGGCGGATTTTGAGGAATTTTAATCAATCGTTTTTCCTCATTTTCTTTGCTCATAAAGCATACGTGGTATTCCTGCGGATTAATATTTATATAAAGTTTGCGGGTTTTAGAATTTTTCCGCAAGGACAAAATGACCTCACGTCTTGTGGGCTGTTGAATTTTTTGGATATGGGAATCCGTTAAAAACTCGCCATTTTCATCGACAAATGCTTTCAAGGTCAAACTGTCAAACGTTATCATAAATCAATTATACATCGTTAGCGCAAATTTTGTCCATAATTTTATTCTTTCACAAATTTGATTTCGTCGTTATCGACATCCACTATAAGTTTGTCGCCTCTGATAAACTTTTGTTCCAAAATTTGTTTGGAAAGCGGGTTTTCAACAAGCTGTCTGATAACTCTTTTCAGCGGTCTTGCACCATATACAGGATTAAATCCCCGCGTTGCAAGAAATTCTTTGGCTTCTTCCGTTATCTCAAATCCAATTTCCTGTTCAGCCAAAAGTTTTCTCAAATAATCCATTTGAATATCCACAATTGCACTCAACTGGTTCAATGTCAAAGCTTTGAAGAATATTATCTCATCAATCCTGTTTAAAAACTCGGGTTTGAAGTGACTTCTCAACAAGCCCATTACTTCTTCTTTTGTCTTGTCAAAGTCGCTCTGGTTAAGCATTGCATCGAGTGTTTTTTCCAAAATAACGTCACTGCCCAAATTCGAGGTCATAATAATCAATGTGTTTTTAAAATCGATTGTTCTGCCCTTGGAATCTGTCAATCTTCCGTCATCAAAAATTTGCAACATGATATTAAACACATCGGGGTGCGCTTTTTCAATCTCGTCAAAAAGCACAACCGAATAGGGTTTGCGTCTTACAGCCTCGGTCAACTGTCCGCCTTCTTCATAACCCACATATCCCGGAGGCGCTCCGACAAGCCTTGCAACGTTGTGCTTTTCCATATATTCAGACATGTCAATTCTAATCAACGCATCTTCATCGTTAAACATAAATTCCGCAAGCGCTTTTGCAAGTTCGGTTTTACCGACACCGGTCGGTCCCAAAAACAAGAATGTTCCAATCGGACGTTTTGGGTCTTTCAAGCCCGAACGTGCCCTGCGAATTGCATCGGAAACGGTTTCGACCGCCTCGTCTTGCCCGATAAGCCTTTTGTGCAAAACATCTTCCATTTTGACAAGTTTTTGCATCTCGCTTTCAACAAGCTTTGTAACCGGAATCCCCGTCCACTTGCTTACGACTTCTGCGATATCGCCGTCGTCTATTTCTTCTTTCAAAAGCTGATTGTCTTTTTTATCGCGGTTTTCGCAAGCCTTCAACTGTTTTTGCAAATCAAGCAGTTTGCCGTATTTAAGCTCTGCCGCAAGCTGCAAGTCCGTATTACGTTCCGCTTCTTCTATCTGTTTTTTAACCTTGTCAATTTCATCTTTTATCGCAGCTTCACCGATTATTGAAGATTTTTCCTGTTCCCACTGAACTTTCATCGCATTGATTTTTTCTTCAAGCTCGGTTATCTGCTTGGAAATATCGTCAACTTTCGCTTTTGCCTCGTCGCTTTCTTCTTTTTTCAAGGCTTCGCGCTCTATCTCTAACTGGATTTTCTGGCGCATCATAGTATCAATTTCTTCGGGCATTGAATCAATTTCAATACGCAAAGAAGACGCCGCCTCATCAATCAAATCGATTGCTTTATCGGGCAAAAACCTGTCTGTGATATATCTGTCGGATAATTTTGCCGCCTGAATTAGTGCGCTGTCCAAAATTCTCACCCCGTGGTGAACCTCGTATTTTTCTTTCAGACCTCTTAATATGCTTATGGTATCTTCAACGCTCGGCTCATCAACCAAAACGGGCTGAAAACGTCTTTCAAGCGCCGGGTCTTTTTCTATGTATTTTCTGTATTCGTTAATCGTGGTCGCCCCGATTGTTCTCAAAACACCGCGCGCGAGCATCGGTTTTAAAAGGTTTCCCGCATCCATCGAGCCTTCCGTTGCGCCCGCACCGACGACCGTATGCAATTCGTCAATAAACATTACAATACTGCCGTTTGAATCTTCCACCTCTTTTAAAACAGCCTTCAAACGTTCTTCAAATTCGCCTCTGAACTTTGCACCCGCAACAAGTGCGCCCATATCAAGCGAGATTAATTTAACCTCTTTGAGGCTTTCGGGAACATCACCGCGCACAATTCTTTGCGCAAGCCCCTCAATTATTGCGGTTTTACCTACCCCGGGTTCGCCTATAAGCACAGGGTTATTTTTTGTTCTTCTGTTTAAAACCTGTATAATCCTTCGGATTTCTTCATCTCTGCCGATTACGGGGTCGAGCTTGCCCTTTCTTGCAAGCGCCGTCAGGTCGGTCGAATACTTTTCCAAAGCCTTCATATTTTCTTCCGCGTTTTTATTGTCCACTTTTTTATTACCTCTTACTTTCTTCATTGCATTAAGTACGTTATTTGAATTTCCCCTGAAATCCGCCAAAATTCGCTGAATATTAGAATTTTCAAGCCTTGTCATCGCAAGCAAAATACATTCTGCGCTAACAAATTCGTCTTTCAATTCCTCCGCGCAAGTTTGAGCCAAATCCAAAAGGTTTGCCGTATCGTTTGATAAAAACAACTGCTGCGAATTTTGCAAGCCCGAAATTGTCGGAAAAGACTTGATTGTCGCAACTATTTTATCAATAAACGCTTGATTTAAAAGCTTTAACTCGGTCAAATAGTCTTTTATAATCCCGTTATCCTTAATCATTGCAAGCATAATATGCTCGGGCTGCATTTCCGTATTGTGATTGGAATTTACAAGCGCATTTGCAGACGACAAAAGCTCTTGCGAATAGTTAGTAAATTTGTTTATATCTGCCATAATTTTAAACTCCGTTATTTTTATTTTAACGGTAATTTTTAAAAAGTCAG
>CANQML010000070.1 GCA_947624935.1 Candidatus Gastranaerophilales bacterium
CACAACTGCTTCCCCGCCCGCAAGGGGTGGGGATTAGGTATTCGTCATTGCGAGGAGGGCACAGCCCGACGAAGCAATCTATAATTAACCTGTCAAAACTTGTACGGATAGTCCTCAGCATGTAGGTCGGATTTACTAATCCGACAAATTTTAATTGTTGGCATAGTAATGCCAACCTACATATATCTTAGTGGCTTGCCATATCGCAATGACATATATTAAAATTTGTAAGGGTAGTCCTCCGGGATTTTCCAGCCGTTGAGCATAATCCAATATGTGCAGTATGCTCTGCCGCCTATGCCGTTTATCGCTTTCCCTCCGCAATTTTCCTTTATGGTATCAATATTATTGTTCACGTCATTCATATATGGAATGACAAGTTTATTTTTAGCAACAACTTGACTGCTTGTGAATGGAGCAAATGAAAAATAAAACCAAGTTTCTCCGGCTTTGCCTTCAAATTTATCTATATAATATTGTAGTATACTATTATCACCGTAATATCTTAAAAAACTGCCGTCGGGAAAATATATTTTTATATCACTTTCTTTTTCATTCGTACTGCTTTCAACTTTCGGGGATTTTATGTACGGCAAAAGGTATTTGCCGTACCAATCTTTCATACCTTCTTCATCTTTTGGAATTTTTTCCCATGTTATAGCCTGACCGTTATCAATTTCCGATAATTGAAACGCTTGATTAATCGTTGAATAGAAATTAACAAGTTTTGTTTCAACAACTTTTTTCTTATAACTTTGAACCAAATTAGGTATAGTCATGGCAGCGACTATGCCGATTACGCCAAGGGTTATCAGCACCTCTGCTAAAGTGAAACCAAATTTTTGGTTCTGCGAGTTGCCACTGTTATCAGGGTAAAAGTCGCAATCTGTTTGGGTTAGAGGATATTTTTTGTACCCCCCCCCCCCTGTTAAAGGTTTTCTGTTTCAATATCATTTTAGTATCCTCCAATTTTTTTACTACCAGTCCATTATAATAATTTTTTTACGATGTGTCAATAATTGACGATTAGTAATTTCTTATTATTTTTGCCTCAACTGCTTTTTTAGCGTTAATACTGTTACTCAAACTTCTTGCAAGTTCTGCGGCTGTGTTTGCCGTGTAAAACTTCCCGCTTGTAACAAGTGCAGCGCACTCCAACTGTGCCAAATCATCTTCATCATCTATATTAAACGCGATAACATCAATAAATACGTCTTTTCTCGTTTTAATCAATTCCATGGCATAATTACACGGACTTTCATCGCAATTTTCACCGCCGTCCGTTAAAAGTATTATATGTTTTTTACCCGAAAACCCAAGAAAATCGTTTCTAACCGCCTGTTTAAGCGAATAAGTAATGGGAGTCATGCCTTTGGGTTTTGTCCTTAATAACGCCCCGCCAATCGAGGAACAGTTGCCTGAACCTATCGGAACCAAAAGGGTTGAAGCTCTGCAGGCATCTATCGGCGTAAATCCCATTTTATGCCCGTAAACCCTTAATCCGACCGATACGTTTTGCGGTATTGAGGGTAAAATTCTTGCCATTGTATCAAGCATCATATCGACTTTGCGCTCGCCGTCTAAGTATTCGTTCATGCTGTTTGAAAAATCCATGATGAATAATATCCGTTCGTTTTCTTCGGCATTCATTTTGTAATTATCGGGTCTATATACCCCGTAATCTCCGCACCATGCCGGCTGTATTAAAAGCATTAACAAAAATATTATCCTCAACATATTATAGTTTTAGCATTTGCGGTGATTTTTTACCTCTACCGTTTCGGCAACCCCGATTGACCTTAATTTTTTATTTTATATTATAAAATTATGGATATTAAAGATTATGAAAAATCCGTTCAAAAACAGTTTGAAATAACGGACGATATAAGGGATTTTAACCAGGAAAAGGTTTTGGATGCATTTGTAAAAAATCGTGTTGCACCAGAGCATTTTTACACCGTATCGGGTTACGGTCATGACGATTTGGGCAGAGAGGTTTTGGATAAAGTTTTTGCCGATGTGTTTAAGGCTGAAAAAGCGCTTGTAAGGGTGCATTTTGCATCAGGCACACACACGCTTGCATGCTGTCTTTTTGGGAACTTACGCCCGAATGATAAATTGGTATCTGTTGTCGGAACGCCTTACGACACCATGCTTGAAGTTATCGGAACGGCGGGTGATGATGAAACAAAAGAAGATTCTTTGATAGCGCATGGCATCAAGTATGAAGAAGTCGGATTAAAAGATAACGAGCCCGATTACGAGGGAATTGAAAACGCAATTGATGATGGCGTAAAAATGGTATTAATTCAGCGTTCAAAAGGATATTCCACAAGAAAATCTTTGACAATCGACGAGATTGAGAAAATTTGCAAAATAGTTAAAGCCCAAAATCAGAATTGTATCTGTTTTGTCGATAACTGTTACGGTGAATTTGTCGATAAAAAAGAGCCGTTAGAGGCTGGCGCTGATTTGATTGCGGGGTCTTTAATCAAAAACCCCGGGGGCGGGATTGTCGAGGCAGGCGGATATATTGCAGGTAAAGCCAAACTCGTTGAAAAAGCCGCAAACCGTTTGACGGCGCCGGGGATTGGAAGTGAAGGCGGTGCCATGTTTAATCAGCACAGATTAATTTTCCAAGGGCTTTTTATGGCGCCGTCAGTTGTCGCTGATGCCGTTAAAGGTGCAATTCTTGCCGCTAAAATTTTTGAAGATATCGGGTTTAATTCCGCCCCAAAATTTGATGATAAGCGCTCGGATATTATTCAAAATATTATTTTCAATTCGCCCGAGCCATTGGAACAGTTTTGTAAAACCGTTCAATCCGTGTCGCCTGTTAATGGCTACGTGACGCCGATTCCCGAATATATCCCCGGGTATGAAGATAAAGTTATCATGGCAGGCGGAACCTTCATCGAAGGCTCTACAATCGAGCTTTCGGCGGACGGGCCTATGCGTCCGCCTTACGTTGCTTATATGCAGGGCGGATTGAATTATTCGCATGTAAAAATTGCTTTGAAAAGAATTATTAACAATATTTGTAAAGTTTCATAAAGCCACAAACAGCCATATACTGTCTAATTTTTGGCTCAATCAATTTTTTATATTCAAAGTGTTTTGACAATTAAAAATTTGTGGTATGCTGTTAATAGGCTCTTTTTGAGAGTACGACTATGTAATTAAAAAAAGAAAGGTTTATTATGTCATTACCAAATGTTGCATATTTTTCAATGGAAATAGCTATGGATCAGTCTTTGAGCACTTACTCTGGCGGTCTTGGATTTCTTGCGGGTTCTCACATGTTATCTGCGGGATATCTTCAATTGCCGATGGTCGGCGTTACCATGCTTTGGTCTTACGGCTATTATGATCAAAGAATTGACCACAAAGGTCAAGTCGAAGTTGCTTATATCAGAAAATATTATGACTTTTTAAACGATATCGGTGTATCAACAGAGGTTGATATTTTCGGTGAAAAAGTTAAGGTAAAAGCATACAGAGTTGAACCCGAATTGTTTGGAACATGCCCTGTTTATCTTTTAACAACCGATATTGACGGCAACAGCGACTGGGCAAAAAGTATTTCCTATAAACTCTATGACGGAAACGAGAAAATAAGAATTGCTCAAGAAACCGTTTTAGGTGTTGCTGGTATCAGAATTTTACAGGAAGTCGGCTATAAATTTGACGTTGTTCACATGAACGAAGGTCATGCACTTCCTGCCGCATTTGAACTTTTAAGACAGTATAACGGTGATTTGGACGAAGTAAAACGTAAGACGGTATTTACAACGCACACGCCTGTTGCTGCCGGAAACGAAGTCCACTGGGTTGATACTCTTATGGAAGGCGGATTTTTCGCAGGATGTTCAAGAGAAACAGCCGTAAGTTTGGGCGGTGAAAACTTCTCCTTAACGGTTGCGGCGCTTAGAATGAGCAGAATTGCAAACGCTGTATCACAGCTGCACGGGCTTGTTGCAAACAAAATGTGGGAATGGGTTGATGGCAGATGCCCGATTAGAGCTATCACCAACGCCGTAAACCTCCATTACTGGCAGGATCCAAGGATTAATGAGGCTAAAACTCCGCAGGAGCTTTTGGCTGTTAAGCACGAAATGAAATGCGAATTGTTCAAATATATCGCAAATGTTGCGGGTAAAAGATTTGACCCCGATGTATTGACAATCACATGGGCAAGAAGATTTGCGGATTACAAGCGTGCATGGTTAATTTTGATGGATAAAGACAGAATTAACAAACTGCTTGAAAATAACAAAATCCAGATAATTTTTGCGGGTAAATTCCACCCCGATGATGTTATGGGTAAGGAAATGTTTAACAAACTTCTTAACCGTTCTCATACGCTTAAAAATGTTGTTGTTCTGCCGGGGTATGAACTTCAATTATCAGGTATGTTAAAACGCGGATCTGATATTTGGTTGAACACGCCTTTAAGACCGTTTGAGGCATCAGGTACATCAGGTATGTCGGCTAACGCTAACGGTGCACTTCACCTTTCTATCTATGACGGTTGGACGGTTGAAGGTACATTTAACGGCATTAACGGTTACACTGTCGAATACCCCGAACTTGATGATGAAATGCCTTGGGAAGAACGCCATTGGAAAGACCATGAATGCGTTATGAATATTATCGAAAACGAGATAATACCGACTTATTATGAGAATAAGCAGGAATGGGCAAGGCTGATGCGTCAGGCAATCAGAACTTCTGAGGCATATTTCAATTCCGATCGTATGGTTATTGAATATTATAACAGGTTGTATAAACCTATCGCTCACGATGATTCGTGCTCCGGCAGCGATAAAAAAGAGATGAAAATATCCGAGACGCCAACATTTGATGCTTGGACATTTTCAAACATAAAATAACTTTCATTTTTTTGTTTTTTTGTTTTTTCATTTTCGGCAGCGTGTAAACGCTGCTTCTTTCTTTTCGTAAAGATTTTTAAATAATTTGTTTTTAGTCGGGTTATAAGTTATGATTATAGTGTTATGATAGTAATTGTCGACGATGAAAAGATTGTTACCTCTGCTTTTAAAACTCTCTTGAAGGTTGAAGGTTTTGACGATGCTTATTTTTTCAACAAACCCAAAGAGGCGATTGAATTTTTAAAATCTAACAAGCCGGATTTGATTATATCAGACTTTATGATGCCTGATATGAACGGTTTGGAGTTTTTGACCAAAGCCAAAAAACTTTATCCCGAAACCAGTATGATTTTGTTGACGGGTTATGCCGATAAGGAAAATGCAATTAAGGCGATAAATGAGATTGGTCTATACAAGTATATTGAAAAGCCGTGGGACAATGACGATTTAATCATGAATATCAAAAACGGGATTGAAAGAAGCCACCTTCTTGAAAATCTGCGTCAAAAAATAGATGAGCTTGAAAATGCCAATTTTAAGCTGGAAGAATATTCTCAAAAGCTGGAAGAAATGGTTAAAGAGCGGACAAAAGAGCTTGAGGCGGCAAATTTAAAGCTAAGCGGTATTATAAATTACTGTGCTGACGGCATAATCATAATTGACAGGCACGGTATTATTGAGCAGGTTAATCCGGCTTGCGAAAACATGACAGGGCTTTCAAAAACTGCACTTTGCCACATGAAACTACAAGAAATCGCATATTCGGATAACGTTGACTTTAATAAAGCCTCAAAAAACAAAGGCGGTATATTCGGTTTGGGTGAGGATAAATCCGAAGTTCTTATCAGAGATTGTTATGTAAGAAATTCATTGAGTGACAAAAGGCTGCCTGTAGAAATTAACTTTGCATCAATTTCGACATCTGAAAAAGAACGGTATGTCGGCGTTATTCGTGATGTTAGCCTTCAAAAAGATACCGAACGCTTAAGAGATGATTTTATCGCGACGTTAACGCATGATTTGCGCACTCCGCTTTTGGCGGCAATTCAAACTCTAAAATTCTTTTTGGACGGCTCTTTGGGCAAACTTGATGATAAGCAGTCAGTTTTGCTTTCGACAATGCTTCAAAGCAACGAGGATTTATTGGGGCTTGTGAATGCGCTTTTGGAAGTTTATAAATTTGAAAGCGGCAAATTAACTCTTTGTAAGACTATTTTCCCGATAAAAGCACTTGTCACACAATGTTATGAAGAATTAAAACCGCTTGCCAAAAATAAGGATTTTGAATTTGTTTTAAATTGCGATATAGACGATGATGTTAATATAGATGCTGACAAATCGGAAATTAAACGGGTTATGATAAATTTGTGCGGTAATGCGGTTAATTACACAAACAAAGGTGGCAAAATAGAAATTTTTGCAAAAGTACAAGAGGGTGATTTTATATTTTCCGTTGCAGACAACGGAAACGGCATCCCGCAAGAAGATATACCGCATTTGTTTATGAGGTTTTCGCAAGGTACAAGCAAAAAACGTTCAACGGGAACAGGGCTGGGGTTGTATTTATCACGTCAAATCGTTGAAGCCCATGGCGGAAAAATATGGTTAGAAAGTAAAATTAGCAAAGGAAGTGAATTTACGTTTTTACTTCCAAATGTTCAAACAGAGGTTGTGAAAAAATGATTAAAGTATTAATTGTTGAAGATCATGATATGGCAAGAATGGGGTTGTCCGTCATATTGTCCAAAAATTCAAACATTGAAATTGCGGATATGTCTGCTGACGGTGCGGACGGCGTTGCAAAAGCTTTGAAATTAAAGCCGGATGTAGTTATTATGGACATAGGGCTTCCAACGCTTGACGGTATCGAGGCAACACGTAAGATAAAGTCCAAACAGCCTGATATAAAAGTTTTGATGTACACATCCCGTGAAGATGAAGATGATATTTTTGATTCATTTAAAGCGGGTGCAGACGGTTATATTACCAAAGGCGCAACATCTGAGCAAACCGTTGCGGCAGTTATTGCAGTCTCCGAAGGCGCCGGCTGGCTTGACCCCGCTATCGCAAAGGTTGTTCTGACCAATATCAGAAAGGGTTCTGACGACAGACGGGGTGAAATTAATTATAAATTAGGTAAAAACCTTTACGGCTTAACTGAACGTGAAATGGAGGTTTTAGCATTGATTGTTGACGGTATGAGTAATCCGCAGATATCAGAAAAGCTTGTTATTACACTTTCCACTACAAAAACTCATGTTCACAGCATTTTGCAAAAACTTTACGTTGAAAGCCGCTCAAAAGCTGTTGCTACAGCTATGAAGGAGGGATTAGTATAATTCGTGTTCTTCTTTTAATTTTTGTATTATTAATTAATTGTGCCGTTTTTGCTTTTGAATTTATCAAAAAAGATTACAATCAAAAAGAGGCTGAATATTTGCATAATGTTTTAAAAGAAGAAGAAATCGAAAATACAGGACGCAAGAAATTGGATTACAAACCCTCAGGGTATATGACAGTTGAGGAATATGAGGCACAATCGTCTTATGTTGATAAATCCGAGCTTAAAAGCGAAATCCCTAAGCAAGTTAAAGATTATGAGATGAAATATGTTCCGCAACCCACATATAAGATAGTAAGATACAACGACCCGCCCGGAAGCCCCGAGCTTAATATTACAAAAAAATTCTTCCAACTTCGCCAGTATAACGGTCAAGGACTTGTGTCACCCGATTTTTCAAAGCTGGTTTATCCAGTGGTTTATTATTATCCAAACAGCGCCTCGACTGCTTCTGATATATTCGTTATTCCTTTAGATGAAACCGGAACGCCTGTTAACAAGATTTTGAAGGCAAATGCCCAAAAGCGTCTGCCAAACCCGATTATATCAACCGAAAAATCTTCGGATAATGATTCTGCTTTTCGCTCGCTGACACCCATTGACTTTTCAGTTGACGGGACAAAGCTTTTGGTAAAGGAAAAAATCGGCAGTTCTCAAGACGGTATTTGGCAGACAAACGCTATTGTCTATGATTTTGGTACAAAGACTTCGTATAACCTTGTTGAGCTTCGTGATGCGATAATTTATTATTGGAAAGAAAACAGAGGGCTTAACCTTGATGATAAAAGGTGGGATATAATTCCTGTCGGATTTTTGAAAAATGAAGAATACAGAGTAGCGGCTTATGCCTACGGTTATACTGGCAAAAAACCGGTGTTTTTGGGTATATGGAGTATAGATTCCCATGGCGAACAGGCACGATTGATTTCTTTTAAAATCTCTGATGTTGAAATCGGTGTAAACGGGTTCAAGATTGTGCAAGACGGTGTAATAACGCCGACCGTAATTGAGCGGGAGGAAAAAGCACAAATGGAACGTGACAAACTCGATGCTAAAGAAGCCAAGGAAAAAGAAAAAAATGATTTAAAACAAATGGATAATGAATTAAAAGCCAAATTGAAAGAAATGGATGCAAAATTCAAAGAAGAACAAAAAGATTATGCTAAACTTCAGAGGATAAAAGGTTCAACGGAGTTTAATGAAGCGCCAATAAAATTCAAAGAAATGAAGATTGACGAACTGCAAAAGTTTATTAAAAAGGAAGAAAAATCAATTGAGAAAGAACAAAAAGCCTTAGAAAAGCTTAAGAAATAAGTTTTTCTTTTTGGGCATGCGTTAGTTTTTTTATGCGGCATTCTTCTTTTTGCGCCTCAGATTTAGTTAAAAACTCTTTTTGCCAGACGATTTTAACCGGTTTATTAGCGCGGGTGTATTTTGCGCCATGCCCTGAAAGGTGTGCTTTAAATCTTTTTTCCACATCATCTGTGTAACCGCAATAGTAAGTATTTCTTTCGGTTAAGAGAATATAAACGTAAAATTTTTTCTCCATGATTATATTATAAATAAAAAAGGCGGATAAACCGCCTTAATTTTCTTTATTTTCTTAACAAACTGATGTAAATCCTCCGCATGAGCCGCCGCCGCAATCACCTGAGGAAAATCCTGCGCTAAATCCGCCGCCCATATCACTCATAGCCGATACAGCCGCCGCAAAATCGCTTAAAAATCCGCCCATTGCGACATCTGTTGTACCGCAATCCGCCCACATGCTGTAATCTATTGCAAAAGGATTACTCGAAATATATTCATCATATTGACCCATTGTCATTAAACCGTTTTCAAAAAGATAGGCAAGCGAACCTGCTGTTTCAACGGCTTCGGAAGGTCGTTTAATCTCTGTGTTTCTGCTGCGTTCCGTATTTGTTGGCTGTGATAATGTAATCATTCTTACTCCTCGTACTTATATAAAGGTTTCTATTTTTTTTGAATTTCAGCATGGTTTTTTATTGTTACATAAATTAACAAATAATTTTCAAAATGTTTTATAAAATAAATCTTAAGATTGATGTCATATTGTCTTTCATATTTTAGTATATTAGTGGGAGTAGATTTGAAAAAACTTATTTTAATACTATCAATATTATTAGCTGGTATCAGCGTTCAGGCATCGTATCTTCACACCGTTGTTTTGGAAGGCACAGACGACGGGTACAATGTCATTTTAAAGTCTGATGCAATTCCTGTTGTTAAAAAGACTGTAAAAGGTAATAATAACATCATCTTGAACATATCCGGCATTGGCGTTTCAGACGGTGTCAATGCCGTATATAAGGGCACTTCTGATGTAAACAGTCTGGTTATTGAAAATTTGTCTGATAATGAAATGAATGTGTATATTCAGGCAAAAGACATTGCAAAGTCAACAATAATGGCACAGACAGAAGATGGAAATCCTGTTATATTGAATGAGCGGTTTCCGCTGGAAAAGGTTTTGTGGTCGCTTGCAGTACTTGTAATTTTAGGCATGGTTGTAAAATCAGCTATTGCAATTACTGATTACGAAAATTCACTTGTCATCAAAAAAGATATTAAAGAGCGTGAAATTGAGCTTTACAGAAGCTTTCAGCGTGAACTTCAAAGCATGCCAAGCATTAATTGTAAGATTAAAAATGCCTACGCCTCAAATGTCATGCCTCGTTCAAGAAGAAATTACAAAGAACTTGCAAGATTATGACGAATAATTTCTTCAATTCTTTTTGCGGCTTTGCCGTCGCCGTAAGGATTTTGCGCTTTTAATCTGGTCAGGTTTTTGGGTTTTGAAAGTATATCTTCACTTAATTTAACGATTTTATCAAAATCCGCTCCGACCAAAGTTGAAACGCCTGCATCAATACCTTCTTGGCGTTCGGTTTCATAGCGCATTACAAGCACAGGGCAGCCAAATGACGGTGCTTCTTCTTGTATTCCGCCCGAATCCGTCAGGATTAATTTTGCATTTTTCATCAAGTAAACCAAATACGGATAATCCAGAGGCTCCGTCAATTTAATCTGCGGGTATTTAGAAAGTCGTGAGTGGATTTTATCGTGAACATTGGGGTTAGGATGCACAGGGATTACAAAAGTGTGGTCAGAATACTTTTGAGCGAGGTATTCTATTGCATCCAAAATTACATCAATTCTTTTCCCATGATTTTCCCGCCTGTGTGCAGTTATAAGTACAAGATTTTCATTGATATCGGCGAATAATTTTTTAGCACTGTTTAAAGTCTCATCTGACAGACAAAACAGCGCATCAATTACTGTGTTTCCGGTCACAAAAATTTTATTATCCGGAATATTTTCCGCCAAAAGCGCTTGCTTATTTTTGTCAGTCGGGGCAAAATTCAAATCAGTGACACGACTTGTCATTTGGCGCATAATTTCTTCAGGGAATGGCTCAAATTTATCATAAGAGCGAAGTCCTGCCTCAACATGATAAATCGGAATTTTTCTGTAAAAAGCTGTCAATGCTCCGCAAAGAACCGTCATGGTGTCGCCTTGTACCATAGCGGCATCGATATTATATTTATCATATACTTTATCTAATTCAGTTAAAATTCGGCTCTGAACGCTTGCAAGTGACTGGTTTGCTCTCATGCAGTCAAGATTTATGTCAGCTTTTAGATTAAAATACTTTAATGTTTGGTTAGAAAGCTCTTTTTGCTGTTCGGTGTTGCAAAGAATAACGTTATAGTCAGCCGGATATTTTCTAAGTTCAAGAATAATCGGTGCAAGCTTAATAACTTCAGGGCGGGTGCCAAATATAACCAAAATATTTTTCATACAAGTAAGTATATCATAAAAGTAATGTTATAAAAAAACTTGACAAGATATGAGAAAATGTATATAATGTACGTATGGAAAGTAAATGGCTGAAAATACAGAGTATAAGTGAGATTAAGGTGGTTACCCCCCCCGTACTCATAGAGTGACTTTCGGCTGTTTCATAGGTTCAAAAAGCTTGCGGTGTCTTGCCGGAGGCGGGTTTAAAGTGAGTGAAGTAAGTAAGGTGAGTAAAGTGAGTGAGGTGTTTAATGTGCCTTCGGCACAATTAGTTTTGCATAATCGCGCACGTCATTGCGAGGTGGCAAGCCACTCACCACATAGAGCTTTGCGAATTTGCCAATATGTCATTGCGAGCGACCGAAGGGAGCGTCGCAAT
>CANQML010000071.1 GCA_947624935.1 Candidatus Gastranaerophilales bacterium
CTGAAACCCAAACACAACGGGGCGAACGGCTATAAATCAATCAATTACTTATTTTCAATTTGTCCTGTTTAGTTATAATTAACAAACACGCCCATTTGAGAGTTCCATATTTTTATGGAAAAATTTAGTTTTGATGGTTTTTGTTTAGCTCATCTAAAGATGAACTCTATTTTAAGAGAAAAAAGACTTGTTTTGGGATTAACTCAACAACAAGTGGCAGATAAAGCAAAAATCAACTACAGACAATATCAAAAATTTGAAAGTGGTGAACGAAACATTATGACTGCATCATTTCAACTTACTTGTAGAGTTATTAAAGCACTCAATATGGATATAGAAAAATTTTACAATGGGGACTATGCATTAGGAGAACCACTTGCAGAAACTCCTAATGGTTTAGTTTATGCAAGCACGGGCAGACCTTTTAATAAAGAGGTTGAATAATAAGAGGTATCTTATGAAAATTATTGAAGAACAGATGGATAAAAATAATCTAAGAATAACGATTGCTCAGAACGAATTGAGTACTGCCGAATACTATATTTCTACTCGTTCAAAAACTGATGATGAAATTCTTGATGAAAAATTAAAATTAATAGATAAGTTAAATACAAGTAGTATTAAATATCGTGATTCTAAAAAAGCAATTATGCGTGCATATGCAGAAATTGATAATCACATTAAAGATTTATATGATAAATTATATACCGATAAAACTGGAGAATATAAATTCACTCTTACTCTAGATGAAAAAGAATATTTAGATAAATCGTTGGAAATATATAGGATTAGGAATTCGAAATAGAATAAAATTCGACTGTTTTTATTTATTTCGCATTGTATTTTTAGCATTGACTATAAAATCTTTGTTTATCTAAATATTGCTCAATTTTATATTTAATAGAACCCGTATTTAATAAAATAATGTTTCTATAATAAAGAACTATTAATGAACATCAGAAAGTACCCTTTTGGTTCCTGTGATTAAATCTTGAACTTCGGTTTCTGTTGGTTCTCTATCTTTTTTATGACAACATAAAGTTCGAGTATCATTTAAACATTGTAGTTTTCTTTGCTCTATTGCATCTATAACTTTAGCACTTCTTAAATATTCTATATATTTACCAATTGTATCTTTAGATTTGAGTGTGATATTTGGATTATTTTTACATATAGTTTTTAAATGTCCATCAAATACTGTACTTGCAATAACTCCTGCAGCCCTTACATATTTTTTATTAAGTAAATCTTGTGCAATATCTAACTCATTAATAAATAAATTAAATTGCATAATGTTTTCAATATCAAATAAGACGCTATCTATAATTTCATATGCACTCAATAGAATATTCTTCTGTTGAATAAATAAATTATAAGTATGTTCCTCTATTGATTTTTCAAAACTTGTTCTTAATTCTATTGAACTATGATTAAAATAATCTGCAATTGCTCTAAAACTACCTTTTTGAGATGCTTTTCTATCATATACATAACATGATCTAAACTCTTGTAGCCTTTCAGGAAGTACGACTGACATAACTCTACAAGATTTTGCGTAAAAAATATTATAACTTTCATCTAATTTAAAAATTTCATTCTCAAAATCATATATTACTTCCTCATATTTTTCCACATCTTCATCGGAATATCTATTCTTTAAAGAGCATGAATATGCTAATATAAAACTAAAGGTTTTAATGTCATTTATTAATTGTTGGAGTTCTGATTTAATTTTTTCTTTTATCATAATTAGCCTCCATTAATATTATGATTTAGCTTCGTCAATTCTTTTAAGCAATCTTAAATTTTCAAAATTTATTACTTCTTTAGAATATAACTCTAAATATTCGTGTCCGGGAAAATCTAAAACTTCATAATTGTTTTTATCAATAATAGGTAATACTTTTATATTGCCTGCACCATTTACTCCATTAAAATATCCAACTTCCCAAGGCATCCAAGTTGATGTTTGAGAATTCTTAGAAAGAATGTAATATAGTTTACTGCATTTTCGCATTCTATTTTGTAAAACGGTTGCAGTTTGTTTATTGATACCATTCCAAGATATTTGCGGGTCATCTATTTCGGCAACATAAGCTTTTATTCCTTTATTTTCATAAAATGCTTTAAGTGCTTTGATTTCAGTTTTATCCTCTGTATCGTGACAAAGAAATATTTCAAAATCCTTATCTAAGGGAGTTTGGATTTTCTTTGATGTCGATTCACAAATTATTCTGTAGTTTTGAGTTTTTAATGCCTCATTTAATTCACTTCTTTTAATAACTTCCATAATATTCCTTCCTTATTTATTCTTTTCATTGTCTTTGAGTTGTTTTAGCCCCTTCATAACTAAATATATTGCCTCATCAACAAAAGGGGTACTAAACAACTTAAAGTTATCATTTTTATCTAATCCATTATTTAAATTTTTCAATGTTAATATTGTTGTTAAATTGTTATAATTAGGTAACATATCTTTGTTATTTTTATTTAAATAATCTAAAAATAAACTATAATTTGGATTGTTTTTTCGTTGCCATTTTTCTGTAAGTTTGGTGGCAGAATTTGAACTTTTAATTATTTCACAAACATCAGAAACTACTCCACCAAATCCACCAAGAAGATATAATGGTTTTTCCATACTAATCGCGATTAAAATTTCTTCCAATACACCTGGCATTATACCTTTGTAATTTGTAAACTTGCCACCTGCTGCAATCCTATAATCACATTCTTCAATCATTTTATTTCTCATATCTGTCAAGCAATAACTCCAAATATAATTATTTTCTACAATGCTCGTGGCTGTTTCTTTATTTTCAATCAGAGCAGATATAGGTTTGGGAAGTGCTGTTGATTTCCAATCTAAAAAACCGACAAGAGTTGCTCTTGTCGGTCTGCCGGTAAACGGATTAATCACTTGAAAATTCAAAACATGTCCATCTGCCACTAGAATATCCCCTACCTCAATTTTAGAAATATCTCTTTCGATATACGGCTCAACTTTATCGTGATATGCTTTCATTCCCTCTCTGCGTAAAATCCATTCTGCGTAATTGTTCTTTCTAAAATTCTCGGCAAATCTTTTAAAAGATAAATCACAAGGCAATTCTTCATATCCTCTTTTTCTCAAAATTTCTTTTGTGAGTTTTATTGCTTTTCCGTAATTATACTTGCTTGGATGAAGTAATAATGTAAGCAGGATATTTCTCATTTCATCGTTTAAAATTGAATTGTATTCTCCCTGTTTTGACCATTTGTATTTAGGTTGTAAACACTCTGTTGATTCGTGTTTTTCAAATGCTCTAACCCAGCGATGTAAAGTTCCGATTGAAATGCTTCCGATAAAATTATATGCCTTTGGAAGATACAATCCCGAATTATACAACTCTAAAAATGTTGTGTCTGCCTCTTTTTTAGTCGGATATTTTTTGCGAAGTTTTTGTAATGCTACGACAATATTCGCTCTATAATTTGCTGTTAATTTTGTTTTATCCGATACGAAATCAGGTTCTTTGTAATTATGAGGTACGAGTGCTGTTGTTTTATTTTCAGCCTCTCTGAGTTTTCGTTGTATCTCAGGTTCTAAACTTGAAAACAATATTTCGTAACTTATTCCACCGTTGACCTTAATTTCACGTGAAATATATTTACTCTCGATTTTGTTTAGTTCCAATCGGAGTGAGCGAGTTGAGGTCAAGCCTTTTGCCTCTGCCACATCCTTAATATTAATATATTTATTATCTTTATTCATGGTACAAACACCTTACCTCTGAAGTGGAAGAATTTGAACACCACTTCCGACCTTTGTGTCTGTTTTGTATCAATGAAAAAACGAGGCTATTTCTAACCTCGTTTAATTTTCTTTCTCTCTCATATTGAATTATTTTACTAATTCTTTAAACTTTTTGCCGGCAGAAAATACTGGTACAGTTTTCGCAGCGATTTTAATTTCTTTGCCTGTTTGTGGATTTCTTCCGTTTCTGGCTGCTCTTCTTCTTGATTCAAATGTTCCGAATCCTACAAGAGTAACTTTGTCACCTTTTTTAACTGTGTTTTGTATTGATTCAACAGTTGCTGATAATACTTCACTTACTGATTTTTGAGATAGCTTTGTTGATTTTGCTATTTCTTTTACTAATTCTTCTCTATTCATAACTAACCCCTTTCTTTTTATTTAATTATATATAACTTTAAAATATGTAGCAAACATGTTAAGTAAGAAAATTGAATGCAATAAATTTTTTGCAAAAATTACATCATTTACTCACACTTTTACTGTCCGAAAATAATCATACTATCCGTAAATTATCAACATAGCGTAAACTTTCGCTATAATTGATTTTGAAACCAATTTTAAAAAATAATCAAACTAACCGTAAGCGAGTAAAAAAAGTTAAAATGTGTGTAGTTTGATTTTTTTACATTTTTTCACTTCCGACCGCCAAAACTCAAACAACAAGCCACTTTTAAAAAATAATCATACTAACCGTAAATAATCCATCTACTCGTTAAATAACAGTCGTTGCGAGAGGTGAACCAAGGACTTCAGCTTGCTGTTTTGATTACAAAAATATGCCGCAACTCGGAATTGAACCAAGGACACAGGGATTTTCAGTCCCTTGCTCTACCAACTGAGCTATTGCGGCATATTATATTCTGTTTTCAACGGAGTTGGTAGAGCAAGCTCTACAAATTTGAACTCCGTTCCGCCTTCGGCTCCACTGGGGGAGCTATTGCGGCATATTATATTCTATTTTCAATGGAGTTGGTAGAGCAAGCTCTACAAATTTGAACTCCGTTCCGCCTTCGGCTCGGGGAGCTATTGCGGCATATATTATAGCAATTTACTTTCTCAGGAGCTGCCCAACAACCCCTCTTAGTTTATTTTACTTGCTGAATTTCTTTAGTCAAGTTATTGCGGTCCCAAGTACATAGTTACGTTTCTGCCTTCCATCATAGGCTTTTTTTCTATCTGCAAAGGCTCATTTTCCAAGTCTTGCAAAAATCTTTTCGCAAGCTCAAACGCCAATTCACTATGCTGCATTTCTCTACCTCTCAGCATTATCACTATTTTTACCTTGTTACCTTGAGAGATAAACTTTTTGATATTATTTATACGAACTTGATAGTCATGGGTATCTATTTTGTATCTGACTTTAACTTCTTTGATTTCAACCACATGCTGTTTTTTCTTTGCTTCTTTGGCACGTTTCTCAAGCTCATATCTATATTTGCCGTAATTTAATATCTTGGCAACCGGAGGCTCTTGGTTTGGACTTATTAGGACCAAATCCAAATCGGCATCATACGCCATTTGTAATGCTTTTGAAGTTGCCACAACACCATGATTTTGACCTTTATCGTCAATTAATCTTACTTCTTTAGCGCGTATACGCTCATTCATTATTGCAGGTTTGTTATCGTTTGCTATTGTTACGTCTCCTATCAGTCTTTATAATACCACAACATGGCAAAATTTGCATATATCTTAATAAAAAGTTTTTTGTAACAAAATGTTAATACGAATTTTTACCGCCAAAACGCTTGTAGAATGGGCGTTTTGGCATTTTTACATCAAATACTTGATTAAAGTTTTTGTGAATTTGTGCCGATTAAATATATGTCAAACGAACAATAAGGAGTAGAAAGTATGATTACTGAAGCACAAGCTGAAACACCAATCGACATGACGATGCCGATTCAACAACTATTTGACGAATGTCTGGAGTTTATATCGAAAACAAGTTTCGAATAACGCCAAAGGGTAAATCAAAAGATTTACCCTTTTTTATTTTATCAGGCTATATACATATTCTCTTTCTTGTAATAAAATAGTTATGAGAGGGAATAATATGAAAAATCTGTTTAAAGTTGCTTTATCTGTTACACTTCTTACAAGTTGTGCTTTTGCCGATTTTAAAGAGCACTTTGACTTGGGGCATCAATATTTATTGAACAACCAGTATTCAGGCGCCATTACCGAATTTAAAAATGCGCTTAGGATAAACTATTTGGATAATTCCGCGCGAATAGGGCTTATCAACGCATACACATCACGTGCGGCATACTATGCAAACACGGAAAAGAACTATCAAAAAGCCGCTGACGATTACAGATGCGCATTATTTTACATGATGTACTATCCTCAAAAAGTAACTTCGCAAGAATTTATTCCGCAGACGGTTTCATATTTAAACACATGCCTAAATAGAACAGGATTTGACAAAAGTGCGCAAAACAGGTTTAACACTGCCAAAAAACTGCGTGCGGAGGGTAATTTTGCGGCTGCGGCGTTTGAATTTAACCAAGCATTATCTGACAGAGCGTTGCAAAAAGACAGCTTTGAACAGGTGGGCGACATAATGAAGCTTTTAGGCAACAACCAAAAAGCCGCCGAATACTATCGAAAAGCCATTTCGGTTGCGCCTTCTGATATAAATTTAAGGCTGTCTTATGCCAAGATGCTTGACAATTTAGGAAATAACAAAGCTGCGGTTGACGAATACAATTACATTTTAAGCAAAACAACCGACGATAAAGAGGTTTTGTATTCTTTAGAGCGGATTTACAAAAAGAAACTTGAGCAAAATCCGAATGATGCAGATATTACTGCAAATCTCGGTGCGATTATGCAAAAGCAGGGCAGATTTGACGATTCTTTGATGTACTATCAAAAATCAGAATCTTTAAACCCGTCAAATGTGAATACCAGAATCAATGTCGGAACACTTTACCAGCAAAAAGGCGACTATAGGACTGCAATCAAGGCTTACGAATCCATTTTAATAGTAGAACCTGACAACATAAATGCAAATCTTTATAGAGCGCAAGCGCATGCCGCATTGGGAAATGAAAAAGAAGCACTTGAGGGATTCAAAAAGGTTTTGGCACTTGACCCGTCAAATTCTGAGGCACAATCTCGCCTGCTTGATTTGGTAAAAGGCACAATGACAACGGCGCAATTTGTTGAATATGTTAAACACAACATGCTGGGTTCTAATCCTGCGGAACTTTTTTACAACTATGCACTTGATTTGCACAAACAAAACAAACTTGCCGATGCGATTTCAATGTATAATGAAACCTTAAAGTTAAACCCGCAAAATGCGGAAGTATATATAAACCTTGCGATTGCGCAAAATCAAGCGGGAAATGCGGATGCGGCGCTGATGACATTAAACAACGCATCAATAAAATTCCCGAACAATGCGCAAATCAAAGATGCTCTAAAATCCGTCAATGAAGATTTAATGAACACGAAATTATCTAATGCGGCGGCATTTTACGACAAAAAAGATTACAAATCAGCCATAGCGGAATATGCAAAAATCACGCCTTCGACGGTTGATTCGATATTGGGTATAGCATCTTGCTATCAGGCGATGGGAGATAACAGCAATGCAATTATTTACTATCAAAAAGCGCTTCAATTGAAGCCGACGGATTCTGATATTGCATATTATATTGCGGTTTTATACTCTGAAAATGAAGATTGGGCGAACGCTAAAGCCTATCTTACAAAATCGCTTGCAATAAATAAAAACAATCAAAAAGCGGCGGAATTTATGCAGACAGTAACGGAGCAAATAAATGCAGCCACACTTAATAAAGCAATTGCGCTGTTTGACGAAGAAAAGTACGATGAAGCATTGCCGATATTTAATCAAATACTTGCATCAGACAGCTCAAATTCTTACGCATATTACTACAGAGGCATGATTTACGATGCAAAAGAAAATAGAAACGAAGCTATTAACGACTTTAAGAAGGCTTATGAACTTAATAAAGAATTTGAGATAGCAAATTATATGATTGCATCAGATTATGATGCTTTACAAAACACAAAAGAGGCCTTAAAGTATTACAAAATCTACGCATCCTCAAATGCGCCGGATGATGAATATAAAGAGTATGCAAAAGCAAGAGCGGAAGAACTAAATGCAAATTAAAGTATCGCTTGCGCCAATGGCGGGAATAACGGATTATGTTTTGAGGAGCTTGGTCAGGGAGTATTCAAAGACCTGCCTTATAACAACCGAGATGATAAGCTCGGAGTTTTTGGCACAGGCGAGAAAAAGCGAGATTACAAGGCGTGATGAAAACCACAGCCCGATTTCTTATCAAATAAGCGGACACAAGCCTCATTTAATGAAAGAGGCGGCGCAAAAGCTGTCGGATTTGGCGGATATAATTGACATAAATATGGGATGTCCGGTTAAAAAAGTTGTGTGCGGGCAAGACGGCTGTTCGTTAATGCGAAACCCGACGCTTGCGGCGGATTTGGTAAAAGCCGTAAAAGACAGTACCGATAAGCCCGTAAGCGTAAAATTTCGGCTCGGATATACTGCAGATGAGATGAATTTTGTAGAATTTGGGCAAATGATGCAAAAGGCGGGGGCTGAATTTATAACGCTCCATGCCAGAACCCGCTCACAGATGTATTCGGGCAAAGCCGATTGGGCACTTATTCGAAAACTCAAAGAAAACGTCGATATACCTGTTTTTGCAAACGGCGACATTGTGTCTGTTGAAACTGCCATAGAGGCACTGGAGCAATCCAAAGCCGACGGCGTTGCAATCGCAAGAGGTGTGTTGGGCGATCCCGCGTTAATTCACAGGATTGAACATTATTTGAATACGGGCGAAAAGTTACTTGAGCCGACAATTGATGAGCGCATAAAAATTTTAAGAAAACACCTCGATGAAGAAATAAAATTAAGGGGTGAAGGTGTTGCCATAAAATTTATGAGAAAATTTTACCCATATTATTTTGCGGGCTTTAAAAACGCCAAAACGTTACGTTCAAAGCTTGTTGTGGAAAACGATTACGATAAAATTTTACATCTTCTCGGGAGCATTAACACCGAGCAAATCGAGTGCGTTTGACAGCACCGTTTTTACCGAATAAACAAGTGCCAAACGGGCTTTTGTAAGTTCTTTATCATCGCTTATAACACGAACGGCATTGTAGAATGAATGAAATTCCGCCGCAAGCTCTTGTACGTAACGGCAAATTGTATATACCTGTCTTGTTTTTGCGGAATTTTCAATAATGGACTTGTATTCTTCCAGTTTTAAGACAAGTTTTTTTGCGTCATTGATATTGTTATTCAAAATAGATTTGTCAAAATTATTTGTCAAATCCGAAAATTCGCTATCCGATAGAACCGCGGGTGATTTTTCGCCTGTTTTGGTGTCAAGTCTTTCATTTATGACATTTCTGATAATTGAGCATGCTCTGGCATGAGCGTACTGGACATAGAAAACAGGGTTTTCATCCGAGTTGGTTTTGGCAAGCTCAATATCAAAATCAAGCGTTGTGTCAATGTTTCTCATAGCCATCCAAAACCGTGTCGCATCAACTCCGACTTCATCAATCAAATCTTCTAAAGTAACCATGTTTTTGCGTTTGCCCATACGGACTTCTTCGCCGTTTACAACGAGATTAACAAGCTGACCCAAAAGCACTTCAAGTTTTTCGGGGTCATACCCCAAAGCCTCAATTGACGCTTTAACACGTGCGACATAACCGTGGTGGTCTGCGCCCCAAATGTTAATCATTCTGTCAAAACCGCGTTCAAGCTTATCTATGTGATATGCAATATCAGCCGTAAGATAGGTGTTTGAACCGTCGGCTTTTTTGATTACTCTGTCTTGATCGTCGCCGAAGTCAGAGGATTTGAACCAGTCTGCGCCGTCTTTTTGGTAAATTTTTCCGCTGTTTTTAAGCTTATTCACGCATTCTTCAACTTTACCCGAATTGTGCAAAGATAATTCGGAATAGAAATTGTCAAAATGCACTTTGAAGTTTTCCAACAAAGCTTTTTGCAAAGTTTCCATTTCAAGTTTTGCAAAATCCGAAAGCTCTTTAACGTTGTCGGGCAAACCGCTGTGCGTTTCAAGGTATTTTTTTGCAACCTGGATTAAGTAATCTCCGGGGTAGTAATTTTTTCTTTCAGTTTCATCTGTCGGGAAATCAACGTTTTCGCCAAGCTGCTGTCTTATTCTTATTGCAAGCGAGTTTCCGAGTTTTTGGATTTGCGAGCCGGCATCGTTTATGTAAAACTCCTGATAAACTTCGTGACCGTAGAATTTTAAAAGATTAGCAAGAACACTTCCCATGGCCGCCCATCTGCCGTGACCTATGTGAAAAGGTCCCGTCGGGTTAGCGGAAACGTATTCAAGAATTATTTTTTCTTTGTCGATTTTTTCGGGCTTGCCGTAAAGTTTTTTCTTATTGAAAATTTCATCAATTATGTCGATTAAAAGGTTATTCCCCGCTTTAAAGTTGATAAACCCTGCAATAACGCTGTATTCGTTGTTGTTATCATTGATGTTGTCAACGATAGTTTGAGCGATAACTGGCGGTGCGATTTTGGCATCGCGTGCAAGCATAGAAACGTTAACCGCATAATCGCCGAAATCGGGATTTTTCGGACGCTCAACAATAAGAGTACCTTTAACATACTCAGACATCTGTCCGAGCTTATTTTCTTTGACTGCTTTTATAATTGCATCTTCAACTTTGTTTAAAAAATAATCTTTAATCATCCAGAAAATCATATTACAAAAGTCAAATCAAGTCAAGAAATAAGCTAATCACCAAGGCAAACTGCAAGGTCTGCGTTACCGCCACGGTAAGCGTGGTTGTAGTGTAAGGTTGTATCGCCGAAGTAGGGGCTATATGATAAAGCACTGCTGACTTCCTCTCTTGACCAAACATAGAAGTAAGATTTGGACGCCGAAAGTGATTTGCTGTGTAATGACTCAAATAGCTCTTGGTCTTTTATTGTTAAATTATCGTAGTTGCTTTTCGCTTCCATTTCCTGTCCGTATATCGCGCTTGCTAAATCTGCTAACTGTTCCGTTGTAGGCAATTTATCTACGCCTCCGCATTTTTTGACGGCACCACCCCAATAATCATCATTTTCACCTCTACAATAAGTTATTCCCAATTCTTCTTGGTGTTCCTTACAGTCTGCATAAGATAAAGGTGTATCCGCTGCTGATACCGTCCAACAATGGTCGGCAAATCTTAAACATATCCACTCGTCACCTAACTTTTTTACATTTCCGTTCGTTCTTATGTCTTTTAAATGCTCATTCGGTTTTGCATAAGCTGATGTGTCGTAAACAACACCTAAACAGTCACTTCCGGTTATTTGGTTACTATATTCATCCTGCGTGCAATCCGGATTATATGCCAAAAGCCCGTTCACACCGTTTGCAAGTTGAAACCCGACAACATTCGTTCCCCAATTTTTTCCTAAATCTTGTGCAGTTTGTGTATCTTTTATTGTTGTCGTTTTTCCATCCACCGTTACTTCTTT
>CANQML010000072.1 GCA_947624935.1 Candidatus Gastranaerophilales bacterium
ATTTACGTTCAATCTCAAATTCCCGAAATTGCCGAGCTTAATATTTATTTAAGTATGATAACTCCGCAAAATTGGGTTGAGCGTGACCCGACACTTAAAGATATGGCAAAAATTTTACGAGATAAAGAAAATACCAATTCTCAAATAAGTTACGGGTTAATGGGTTATCCTGTTTTGATGAGCTCTGATATTATGATGCTGAATGCCGATGCGGTGCCGGTTGGAATTGATCAGGTCGCACACATTGAAATTACCCGTGATATTGTAAGAAGATTTAATTACATCTACAAAACAGACTTTTTTAAAGAACCAAAACCGCTTTTGAATGATTGTTCTTTGATTTGCGGGCTTGACGGAAACAAAATGAGTAAATCTTACAACAACGATATAAAAATTTCCGACACAGACGAAGTTACCGCCAAAAAGATTATGACCGCGATAACCGACAGAACACGTTTGAGGCGGGACGATTTGGGGCATCCTGATATGTGCGAAGTTGCGTATAAATACTGGCAGGTATTTTCAGACGACACGTCAATCGTAAAAAGTGAATGCGAAAAAGGCTTGCGTGGCTGCGCGGACTGTAAACGTCAGCTCGGCGCATTGGTTAACGAAAAATTAAAAGAAGTCAGAGAACGCAGAAAATATTATGAAGCGCATATTGATGAAGTGCATGAAATTATCCGCGCGGGTTCTCAAAAAACCCGCATTGAGGCAAAAAAGGTTTTGGCGGAAGTTAAAGAAATAATCGGTATATAAGCGCGGTATATAAGCGCAACCGGCATACACAAGATAGAGGGGGTGTACACCGGTCGCTAACCTGTATCCGACTATGAAAATACAGGCTTAAATAAAATAGCCGTTACTCAACGGCCGAACTCATATTTAGTAAAAGGTTAGTGTGTAGGAGAAAATAAAGAAAATGGTTATACTTTAAGTATGCCACAGAAATTCTGATATGTAACATGCATGTGGTGTATTATTTACAAATGTTAATGTTTTTTTAAAGATAAGCGCAATTGCAATAAAAAAATTTTTAAAGTAAAATATAATGTAGGGGAAATGTATGAAGATAGAAGCGAAAAATCTTATAAAAATATACGGTGACAGAAGCGTTGTAAACGATGTATCGTTTGAGGTCAATAAAGGTGAAGTTGTTTGTCTTTTGGGGCCTAACGGCGCCGGAAAAACGACCACGTTTTATATGGTCGTCGGACTTATCAAGCCAAACAAGGGAAATATTTTCTTAAACGGGGAAGATATATCAACTTGGCCTATGAATATTAGAGCAAAAGCCGGAATTGGTTATTTGCCGCAAGAAGCTTCAATTTTTAGAAAACTTAGCGTGGAAGATAACTTAAAACTCGTTTTGCAGATGAATGATAAACTTACCGAAGATGAGAAAAAACGAAAACTTGAAGAACTTTTGTCTGAGTTTGGGATTTTAAGACTGCGTTCCTATGCTGCAGTGTCACTATCAGGCGGCGAAAGAAGAAGGGTTGAAATCGCGCGTGCACTTGCCGCAAGTCCTGATTTTATGCTTTTAGACGAACCTTTTGCCGGAATTGACCCGATTGCTATCGGCGAAATTAAAGAAAATATAAGAAAAATCTCCGAAGATAAAGGGCTTGGGATTTTGATTACCGACCACAACCCAAAAGCTACACTGTCAATTACCGACAGAGCTTACGTAATTTTTGACGGTAAAATAAAAATCCAAGGCAAAAGCGAAGACGTCGCAGTTGACCCTGTCGCAAAAGAATTTTACCTCGGAAAGGATTTCGCCCTGTAATGAGATTGCCGACCATTTATGATAAATATATTTTTAAGCAGGTTTTATTTGCAACTTTTGCGGCGATTTTGCTTTTTACGATAGTTTGGATTGCGCCCGAAATGCTTTTGAATACCATTAAAAGGACTTTGGCAGGCGAATACGGGCTTAAAACAGCAGCACTTATATTATTTTACGAATTGCCGAAAATACTTGGCAAAGCGTTTCCCGTCGGGCTTTTGCTCGGGACATTGTTTACGTTTGACAAATTGAGCAAAGATTTTGAATTAACTATTTTTCGTGCGGTCGGATTGTCTTTTTCACGAATAATTGCTCCTGTAATGGTTTTGAGCCTTTTTGTCACATACCTTTGTTATTTTACCGGCGATAAACTCATTCCGTTCGCCGCCGATAAAATGAACCGCATAAGAGGTTACGAACAGCAAACACAGTTTATTTATACACAAAAAGATGATAAAGGACATCCGGTTCAAACTGTTGTGGTTTCAAAATCAAGAGATAAAACTCTGTATAACGTTATAGTTCTTGATTTTTCAAACGAAGTGTACTCCGATGTACACCAATTATCCTACATTTATTACGCAAAAAAAGGTCAAATCTTAGATGATAAGTGGGTTTTAGATGATATTGTCAAGTACAAAATCTCAAATGACGGTATATTTTCCGATATCGGAAAATATAATCAAATGTATGTTTTAGACCCGCAATCGGCAAAAAACGCTTATACTTTGATGTCTTATTCGACCAAAAAAGAACGTGAAATTACAAACCATGATTTGAAAAATTACATCAAATTACTAAAAACCGAAGGGATGGACGAAGAATACAGATATATGTTGAACAAATATCTGCAAAGATTTTTCCACCCGTTTGTTTGTATATTGTTAGCGATTATGGGGTGTTTGTTAGGCTTCAGCAAACCCAGAGAACAGCGGCTCATAGGGTTCACAATAGCAATAGGCTGTATATTCTTGTATTATATAACCCTGCCGTTTTTTGATTTGCTTGCGGAAAAAGGCGCTTTACCGCCATTGATTACCGCAGCATTCCCGCCGTTGGCATTTTTGGGCGCTATCGCTGCATTTTATAAGTCAAAGGATTTGTGATGAAAAAATTAATTTTGGCACTTGTTTTTGTTTTGGCTGTTAATCCTGTTTTTTCAAAAGGGATTGACATAAGTTATGATGAGGGGATTTACCATATCGTATTAAGCGGTGAAAAAATAAAAAAACGAATAAAATTCGTATCTAGCGAAACTCTCTTATCAAATCGGGAAGCACATTTAAGCTCTCGCTCGGTTTTGACGGTAAATGCGGGATTTTTCGACCCCGATAACGGCAAAACAATTTCTTATATAGTAACTGACAGGAACACAGCCGCTGACCCGATATTTAATGAGGGGATAATATACAATCCTGTTTTGTCAAAATATTTGGATAAAATCTTGAACCGCACCGAATTTAGGGTTGTGGAATGTAATAACAAGTACCGTTACGAAATAGTGCCGCATAAAGATAATGTGGATTTTGAGTGTAATATAATAACTTCGGCTCAAGCAGGTCCAATGATTTTGCCTGAATTAAGACTTGAAGAAGAATTTTTTGTTGTAAAGGATGAAAACGGCAATGTAATTCGTGAATCTGCCTCGGTTTTGCACAAAACCGCAAGAACGATTATCGGGATAAAAGACGGCGACGCTCATATTTTAATCATCACAAAGGAAAATCCAATGGATTTGTACGAAGTTCAAGCGCTTTGCAAAAAGCTTGGATTTGAGCGCGCAATGGCATTTGACGGCGGAAGTTCAACATCTATGAATTACAAAAAAAATATTGAAGTTGTATCCGATAGCGGTGCAGGCAGACTTTTAAAATCTTTTATGATTATTCAAAAATAATGCCTATTTTACAAAATAGCTTGCATTAACGTTTGCATAAAGTTTTACAACACCTGTTTCTATAGGCGTTCCGAAAGAAAAGCTGTCTGCCGCAGCTTCCGTTTTCATATTGTTGAACATTAATCTTGGTGAGATGCCTGATGTCGTACAATTTCCCGATATACTTTTTATACCTGTTATAGTTGAATTAACGGATTTTGCAATTTTTTGTGCACGTTCTTTAGATTTTTGCGCTGCTTTAGATAACAATTCATCACATTCCATTTCATAAGATGAAAGCGTGAAGTTTAAGTTGTCAATATTAGTTGCCCCCAGCGCAATTGCCTTGTCTATTATTGCACCTGTTTTGTCTATGGCTTTTGTATGGACGATTATTCTGTTTGAAACCTGATATTTGTCAAAAATTCTTTTGTTGCTTGAATATGAATACAAAGGCTGTGCACTGAAATCAGAGGTTTTTATGTAATCGTTTTCGCCTATCATTGTTTTCAATTCTGTATACAACTTATCAGAAAGTTCTTTATTTTTAACCGTTGCATTTTGCATGGATTTTATATCTTCGGTAACAACCGCAATTGAAATTTCTGCCGTATCAGGCGAGAGTTCTTTGTTTGCTGTAGCGCTTGAAGTTATATAGCCTGTTTCTGCAACAGCTGCTCCCATAATTACAAAACTAAATATGATTGTTAAAATTTTCTTCATTATTCGCCTCATCGGATTTTGTTTTAATATCATCATTTCTCAAGTTTCTTGCTTTTTTAACACGCTCAATCAAATCATCCATTTCTTCATTGCTTAGCTCATGCGGTATTGCAAGCGATAATATAAAATGCCTTTTCTTAATTACAAAATATGCCAATGCAATTATTGCCCAAAGCAATATTCCCTGCATTAAATTCAGTTGGTACAATTCAATAAATCTGTTCCACAAATTCATCAATACAAATCCGGGGAATGCAACAAAACCCGCACACATACAAGTTATGAGAAATGCTGCAACCAATAATCCTTTAATATCTCCAACAGGTATTATATTTTTCATTAGTCTTCCTTTACCATTTTTAAAAAATCTACTTCCGATAATATTATAACACCTAAATTTTGTGCTTTGTCTAATTTTGACCCAGGATTTTCTCCGGCGAGTACAAAATCTGTTTTTTTAGATACCGAAGATGACGTCTTACCGCCATTTTCCTTGATTATTTCGGATGCTTCATCTCTTGTCATATTTCGTAACGTTCCTGTTAAGACAAAAGTTTTGCCGCCGAGTTTGTCGGATTTCGGTAATGATTTTGAAACGGGCGAAACGCCTAAAGCTTTCAGTTCTTCAAGCATTTTTAAGTTATTTTTGTCATGGAAAAATTCATAAACCGATTCGGAACAAATGTCGCCGATACCTTCTATTGCGTCAAAATCTGAAATTTCGGCATTTTTTATATCTTCAACGGTTGCAAATTTTTGCGATAACAAATCCGCTGTTTCTTTTCCTATATGGCGTATGGATAGCGCCGTTAAAAGCTTGTTTAAGGGTTGAGTTTTGCTGTTTTGAATTGATGTGTACATATTGTGGGCTGATTTTTCTTTTACGCCTTCAAGCTGCATAAAATCTTGAATTGTGAGCCTGTATAAATCCGCTGCATTACTTATAAATCTTTTGTCGTAGAGTTGACGGATTATGGAAGGTCCTATATAATCAATATCCATAGCCTCACTTGAAACCCAAAATTCAATTTTTGCAACTGCTTGCTGTGAACAATTTGGGTTTTCACAGTACAAATTAACTTCGCCTTCACGCTCTTTTAATGGCGAACCGCAGGCAGGACAAACCGCAGGCGGCTTATATACAGGCAAAGAGTCGTGTTCGGGAGTTTCCATAACCTTTATAACTTTCGGGATTATTTCGGCTGCTTTTTTGATTAAAACCGTGTCGCCAATTCTTACATCAAGCCGTTTAATCTCATCAAAGTTATGCAGGCTGGCTCTTGAGACGGTGCTTCCTGCAAGTGCTACGGGTTCAAGCAGCGCAACAGGAGTTATTGCCCCGGATTTTCCGGTGTTTAATTCAATGTCCAAAAGCTTTGTCGTAACTTCTTCCGGCGGAAATTTGAACGCAGTTGCCCATTTAGGCGCACGTGAAGTAAATCCCAAATCCTGCTGGCATGAAAGACTGTTGACTTTGATTACAACCCCGTCGGTTGCATAATTAAGCTCAAACCGTTTTGTATCCCACTCTTTTATATATTCAATGACTTCTTTCATATTTTTACAGTGTCTTATATTCGGATTAACCTTGAACCCGAGTTTTTTTAAATACATCATCCCTTCATAGTGGGTTTTTGGTGCATTAGGGATATTTTCAAAAACTGATGAATATACAAATATGGATAAATCTCTTTTAGCCGTAATTGTGCTGTCAAGCTGTCTTATAGAACCGCTTGCGGCATTTCTCGGGTTTGCAAATATTTTTTCGCCTTTTGATAAATTTTCTTCGTTTAATTTTTCAAAAGAAGTTTTTGGCATATAAATTTCGCCTCTAACTTCAACATCAACCGGCTCAAAGAGTTTTAATGGAATTGCCTTAACGGTTTTTAAGTTTACGGTGATATCTTCGCCCGTAATGCCGTCGCCTCGGGTTACTCCGCGTGTAAAAATCCCTTTTTCATAGGTCAAGGCAATCGCAAGCCCGTCTATTTTAAGCTCGCAAACCAAATCTACGCCGTCTCCGCATTCTTTTGTAACACGCTCATACCATTTATAAAGCTCGTCTTCGTTATAGGTATTATCAAGGCTGTAAAGTCTGTATTTGTGAGTATGAGGGAAAAACTTTTCACTTACAGAGCCTACACGCTGGGTTGGGCTGTCGGGTGTTTTTAAAAGCGGGTACTGCTTTTCAAGCTCTTTTAATTCCGCAAACATCTGGTCATACTCAAAGTCGCTTAAATACGGGTTTTCTTCTACATAGTATTTATAATTGCTTTTATTTATTTCATCTTTTAAATAATTTATTCTGTCTATAGCAGATTGCATAATTTCCCCCGTTATTAATTATAACACAAACTAAATATTTTAGTTTTGTCTTTGGAAGAACCCCGCAAGTTCTTTGTGCGGTATTATATGCGAAATTGGTCTGCCATGCGGGCATGTGTATGGCATTTTTGTTGTACGCCATTTTTTTATAATCTCTTGCATCTGCCACATAGAAAGCTTTTCGCCCGCTTTAACCGATGCTTTGCAAGATGTCGTTATAAGTATCTTTTCTTCAAGTCTATCAATGTCGCCTTCAATGTTTTCTAATATGTCGGCTATTATGTCTTTTGGTGGGACTTTTGCAATTAACAACGGCACTTTTCTAAATATAAGTTCAGTGTCATTTAATATCTCAATTTCATAACCAAATTGCTCAAACTTTTTAATATGCTCTTTTATTATCGCCATATCGGAAGTACTTACTTCAACGACATCAGAGATAAACAAGATTTGTGATGCCACCTGCTTTTCCGACTTGAGTTTTTCATAAATATATCGTTCTTCTGCGATGTGCTGGTCGACTATCTCAAGCCCTTCTTCTTTTTCTATCAAAATATATGTGTTTTTGTACTGCCCGATTATGTTTTCTTCCGGTTCGGTTTTTACCGGTTCCGTTTTTATCGGAATACTCTTTTGCTCAACAAATGTACGGGGTACTTCATCCTCAATTTGACGCATAAAAATATCCGAAACATACATCGTGTCATCTTTTCTGTCAATTTTCACATCATTGTTAGGCTTTACAAATTCCACGACATTTTCATTTTTCGGTGGAGTTTCCGGCTGCTCTGTATAATTAATTAATCCGCCTTCAACACCTGATCTTATAAAATTGAAAATCTGGTTGGTGTTTTTGTAACGCACTTCTTTTTTTGTCGGGTGAACATTCACATCAATATCTTGCGGCGGAATTTCAACGTTAAGAATTACAAACGGATATTTGCCGTTTGAAATAAGGGTTTTATAAACCATATCAATAGCTTTTTGAATTACGGGGCACTTGACCGAGCGCGAATTAATATACAAATGGTAATTTTTTTTGCTCGAGCGGGTAAAATCAGGCTTGCTTACCAATCCGCTTATTTTAAGGTGCGAGATTTCATCCGTTTTTAAAACGGGCTTAAGATTTTGCGCAACATCAAATGAAAAAATTTCCTTTACCGTTTGGCTCAAATCGTTTTGCCCTGTCGTTTTTAGAACGGTTTTTCCGTTTTTTTTCAGCTCAAATGCAGTACCTATGTTTATTAATGCTAAAGATTGGACGATTTCTTGAATGTACGAAAATTCAGTGTTCGGGTTTCTTAAAAATTTAAGTCGGGCAGGAAGGTTATAAAATAAATCTTTGACATCCATAATTGTTCCGACGGCACAGCCAGTTTCAACTTTTTTCACTTCGGAATTTTCACATATAACTTTAGTTCCGTTTTCAAAATCTTTAGTCCTTGTCGTGCAGGTTAGTTTGGAAATTGAAATTATGCTGGCAAGTGCTTCACCTCTGAAACCGAGAGTGTGAATATCAAATAAATCTTCGTCGTTGATAATTTTACTTGTGGCATGGTTTGAAAAAGCTAACATAATGTCGTCGGGATGAATGCCCGAGCCGTTATCTGCAACTCTTATGTTTCTGCAATCGTTGGTGATTTCTATGCTTATTCTTTTTGCACCTGCATCTATTGAATTTTCCGTCAATTCTTTAACAACCGATGCGGGGCGCTCGATAACTTCGCCCGCCGCTATTTGGTTTATTAAGTGTTTTGATAACTGTTTTATTCTTTTCATCTGAATATTGCCTCTATAATTACATTATATTGCGTTAGTAAAACTACTGCTATTATTGATACAAACAAACCTAAAACAACTTTTGTCAAATCTTTCATAATGTGTTTGTACATTTTTTTCGGTGATTCAAACCTTAATCTCTGGTAAAGCGCCACTTCACGACCTGCCAAAAGCCCTATAAATACCCACGTCGTTGACATTGGAACATTGTTCAAGCTTATAAAATATAACAGCAAAAATGCGTAAATTAAATCTATAATTGTCGCAGAACGAGGGTCTTGAACGTTTGTTTTCATTTTGACCACATTTTGAATATTTCCGCCGCGTTTGTATGTCAAAATTCCCATAAAAATAACCATGGAAATAAGCGCAAAAGCCATCTGCTTAAACGTTGTATGGCGCGGGAGGTAGACGAAAAATTTTGCTGAATCCTGCATAAGCCATTGTGACCAGATAAATGCCGTTGAACACCACTTTGCAATCATCCACCACTTTGAAATCCGCTCGTTTTGCCAGCGTTTTTGTGTATAGTAAAAATATCTCTCTAAAGGTCGCGCGATTATATTATATATAACTATTGCCGTTATAAACGCAATCACATATCCCAAAACCGATTTTGCCAAAATCATCCAAATGACTTCGACATCACTTACCGAAAATACACTTAAAACCAAAAACGTGGAGGCGACGGGTATTCCGTATCTGGTTAGAATTATCAAAATAATAGGCGGTAAAAGGTACAAAAATGTGTATTCTTGAGTTACGGGAATTCTTGTTAAAAGCCCGAACGACATATCTCCGTTATTTATTACCCAGCCTGTGAAAATAGTTGCAACCATTACGGTTGATGCAAAAAGCCACAACCAGATAAACGGTGTTTTTTTGTTTGCGCTGTAAAATGTTCCGAGTGTCTGAATGATATCGTTAGAAATGCATGCGGTCATCGAAAGAAGAAATCCGATAATCATATAAACCGTGCTCATTCATTACCTCCACTCATAATTTACTACAAACACAAATTCATCTAAATGTTTGATTACAAATTTGAAACATTTCTATAAGATAGTATCAGTGGAGGAAACTCGTTGATTAATACCAAACTCAAACCTAAAAAAGCGGATTTAAGGGTTGCCGAAAAAATTAAGACAACCAAATACAGCGATATTAATCTTAATGCGTGGAGAGATTATTCTCATGTGAAAACCGATACTTTGTGGGAGTTTCCGACAAGACTTAAAGAGCATGGGCACACAAACGAATATCATGGAAATTACATCCCGCAAATTGCCCAGCAGCTTTATGAAAGATTTACCAAGAAAAATGACATAGTTTTGGATTTGTTTTTTGGCTCGGGAACGTCGGGAATTGAGGCAGTCAATATGCAAAGACGCTGCATAGGCGTTGAATTGAAAGACGAGCTTGCGGAAAGCGTTTCCGAAAAGTTTACACCAAAACAGCTCGTAACTGATGTAAGAATTATTTGCGCCGACTCTGCTTCAAATGCTGTGCGTGACAAGGTTAAAGCGGGGCTTGAAATTATGGGCGAAGACTTTGCACAATTTCTTATATTGCACCCGCCTTATGATGATATAATCAAGTTTTCGGACAGAAAAGAGGATTTGTCAAACTGTGCAAATACCGAAGAATTTTACGATTTGTTTGAAAAAGTTGCCAAAAACGGTTATGATATGCTTGAAAAAGGCAGGTTTGCGGCGCTTATAATAGGCGATAGCTATAAAAATTCGGAAGTTCAGCCGCTCGGGTTTGAATGTATGGCAAGAATGCAAAAGCTCGGGTTTGCGCTCAAGGCAATAATTGTAAAAGATATGCAGGGAAATGAGAGAGCCAAAGGCAAGACCGCTAATTTGTGGCGATATCGGGCGCTTGCCGGAGGATTTTATATATTTAAACACGAATATGTTATGGTTTTCCAAAAAAAGTAATCCCCTTAAAGAGCGTTAAGCGCTCTCTTTTTTTATTTTGAAAGAAAGCTTGACAAGTTTAAATAAAATGTATATAATGTACGTATGGAAAGAGATAAGCTGAAAACACAGAGTATAAAAGGAATTAGGGTGGTTACCCCCCCCCCCCAATGCTCATAGAGTGACTTTCAGCGAATTTATGTGTTTAAAACGCTTGCTACGATTGTGTAGGAGGCGGAATTGGTGTGCGAAAAAAGTGAATAAGCGAATAAGCCAATAAGCGAATAGGCACATTACAAAAAGTCGTTAAGACGTTAAGACGATAAGACGTTAAGTTCAATACAGAATATAAACTGAAATAGTATGTAGGTTGGGCTTTCAGCCCAACAGGAAAATAAAAAAGAAAGGACAAAAATATGACAAAAGAATTAGTAAATGAAAAAGTAGCAAAACAAAACGGTAGTCGTAACGCAATCCCCACCCCGCCGAATTGCCCTTCGTGCGGGCGGGGAAGTGGTTGTGTGAGCGAAGCGAGCTACAAATGCAGGGGCGGGGTCAATGTCAGCATCGACAGTCAAAACCCCTCACCCCAGCCCTCTCCCACAAGGGGCGAGGGGGCATGTCACAATAACAGTGGCACTTCACAAAGTCTAATTAATGATAAGGACTTAGCGCGAGCGAGCAGAGGGCGAGCTTTGTCGGCGAAAATGACAAAGTCATTGCAGACGACAAGCGCAGACCCG
>CANQML010000073.1 GCA_947624935.1 Candidatus Gastranaerophilales bacterium
TCGCTCACACAACCACTTCCCCGCCCGCAAGGGGTGGGGATTGCGTCACGACTACCGTTTTGTTTTGCTACTTTTTCATTTACTAATTCTTTTGCATTGTTCTTTGTTTTCATCTTTATATCTCCTTTTCTTTTGTAATAATTTATCTTTATTAATGAACTTATCGTCTTAACGTCTTATCGTCTTAACGACTTCCTGTAACGTGCTTATTCGCTTATTGGCTTATTCGCTTTGAATGCGAGCGAGCAAGACAACACATTTTTCGCACACCAAATTCGCCTCCAACACAGTCGTTGCAGGTGTTTCAAACACATCAATTCGCCGAAAATCACTCTATGAGTACTGGGGAGGGGGGGTAACCACCTTAATTCCTCTTATACTCTGTGTTTTCAGCATTCCGTTTTCCATACGTACATTATATATATTTTTTCATCTCTTGTCAAGTAGGGCTTAAATCATTACTTTTATGTTAAAATGAAATTATGTCATCGAACAAAATCAAATGGGAAATGTTTGTTGTCACGGCAGTCGGCAGTTTTATTGCCATGCTCGATTCAACAACGGTAAACTTGGCATTATACCCCATGTCACAGGATTTAGGCGTCAATTTATCTCAAATCCAATGGGTAATGGTCGGGTATATGCTCACATTAACCGTGTTTTTGCCTTTTTTCGGCAAGCTCGGTGATATTTTCCCAAAAAACAAACTGTTTGCATCAGGTTTTGTTATTTTTGCTCTTGGCGCTTTTTTTAGCATGATATCGCCAAGTTTTGCAACACTCATCGCATCAAGATGTTTTGAGGCTCTCGGTGCCTCCGTTATGCTTTCCAATGCTCAAGCAATAATCTCAACCATATTCAAAAACGCAAGACGCGGAAAGGCGCTCGGGCTTAACGGATGTTTTGTCGCAATCGGCGGCATGCTTGGACCTGCTGTCGGCGGAATATTGATTAACGACTTTGGCTGGCATTCAGTTTTCTTCCCTGTCGTTCCGATTGCCTGCGCAGGCGCTTACTTTGCCTGGAAAATTCTCCCCTCTGCAAATTCCCGCCCCAAATGCTTTAAATTCGATTACAAAGGCTTTATCTATTTCACGGTAAGCCTTTTGGCACTATTACTTGCAATATCCGAAGGCTATCACTGGGGTTGGACTTCACTCAAAATTATCGCCCTGGGAATTATAACGCTCATATTCGGCAGCCTATTCTACATCAGAGACCATAGAATAAATTACCCGCTTATAAACTTTTCAATGTTCAAAATAAGAGCATTCACCTTCGGAAATTTAGCTGTTATGACCTCATATATGGCAATGTTTACAAACGGAATACTTCTACCGTTTTATTTGATGGAAATCTTAAAACTGGATGCGTTTACCTCCGGATTATTAATTCTCCCGTATTCGGTAACGCTTTCTGTCACAGCGCCCATTGCAGGAAGTTTGGCAGGTATCTACGGAAGCCGCATACTGACACTTGCAGGCCCGAGCGTTTATATCATCGCATTGATTATATTTACAACTTTTAATACTTCAACTCCTATGTGGCAAATTGTAACAGCATCAGGAATAATGGGTATCGGAAACGGGCTGTTTCAATCACCGTCTAACAACGCTATTATGACAAGTGTTCAAAAGAAAGACTTGGGAATCGCAAGCGGGATTTTGGCACTTTCAAGAAATATCGGCAACATCCTCGGCGTTTCAATAACCATTACTCTTTTTGAAGAATTTAAAGAACTTTTTGTAAAATCAACGGATTACACTTCGGCATTCCTGCAAGCCTACCACGTTACGATGATGTTTGGCATAGTTTTCGGGATTATTTGTTTTACATTTGCGTTTATTGCTTATAAACCCAAAACTTTGAAACACAATTGATAAGATTATCAACATCAAACCGAGATAAAACATCAAATTCAAATCTCTTACTTCATTAGTCAAAAACATAGCAAACAAAATGCCGTAAACGGGTTCTAAATTACCGCACAAAGATACGGTAAACGGCGAAATGGTTTTCAGCGCCTGAATATGCAATATATAAAGCCCGATTGTGCAGAAAAAAGCCAATATAAACAAATACCAAAAATCATTCACCAAAGGAATAAATGCGGCACCCGACATAATATAAAACGGAACAACCGCGCTCATAAAGATACTTCCGCCCAAAAGCTCGTAAAACAACAAGCTTTTTGTGTCTTTTGAAACAGTTTTATTAAAAATAGTATATAGCGCAAATACAGCCGATGACAAAACACCCAACAAAATCCCGATTCTAAATCCCGAATCGAAATTAAATATCAAAAGTATGCCCAAAACCGCCACTAGGCTTATGCAAAAATCTTTTACGGAAAACCGTGTTTTTTCAATAAGCGGTTCAAAAATTACCGTAAAAAATCCGACTAGCGAGTAACACACAACCCCCACCGAGACATTGGCATATTTAATACTTGCAAAAAACAACAAAAAATGAGCACCGAGCAAAGCGCCTATCCCCATAATTTTTATTGAAGATTTAAAGTTTTCTTTGGGTAGCTTATTTGCAAGAAAAAGCATAAAAGCAAAAATAATAAACGCAAGCCACAACCTATAAAACACAAGCATACCTTCGCTAAGCGATATAAGTTTGCCCAAAACACCGGTCAAACCCGATAACAAAACGGATATATGTAATTTAACATAGTCATTCATGACAATATGTTAAAGCACATTTTCAAGAAATCAAATTTTTATAAATTTCCATATACTTTTCAGCGCTCAAATCCCATGAAAAATCAGCATTCATTGCGGTTTTTCTCATCGCATCAAGCGTATATTTTTCACGATAAACAGCCAAAGCGCAATCAACGGCTTCCATCATATCCCAGCCGTCATAACGCCAGAATTTAAACCCTGTTGAATTATTGAGCGGATAACCGACAACGGTATCTTCAAGCCCGCCCGTTGCACGAACAATCGGCAAACTGCCGTAGTGCATTGCAATCAACTGGCTTAAACCGCAGGGTTCAAACTTTGAAGGCATCAGGAAAAAGTCGCTTCCCGCATAAATCAGATTTGCCAAGTCCGCCTTATAGCCTATATATGAGCGGATGTTTGAAGTATTATTTGAAAGCCAGATTAAAAGATTTTCATAATCCTTATTGCCGCTGCCCAAAAATACAAAATCAGCCTCCGTATTTTGCATTCTGCCTTCTGCCTGACGGATTAAATCAAGTCCTTTTTGCTCGACAAGCCTTGATATGAAAGCGATGAGCGGACGTTTCGGGTTATATTTCAGCCCAAAATATTTACATACAGCTTTTTTGTTTGCCTCTTTGCTTTCAAGCGAATTTACCGAGTAATTTTTGGCTAAGTTTTTATCAGTTTCAGGGTTAAAAACGCTGTAATCAATACCGTTTACGATGCCTGCGAGTTTGTTTTGGTTCATACGCAAAGTATAATCCATTCCTTCGCCGTATTCGCCCGTCAAAATTTCCCCCGCGTAATTGGGCGATACCGCAATAACTTTATCCGAATAATTTATCGCACCTTTCATCCAGTTGACTTTGCCGTAATGCTCGACGCCCCATTCGTTATAGACAATGTCTTTTCGCATATTTGCAAAATCCAAAACATCTTCAAACCAAACGCCTTGATAGGCAAGGTTATGGATTTCAAAAACTGTTTTGGTATTTTTCCAAAAGTCATCGTATCTGTAATTACTCTTGAGATAAACGGGAATCATCGCAGTGTGCCAGTCGTTTGCATGGATTATATCGGCTTTAAAGTTTAAGGCTTTAGCATATTCAAGCACCGCAAGCGAAAACGCTATGTATCTTTCATGTTCATATCTTGTATCAAGCCATTTTGGATAAACCTCTTTAAAACAAGTAAAATACCAATCGTTATGAACAAAAAAGACATTGATATCAGTATCAGGAAGCTTTGTCATAAACAATCTGAATTTATGTCCTTGATTACCAAACGTAAGCCACATTTCGGAATTTTCAAGCTCTTTGATATTATATTTATCAGCGTCAATAAGCCCGTGAAACGGTGTAAAGATTGCAATCTCCGCATCCAGACATTTCGGAAGGCTTCCGACAACATCAGCCAAACCGCCGGCTTTTGAAAATGGTGCAACTTCAGCAGATACAAAAAGGATTTTCATTATTCCTCACTTTCCTGAGTAACTTCAACCGCCGGCTCCTCGACAGGCTCTTGCAAATCATCTGTTTCATACACATAATGCTCGGGGTCAATATCAAATTCAAATTTAATTCCGTACTTTTGCGAGATATAAACAGCTTGATTTAAACAGATTTGAGCTTTATCCGCAATACCACGATACATAAAGACCTTAAACATATTGTATCTGAAAAGCATTAAGATATAATCGCTGGTCTTGCCGTATTTTTCAAGCTGGATAAGCGAGTTGTTAAGCATTCCGTAAGCCACATCAAATCTGTGTTCCCTGATATTAACTTCACTTAAGAAATACCAGCCCAAATGCTCAACCAAATACATTCCTTTATCTTTTGAAGACTTGATTATATTATACAAAATAGATATGGCCTTTTGAGGCAGATTAATGTTTTCATAACTAAACGCTATCAACAAATCACAGAATATTTCAATTTCATTCAAATGATATCTTTGTGCCGTTAATTTAGCTTGATGAATATCCTCTGCAAAAGATTCCTTATTCATAAATGCGGCAATAATTTGCGAAATGACTTTTGAAAAATTATCGTCACCGGCTTTGTTGTAAGTTACTTCCTGCCCCAACAACAACTGCTCAAGTCCTATAAATATGTCGTAAGATTTGGGGATAAAATCAAGAGTTGAATATGCTATATTTAAAAAGTCAGATACATTTCCCTTTAACTGAACAACATTTGCTAATGCGATATATGCAACGCAATCCGCAATCATATCTTTATATTTTTCAACTGTCATGTGAGAGGGTTTTACCTGCTCAATATTAGAACTATTCAACACGTTCAAAATTTTGTAACCGATATCAATACAATCTTCCAATGCGCCCATGTTAAACAGAATTTCGATATGGATTAGCGTCATTAATAAAAAGTAAGGGTTAAAATTGGATGCTTCGGGATTTATCGAGGCATTTGGAATTAACGATAATACCTTATGCGTAAGGCTTAGAGCATGAGTGTATTCTGCCGATGCAAGCGCGCCTGAAATCATCCTGCTACACAGCAAAACAATTTTATCCGTATCTGTAGTCTTTTCAAGCTCTTTCAAGGTGTTTTCCGCAATGTTTTGTGTTTTTTCCGGAATATATTCGTACATGTTTTCCGAAATATTTTCATACAAATTAAATTTGTAATCTTCAACATTAAATTCTTCGTCTTCTTCAGTCTTTTTGGAATCCAAAATTTTGATTATCTCATCCGAACAATTCAAATATGATGCAAAATCCCCAAGGGATTTATTTACACGAGCAAGTTTTTCCCATTCTTTAAAAGCGTTATCCTCATCACCCAAAAGCGTATAGAGATAAGATTTTACAGGACTTGGCATGTTTTCATCAAAAACTTTTTCAAACAACTCGCTTGCTGTCTTTTGCAAATCTGTTTTATTCATAACCGAAAGGACACTGTCCCTTAGCAGGTTATAATTCGGGAAATACATACAATTGTTATAGAAATATAAATACCCCAAATCTGAAAGTTTGTTTATAATTTCATCGGAATTTTCATAACCGAGGCTGTCTATCGTTGCGATATCAACTCTTGAGCCTAATAGTACAACTGATGCCAAAAATCTTATTGTTTGCGGCTCATCTTTCAAAAGATCTAAGCGCCTTCTCATCAATTTATCCAAATTGGCAGGTATTATAATCGTCTTTGGATTGACCATTACAATACCGTCATTGGTAAATTCATAAACTTCCGATTCCAAAAGATACTGAATTGCAATATCCAAAAATAAAATACTTCCGCACGAATATTTTGCAATACGATTGAAGTAAAAATCATTCAGTATATTCTTATAATAATTTTTATTTGCATCAATAATTTTGTCAAACGGAGTGGGTTTTAAAGTAATTTCTTCGTAATAAGATTGCGACACCAGAAAATGACATTTTTTATGCAGACTGAAATTCTTATCGTAAGAGATAAGATAACTTATTTTCATCTGATCAAAGGCTTCAAACAGGTATTTTAGAACATCAAACGAGCTTGCATCAATTTTTTCAAAATTTTCAACGAATATCAAGGTATTGGGAATAACCTTCAAAAGCGTTAAAAACAGGTCAAAATACTCATTTCTGGTATCAATTGCATCTTTAATTTCCCGTTCGGTGAGCGTGACCAAATCTCTAATCATGTTTTTGGGGTCAACAGATGCAAAAGCAGAAAAATCATTTGTGTTGAAAAGCTTTTGAGAAATAGTGTATTCAAATATTGCCGAAACCAAATTTCTGAAAAATGCATAAGGCGAATATTTCATCTCGTCATAGCAAGTGATGGAAATTATATTATTATACAATTTCAACTTTTCGATTTCATTAATTACTTTCAATGAATACGGCGCATACAACCTGTCTGTTTTTATGGAAAGGATACCCAACGGAACTGCGGTTAATCTGTCAATTATATAATTGAAAACATCAATATTTTCAGTTCTTATAAACGAACATGAAACATCACTAAAATCAATTGATTTCATATCATAAATCGCATCGGGGTCAATCGGTCTTTCAGCTTTTATTAAGGCTTCGCCGTCTATTTTATCCTGTTCTAATAAAAGTTTTTGGACAAAATTCGGAACCTGAATGTTATCATCATCTTCATCTTCAAACAAAGTCGGATCAATCTCAATGAGGTCTTTAACATCCAATTCATAATACATTTTCATCACGCCATCAACCATGACAGAGTTCAACTGATTGAGTTTATAGTTCTTTTCAAGCACTTCAAAAAGCGCGGAATCGGTGATTACCTGGAATGAATTTAAAACCTGCTGCTCATTTTTGCCCTTTTGGTAAATCATATTAATGTTGAAGTCGCATTTATAATCATTGGGATCGTCATTAACGGATTTTTTCAGCATAAACATATTGCATCTTACGGATATATTTTTTCTTTTTGTAAGTTTGCAATTCATCCTGGTCAACAAATTTAATATTTCAACTGTGGAATTAACTGCGCTGTTAACGCAACCGTTGAAGGTGTAGTCTTTTAAAAACCTTATAACATAAGTTTTGTCAATGATTTGACGTCTTAACCCCAAAGGTTTCAGGTAATCGGTTATGATTTTATCAAGACGCTGTTTAAATTTGGTAAAACTTTTCGACGAGCCGAGCACATCTTTTATGTCGGACAAATTAGGAAAATCCAAAGTTAGCATAACAAAATCATCCGAGTTGGCTTCGTTTAAAATAACGCTTTTTTCAAGCGGGAATTTACATTTTGCGCAAAGTTTATTTGCAGTTGGATTAACCTTACCGCAATTATTACACTTTGTAACCAAGACATAGCCGCACTTTTTACAAATATTGCCTTCATTAACCGCCTTGCAAATAGGGCAAATGACTTTCAACACCTTTTTGCAATTAGGGCATACCATTGCGTTATCATCAATTTCTAAACCGCATTTTGGACATTCCATAAGAAAATTATAACATGAATATATAAAGATTACTAATCATATAAAATTTTAGCGTCTTTCATACGTTTAATACACTCTTTTAAGACTTCAACATCTTTAGTCAGAGCGATACGTATGTAACCTTCGCCGAATTTGCCGTAACCGTTTCCGGGCGGAACAACTATTGCGGCATCTTCAAGCATTTTGGTCGCAAACTGCTCTGATGTGTAACCTTTTGGTACGGGAATCCAAATGTAAAATGTCGCTTTTGAGGGTTTGACTCTCCAACCGAGCTCTTTTAAACCCTTTTCCATAACATCACGACGTTCCTGATACATTTTGTTAAGTTTATCAATATAAGAATTGTCGATATCAAAAGCGGCAATTGCGGCTTCTTGAATTGCTTTAAAGGTTCCGCTATCTATATTGTTTTTTATTGTGCCAAGAGCTTTTACGGCATCTTTGTTTCCGCAAACAAATCCGACACGCCAGCCGGTCATATTGTACGATTTTGAGTGAGAATAAAATTCCAGCGCTACATCTTTTGCGCCTTCAACCTCCAAAACCGACGGTGCTTTATAGCCGTCAAATGTCATTTCGCTATACGCCATATCGGAACAAAGTAAAATACTGTATTTTTTACAAAAATCAACCGCTTTTTTGAAAAATTCTTTTGTAGCTACAGCCCCGGTTGGGTTATTGGGGTAATTTAAGAACATGATTTTTGATTTTCTTGCGATATCTTCGGGGATTTTATCCAAATCCGGCAAGAAACCGTTTTCTTCCAAAAGCGGCATGGAATATGGTGTTCCGCCCGCAAAAATTGTTGCGTTTTTATAAACGGGATACCCCGGATCAGGTACAAGCGTGTAATCGCCTTCATCAACGAATGCAAAGAACACATGCGCTATTGCCTCTTTTGAACCGATGTTGCAGAGCATTTCAGACTCAGGGTCAAGCTCAACGCCAAAACGTCTTTTCATCCAAGAACATGCTGCTTTTCTGAAAGCTTCTGTGCCGTTATAAGGCGGGTAATCATGGTTTTTTGGGTTATCTATTGCTTTGTGCATAGCATCAACAACAGGCTGTAAAGTCGGAGAGTCCGGATCGCCAATACCTAAACTTATAACATCAATGCCTTTTGCCTTTGCCTCGGCAATTTTTCTGTCAATTTCCGCAAACAAATACGGGGGGATTTTTTCCAAGCGCTGTGAAACTTTCATATCTTCTCCTTCTTTACAAACTTTCCCTGTCAACGGTTTTATGATAACATGGAATAAAAAGAAAAACAATGAGCATAGTAGCAGACAACGAAGATTTTAAAAAACGCAATGATAACGTTAAGGCGGAAAAAATAGAGTATGACAGAAATTTTGAAAACTCAATCCGCCCAAAGACTTTTGATGCCTATATCGGGCAAAGCGCGCTGAAAGAAACCTTAAAAATATCAATAGAAGCCGCAAAGAAACGTGAACTCCCGTTAGATCACCTGCTTTTTTACGGGCCTCCGGGGCTTGGAAAAACCACGCTTGCAGGAGTTATTGCAGAACAAATGGGGGTGGAAATCAAGATAACGTCAGCGCCTGCTCTTGAACGCCCGAGAGATATCATAGGGATTTTGATGTCATTAAAGGGCGGTGAAATCTTGTTTATAGATGAAATCCACAGGCTTAATAAAGTTGCCGAAGAAATTTTGTACCCCGCTATGGAAGATTTTGTGCTTGATATGACAACGGGCAAAAGCCAAACGGTCAAAACAATGCGAATACCTTTGCCAAAATTCACTTTGATTGGCGCAACAACAAAAGCGGGAGAACTTTCAGGGCCTTTGCGCGACAGATTCGGGATTGTTCACAGACTTGAGTTTTACACGGAAGATGAACTGTCACAGGTCATAAAACGCACAGCAAAGATTTTGGAAATTGATATAGATGAAAAAGGCGCACATGCAATAGCAAAGCGTTCACGCGGCACACCACGTATTGCAAACAGGCTTGTAAAGCGTGTGAGCGACTTTGCGCTTGTAAAGTATGACGGGAAAATTAATGAAGATATAGCAAACGAATCACTTGACCTGCTGAAGATTGACGAATTTGGGCTTGATACGACCGACAGAACGCTGTTACGACTGATAATAGACAAATTTGACGGCGGACCCGTGGGGATAGAAACGATAGCGGCGGCAATCGGCGAGGATGTAAGGACATTGGAGGATGTTTGCGAGCCGTACTTATTGCAGGCAGGTTTAATCCAAAGAACCCCGAGAGGGAGGAAAGTTTCGCCCGAAACTTACAGACATTTAGGGTTGAAATCACCTCAAACCGTCGAACAACGCGGGTTGTTTTAGTTATAAAAGTCGTTAAGACGATAAGTTCATTTCAAAGCGAATAAGCCAATAAGCAAATAGGTGAATAAGCCCTTATTCTTAATTAGGCTCTGTAGAATGCCACTGTTATCATGAAAAACCCTCTCCCTAACCCTCTCCACCGGGAGAGGGAACACGTTACTTTTTCCTCTCCCTATTTGGAGAGGAAGCAGTTGTTCACGAGTTTACGAGTGTTACAACTGCAGGTGAGGGCTCTTTTTGCCAAACCACATCGGATGTTACATAATACGTCATTGCGAGGAGGGCACAGCCCGACGCGGCAATCCATAATTAACCCGTCAAAATTTGTAAGGATAGTCCTCGGGGATTTTCCAGCCGTTGAGCATAATCCAATATGTGCAGTATGCTCCACCGCCTATACCGCCTGTCATTTTTCCTCCGCAATTTTCCTTTATGGTTTCAATATTATTGAACACATCATGGATAAGCGGTATAACCAGTTTGTTTTTATCAACCGCCTGCTTTCCGCCGCGATTGGGTGAAAACACAAAATAAAACCAACCTACTCCGACAGGTCTCTTAGATTTGTCTATAAAATATTGTAGTCCGGATTCGGCAGCACTACAATATCTTAAAAAACTGCCGTCGGGGAAATATATTTTTATATCACTTTCTGTTTCATTTGTACTGCTTTCAACTTTTGGGGATTTTATATAGGGCAAAAGGTATTTCCCAAACCAATCTTTCATACCTTCTTCATCTTTCGGGATTTTTTCCCATGTTATAGCTTGACCGTTATCAATTTCCGATAATTGAAACGCTTGATTAATCGTTGAATAGAAGTTAACAAGTTTCGTTTCAACGACTTTTTTCTTGTAGCTTTGAACTAAATTTGGAATGGTCATGGCAGCGACAATGCCGATTACGGCTAACGTGACGAGAACCTCAGCGAGGGTGAAGGCAACACGTTTTGAAGTAAATAAGTGAATAGGTGAATAAGCGAATAAGTGCTTTACATTAAGCAGGCTTTGTGGAGTGTCGCCACACAATCCCCACCCCTTGTGGGCGGGGAAGCGGTTGTTCACGAGTTTACGAGTGTTACAACCGCAGGGGCGGGGTTTATGTTGGGAATTACCCCCC
>CANQML010000074.1 GCA_947624935.1 Candidatus Gastranaerophilales bacterium
ACAACCACAGGGGCGGGGTCAATTCAAACATTGACAGTCAAAACCCCTCACCCCAACCCTCTCCCACAAGGGGCGAGGGGGCATACCTCAATAACAGTGGCATTCCACAAAGCCTAATTAGTAGTAACCACTTTACTCACTCTACTCACCTCACTCACTTTACTCACTTCAAGAAAACAGCCTTCACCCTCGCTGAGGTTCTCGTCACATTGGCTGTCATCGGCATTGTGGCGGCGATGACCATCCCAACGGTTATGAATAAATACCAACAAAAAGTCACTGAAACAAGATTGATGAGATTTTACAGCGTTATGAATAACGCTATTGCATTATCTGAAATTGATAACGGCGATAAAACCACTTGGTACTTTAAAAACGAATTTTGTTCAACAGGTTATGAAGAAAAATGTATAACTTATAATTTTGAAAAGTTTTTTAAACCTTATTTAAAAATAACCGATTACAAATTTTACAATCAGTTAGCCGATATATTTACAAAAATTGATGCAGATGATAAGGGTGGACTTCTTGTTAAATTTCTCGATGGATCTTCCGCAGTGTTTTCTTATTTCAGTCAAGACATATATTTTTTCCCGATAGGCTCACATGTTTTTGAGTCCAAACATAATGTTTATAATAAAGATAGATTTTTATTTGGTTTTTATCCGAAAAGCCCAGCGGGAGTCCGAACAAAGTATTTCAAAGGAAAGGGTATGGAGCCATATATAGGATCCGATTGGGACGGAACAGAAGAAAATCTGCCATGTATAAAGAAAACTCAGCTCAATGGATGGAAGTTTCCCGATGATTGCAATCCTTTCAAATAAAAAAACTCCCTTTTGGGGAGTTTTTTTATTTGATTTCAATGCTATTTTGCAGCGTTGGCTGCTTCAAATACAACATCAAAAGCCTCTTTGTCATTAACTGCCAAATCTGCAAGCATTTTTCTGTTAACAACGATATTTGCTTTTTTGCAAGCGTTCAAAAATCTTGAATAGCTCATACCGCGTTCTCTTACTGCGGCGTTAATTCTGACAATCCAAAGACGGCGCATATTGCGTTTTGTGGTGCGTCTGTCTCTGTAGGCATACTTTAACGCTTTCATTACAGCAGTGTTTGCTACTTTGAAAATTCTACTTCTTGCACCTTTAAAGCTTTTAGCAAGTTTTAATATTTTTTTGTGTCTTAAACGACTAACATTACCACGTTTTACTCTCATTTTTTGCTCCTATCTTGAATACTTCTTGTATGGTAACTCTTTGGATACCAATTTAATGTGTGACTCAGAAACACCAACAAGTTTGAAAATTCTGCGTTTTCTCGAACCTGATTTGTGTTGGAGCAAGTGGCCTATACCTGCTTGTCTTTTCATAATTTTGCCGTTTGCCGTTACTTTGTAACGCTTTGCGGCTGATCTGTGTGTTTTCATTTTTGGCATTTTCTTATCTCCTTTTTAAGTAACTGAAAAAAGTTTAGGCATACCAAAGCCCAAAACTTTCGGCTATGTATTATAGTAATACATAAATCTTAATTTGCAAGAAGATTGTTAAATCATGTTACAACTTCAATGTTTTTTGTCATATAAGCCGCAACAAGCCCTTTTATATCGCCGGATTTGACGTGGCATCTGATTTTGCCTTCGGGGTATTTGTTTAAGTGATATACCGATGATAACATCATAACTTTTGCCGCATCAAGTATGTTCATCCTTGATAAGTCCAAATTCATCTCAGGACAGTCGTATTTGTTTATGTATTTTTTTATTTCGTCTAAAATTTGTGCGGAATTTCCACAGTCTAAAAATTTTTTCATCGTAATTTTTTTGTCGCAAAACCCGCCGATTTCTTTAAAAATTTTATATAATTTTAATACGTTTATACGATATTTAGTGTATAATTGTTTTTGAAAGGCAGAGAATATGTTGGTAAAATCAATAAACGACTTGGCAAAAGATGTTTTAAAAATAGAGGCAAATTCTATTTTAAGGCTTGTGGACACAATCGGAGAAAATTTTGATAATGCGGTTGAACTTTTATACAACTGCAAAGGCAGAGTAATAATAACGGGAATGGGAAAATCAGGGCTTATCGGCAAAAAAATTGCCGCAACGCTATCATCAACGGGCACACCGTCCTATTTTCTTCACCCCGCGGAAAGCACCCACGGGGATTCGGGCATAATAACCCGTGAAGATGTTGTTATTGCAATTTCAAACAGCGGCGAAACGCAGGAATTGATGAATTTGCTCCCTTTGATTAAACGTTTTGGCGTAAAAATGGTTGCCATGACGGGGAATTTAAACTCAACACTTGCAAAAGCGGGCGATGTGGTGCTTGATATATCGGTTGAAAGAGAAGCCTGCCCGTTAAACAAAGCGCCTACGGCAAGCACAACCGCAACTCTTGCGATGGGCGACGCTTTGGCGGTCTGCTTATTGGAAAAAAGAGGATTTTCGGAAGAAGACTTTTTGATTTTCCACCCATCGGGTGCGCTTGGCAAAGGATTTTTATACCGTGTTAAAGATTTGATGCTTTCCGATATGGAAAAACTCCCGATAGTTCACGAAAACGAAAGCTTTACAAGCGTTATTGAAACAATTTCAAAATACAAGCTCGGCATGGCAATTATGGTAAATCAATCAGGTGTTATTACGGGTGTTTTAACCGACGGCGACATCAGAAGAACTTTAATCAAGCATAAAAACGACTTGTCTATTGCCGTAAAAGAAGTAATGACAGCCAATCCGAAACGGATTAAAGAAGAAGATTATGCGGCAAGTGCGCTGCATTTAATGGAAAAGTATTCAATCACGGCGCTTGCGGTTGTTGACGGAAACGACCGCCCGATAGGGGTTATACATATCCATGACATCTTAAAAGCCGGAGTTGCTTAACGGTAATTTCGCACATTTTGTTCAAACACAAATTGACATGCGAGCTTATTTTAACGTATAATCATTGTATGAAAGACAGAGCTAAAAAAATTAAATTGCTTGCGTTCGATTGCGACGGGGTTTTGACCGACGGCAGTGTTACTTATGACGAAAACGGTGTTGAATACAAAACTTTCAACGTTAAAGACGGTCATGGACTTATCAGAATGGCAAAACACGGGTTTATAACCGCTATTATCACGGCAAGATGCAACGGAACCGTTGAGCATAGGGCTAAAAACCTTAATATAACAGAACTTCATCAGGGAAAAAAATATAAACTCCCGACACTTGAAGAATTAAGACAAAAATATAATCTGTCTTACGACGAAATTTCTTATATGGGCGATGATTTGCCCGATATTTGCTGTCTTGAAAAAGTCGGGCTGGCATGCTGCCCTAATGACGCGGTTGATGAGGTTAAAAATGTCTGTCAATTTATTTCGACTAAAGCAGGCGGACGGGGCGCTGTTAGAGAACTGTGCGACTTTATTCTTGATTGTCAGGGGATAGAAAAAGACCCTATCGTTGCGGAGGGGCAAAATGTTTGAAATTAAAACTCAAGCTCATTTTTCAGCCGCCCATCACTTACTTAATTACGACGGCGAGTGCGAAAATCAGCATGGTCACAATTGGCTTGTTGAGGCTTATGTAGAGGGCGAAACTCTTGATAAAAGCAACATTTTGATTGATTATAAAGTTTTAAAGCGTGAATTGAACGCTATTTTGGATATTTTAGACCATAAAGACATCAACGAGCTTGAAGAATTTAAAGGCGAAAGCCCGTCAAGCGAGATGATTGCAAGGTTTATTTATCATAAGTTAAAAGAAAAAATTGTTCAATTGAGCAAAGTTTCGGTGTGGGAAACCCAAACTTCCTGCGCATCATACAAGGAGTGAGAATGAATTTAATACAAGTGGTTTTGATGGGGATTGTACAGGGCTTGAGCGAATTTTTGCCGGTGTCAAGTTCTGCTCATCTGGTTTTTACATCCAATTTTTATAAGGTTTTTAAAGGGATTGAAATTGTTCAGTCGACAAACGAAGAAATTTTGTGCGACATAATGCTGCATTTTGGGACTTTGGTTGCGGTTTTGATTTTCTTTAGAAAAGAAATCTGCCAAATTTTAAAGGCGCTTATTTATGGCGTAAAAACAAAAGATTTTTCGGATATAAACGCAAAAACGGGTTTGTATATAATGCTTGGCACTGTAATCACAGTGTTTGTTGCATATCCTATGGAGCATGTTGCAGAAAAACTTGTGTATTCGCCCGCTATTGTCGGTATTTTGCTTATACTCACAGGGTTTGTACTTTTTTATAGCGAATATCGTTCAAAGAAAATCCCGACAAAAGAGCATGTCGATTTAAAAAGCTCAATATTTATTGCAATAGCTCAAGGTCTTGCGGCGCTTCCGGGATTTTCCCGCTCGGGGTGGACAATTGCAACAGGGTTGTTTAATGGCATGACAAGGCTTGATGCCGCTAAATACTCTTTTCTTTTAAGCATTCCGATTATTTTGGGCGCTTCTATGATTTATCCTTTTATAAAGATTGATTTTAACGAAGCTTTGTTGTATAATTGGAGAGCAATCATCTTAGGAACGATAGTTTCGGGTATTGTAGGGTATTTGTGTATCAAATACTTTTTAAAGTTTGTATCAAAGTTTTCTCTTGCGATCTTTGGTTATTACTGCGTCATAGTGGGGATTTTTACCGCAATATTTTTCTCAGTTGTAATGTAAAAAATTGTTAAATTTTATTGAGCAGAGAGCAAAAATTTTTTTTACAGGCTTTATATATTCAGTGCGGAGTTAAAATGATTTTACCGGTAAGTAAATTCAATAGTAATATAAATTTTACCAGTGATAAGGCTAACAAGTTGCCTTATGATAAAGACACACTGTTAAAAAATAACTTTTCGACACGTGCAAGAATTGGTTTGGACAAGCTTACAAACGCGATTACGATTTATCCGAGCAAAGGTTTTAAGGGAGATAAAAACGCCAATTTTTATGAATTTTTAACAATGGGCAACGTTCCTTATTTGATTGGCAGTTTGATGATGATGTCGGTTTTCAATTCCAAAAACAAAGTTTTTGCTCCGTTTGCGGCATCAAAAGCCGGTGCATTAGGACGTAAAATGGCACTGGGCGTGCTTTTCTACGGATTAATGAAAGGAATTTCAAAATCATTTGTGACAAATCCTGTCAAATGGCTTACGGGTGTTGATACGGAAGTACCTTATGCCAAAGTTATTTATGAATTGCCCGATGATATCTATGACACAGATATTATGAGCATAGAATATCACAAAGCTTTTGAAAGCAAAGATTTTCCGCGCTGGGATTTGTTCTATAAATCCGAAGCCAAAGGCGAAAACCGAAACGAATATTTTGATAAAATCGCAAAACGCCTCGGATATGGCGAAAACCTTAAAGATTCCGATCAGGAAATGAAACCTGTAATCAAGCAAATTGCCGTAAAAACTGACTTGGCAAAAACGATTTCGTCATACCTTTGGGCTGCGACCGGTGTATGCTTGGCTTTCCAAAAGCCCTGGGATGACTATTTTAAATCCGCCACTTTGAAATTCTGGAAAACGGATAAATTTGCTCATTCATTAAAAGTTCTTGTCCGCAGCGCAAAAGATTCGGCAAAAAGCTTGTGGAACGGCTCAGGCTCATCGAAGTATGCGGGTAAAATTATGGTGGGCGCAGCTGCTGCCTCAACGGTTTTGGGCATTATAAACGCAATTCCGCATAAAAAGCCTGCGGGAACAAAAAATGTTATTGACGATAAAAGAAAGTATGTGGTGAGCTGATGAGAACAAATCTGATTCAATCATATATGAATAATCAACCTGTCAATGACCGTAATCTTGACATTGAATATGTACTTTCCAACAGAACATTTATAAAACCTTTGCCGCCTAAAGGACATCTTGTAAACAACGGGCTTTTGAATATGCCTGTGAACTCTGCAAAAAGGCTGGCTTACGATGCAAAATCCGTAAAAAATGCAGTACAGGGAAAAGCGAATGACCACGAATTGGGTAAAGTTAACGATGTAGGCATGAAAGCTGGCGGGCTTGCAATAGCACTATATTTAATGACAAGAAAACAGACCCCTCTGACAAAAGCAATGGAATTTATAGGATTAGGCTCATTTTTCGGGGCAATGGCATTGTGGCCGAAAGTGGCACTTCAACTGCCTGCAAAACTAATACATGGCGTAAATATTCGCAAAAAATATGAAGACAGTTACGGCAGAGAAAAGCTGTTTTTCCAAGACCCGCAATATATCCCTTGGGATTTGGTAAACGAGAAAAAACTGCACAAAATTGGTGACAGACTTAACATTCCAACCGATATTCCAAACCGCAAGGAATTTATACAAGAAAAAATGAAAAAAATCGCCGTTCAAAACAACACAATGTGGATGATGACGGCAGGTTTTGCAACTCCCGTATTCAGCGCATTGATATGTAATGCGCTTGAAAAACCGCTTAACAATTATCTTGGAAAACAAAGCGATAAGAAAGCAAACAGGCTTTTAAGCAGTATTAATGACCGTTATGAAGATTTTATTGACAAAAAAGGGCTTGAAAACTTTAAAGCGTTGTTAAATTCCAACAAAAACAAAGAAATCACACCCGAATTTGTAAAACAAGCCGAAGAAATATTGCTAAAAGACATTAATCCGCTTACCGCAAAATCTTTTAGTATAAACATAAGAGAAATGTTAGGCTTGAGTGATAAAAAATATATAGTTGATGATTTTGTAATTGATAACATAATCAAGTCCGTTGAAGATATATCCGAACACAAAGTTGTTCTTAATAAAGATACCTTGAAGGCATTATTAAAAAGCAATGAATTTAGCGAAGAGGAAATAAGAAAACTTGCTCACCAAATAGGCAAAGAAGTTAAACAACATACGAATGACGATAAAGTAATGTACAAACTCGTCAACTCCGAAAATTCTGTTATAAATATTTTAAAATCGAAACAAAATACGGTTTTGAGCGAAAATACAATATCGAAATTAATGCGTTTTTCTAATAAGTTATTTGATTTCAAAGCGAAGAATGCCATTTTGGACAAGTATATTTATCTGAAATCAGCTGCGGCGCCGGAGACAGTTGCGGCAAATGCTTGGAACGAAGTCACTTCCGCTTTCCCGAAAATATTTAATATTTCTGAAGATGAAATCAAAGCGGCGCGTCATGACAGCAAAATCGCCTCAAAGATACTGCGTGACAAGCTTGGTACCGTAACTTCAAACGAAATTGATTATGAAAGAGTGTTCAAATCATTATTAACCAAAATCGTTAAGCTGGAAGATCAGATTAAGAATTTGGATTTGCCCGCAGATATCGAAGGAAGTTACGAGATGAACGTAAACAAGGTATTTGGTGAGTTTGGCGAATTTTTACAATCAAACGGCATGGACGAATCCGTGGAGGCTTTGGTGGGCAAAAACGGTCAGGCAGAAGGTTCTTTGAAAAATATTCAATTGTCTTACGTCAAAGACAGATTACTCGGTATAAGAAGTTCAATGTACAGAATGTTGAATACAATGGATTTATTCAGAAGAATTTCTAAACAGGAAAACATACTTGCACTTCATGAAAAGATGCCTAAAGAAATTAAAGAAGAAGTGGCAAAACTTGCACGTGATATGAGTATTGAAGGTTCGACAGCCGATTTTATGACAAAATTCTATGCGCTCAGAAACCCCAACCCGAATATGGAATTAGGCAATATAAGAGTTGAGGCGGGCAGAGTTATATATGAATATTTGAATGGTAAAAAGGTCGATTTACCTAATGATAAGACATTTTTCAAAGAAGTTATGAAACTCATGTTTGAAAATGACATTCACCCTGATACAAAAAAATTACTTTCCAAGTCGCAGATTGAAGAAGGATTTAAAAATTACAGAAAAGATTTCTTAAACGAAATAGGAGATTCATACTATTTTGTTAAGCAGTACCATTTAATATCGGGAAATCGCAGCAAAGCGACTTCCTACACGAAGTTTTTAAGAATGGGTATGTCACCGGAAAAAATGTTCCATAAGAGCATGCAAGAAGCTTTCAATCAAAAAAGCTGGCTTAAGACATTTGGTTCAATAGGTGCAGGGCTTTTTGCACTGACTGTTTTAACTCAATTTTTCTTTGGAAAAATGAAAAACCCCGAAAGGATAAATCATGATTAATCCTGTGAATTTCTTAACTTTTAATAATCCAAAAGCACCTGTTTTGCCCAAAAAATCGACAGAGTTTAAAGGCAGTACAAACTTGCTGGAAAACTTTCTCAAAAATCAGGCTGTAATAAATTCTCCGATAATTTCGCATTCTGATTTTCAATACAAAAACAATTTAAAAAGCCTTTTTAACCATAATGAGGCAAAAATCTTGGCGATTTTGCCCAGAACCTTTAACGCAAAGGATACAAACGGTAACGAATACATTGACGGCAGTGAGCAACACGGTACGTTTTTAAATGCGATAGAAAGATTAGATGAAATAAAGGCGCAGGGCTTTAATACGCTTCACATATTACCTATTCACGAGCCCGGTAAAAATAAAGCTATGGGAACGGCAGGTTCGGTATATTCACCCAAAGATTTGCTAAAAATAGACCCGATGCTTATTGATAAAAACGACCCCAGAAGTGACAAAGAACAATTCAAAGCATTTGTTGACGAATGCCACAAGCGTGGGATTAAGGTAATGCTTGATTTGCCGAGTTGTGCGTCTTACGATATGTTTTTGGAAAAACCGGAATTAATGGCAAGAGAGCGTAACGGGCTCGCAAAAACTCCGCAAGGGTGGAACGATATCAGAATGTTCCAGCCTTGGGAAGACGAAGGCAAAAGGACTTTAAACCCGAAACTTTTAGAGCTTCACAAAGAATACATTGATTTTTGCGTTGATATGGGCGTTGACGGTATAAGAGCCGATGTTGCAAGAGCAAAACCGGTTGAATTTTGGGATATAATAATACCGTATTCAAGAAAATTAGACCCTGAATTTGGCTGGCTTGCGGAAACTTATACTTATGAAGACGCATCTCCGCAAGCGAATATGGCATACGACAGACCGGAAGATTTGCTAAGAGCCGGATTCGATGCGATTTACGGGCAATATCATATTTTCCACGAATGGGCTACGGCAAGCGAATTTATGAATTACGTGAAAGAGCAACTTGATATGTCATACAATTTGGACAAAGGCAAGACTTTGATAGGTTCTTTTGCAACGCATGACGATATTTCCCCGATGTATCATGGCAGAGTGGATTATTGCAATATGACAAGCGGTTTGCAGGCTACATTACCGATGCTTTGCCCGTATTTTGTGGACGGTTTCCAATCGGGAGATTATTACGCTTATCCTTACGAGGGCAAGTATAACCCCGTAACCGCTACCGATAACCATGAAATGACCGTACACCATGGCAGACTTGATATATTTAACCCGTCAAGAAAGCCCGGTGGTAAAAATCCGGAAATCGGCGCTTTTATGACAGAATGCTTAAAATTGAAAGATAAATATGCCGATGTAATTAACAAGGGTTCACTTGTTGAGCTTGAAAAAACCGGTGATTCAAACGACCAAATTATAGCATACGCAAGACACTATCAAGGAAAAACCTTATTGGTAGTGGCAAACAAAAATATTGACCGAGCAGTTTCGTGCAAGATAAAAATTCCGTCTTTGAAAGAAAATCAGGAGTTAAAAAATCTTTTGCCCTCTTATGGCGGAGAAAGCAAATTCCAGACGGTGCATAACGAACTAAGAGCGCAAGTAGGCGCTGCAAGAGTCCATATTTTTGAAATAGATACCCCGTTTATTGAAAGGTACACAAGGAAAGTGTACAAACAACATTAGGCACACATTAAATAAACGAAGAAAGACCGCCATGGGGCGGTCTTTTAAAACTATAAAATCTTGATAAAATCTTCTATTTCTTCACATTTAAAAAATTCTTTGGGGGAAATTCCGATTGCGGCACAAATTTTCATTATGGTAAAAAGTCTGGGTTCTTTCATCTTTCTATCTCACTAAGCCCGCCTTTGGATATACCGCTTTGGTAAGCCAACTGCTCTTGAGTAAGATTATGCTTCTTTCTCAATTCAACTATTCTCTGACAAATTATTCGGTTAAATTTTTCGTGCATACTTTATAATTTTACCATTTTTACAAATAATTTGTTCATCCGTATGAACCATTAATTGACGTTTACTGTGCCTAACGGCACAGTACTATTCGGAGCATTTATGTTTACCGTCCCATTCTAATTCCTCGGGGCATTTTAGATAATCCATATTTTCGTACTTTAACAGCCAAGCAGTACACAAACCACGATTTAAACCCGATTTACAATTACCATTAAATACAGATTTGCTTGAACCGTTTGGTCTTACTTTACCATCTGCATAAAATAAAAAAGAAAATTGGTTTTTACCCGGAGTGACAACACCTCCGTCAGTTGAAATATAAACATCACCACACAGAGCGACAGGTGTTGTACAAGAATTCGGCGGGGTAAGATAGATACCCATAATATATGTTCCGTCATTAAAATACAAACCGCCTTCAACTTTGTTGTTAGCTCTCAAAGTCCTTTTTGGAACATACTCTGCCTTCATATATTTTGCAATATTATTCATAAATTTATCAATGCTGGCATAATATTTGTCAGAGAGCAAATACTGACTATTTTTATCATTATTTTCCTCATAACCTGACAACCCCCATTCATTCATGGTTCCGTTTTCAACAACTGCAAGCTGGCAGGCTTGAGCAAAAGTACTGTAAAACTTTTTAACCTTTGCGATAGTAGCTTTTTCCTGATAACTGCTTATCAAAGTCGGGATTGTCATGGCTGCGACAATACCGATAACGCCGAGGGTGACTAAAACTTCCGCTAAAGTGAAAGCTACTTTTTTGGAAGTCGTTAAGACGTTAAGACGATTTCTTACTCGCTCGCATTTAACGGGTCTGCGGTTGACGTCTGCAATGACTGC